>JAYKHF010000092.1:0-7659 GCA_035285305.1 Leptolyngbya sp.
CCCCTAGTGTTCTGCTAGAAAAAATCCCATGAGTTGGAATCAAGGTTCTCAAAATCAAACTGCGGAGCATCGAGGGTTTGATGTAACCAAAACCCGTTCTCTAACCAGAACGATAAAATACTGAATAGCCCCCACTCCCAAAGGCAATGGTCCAAACCCCCACTAAACCCTTGACCCTCGACGAATTTCTGAAGCTGCCGGAAACTAAACCCGCTAGCGAATTCATCGACGGACAAATTCTTCAAAAACCAATGCCCCAAGGAAAACACAGCACGATTCAGGGGGATTTAGTTTCAGCCCTTAACACAGTTTTGAAACCAAGCCGAATCGCTCGTGCCTATCCAGAACTCCGTTGCACCTTTGGCAATAAATCCATCGTCCCTGATGTGACCGTCTTCACTTGGGAGCGCATTCCCCGCGATCAGAACGGTAAAGTTGCCAATATTTTTGCGATCGCCCCCGATTGGACGATTAAAATCCTATCTCCTGATCAAAGCCAAACCAAAGTTGTTCGCAATATCCTCCATTGCCTTGCCCACGGTACGCAGATGGGCTGGTTAATTGATCCGGAAGAAGAACTGGTGTTTGTTTACTTGGGAGATCGCACCCTGGCAGTCTTTGAAGAAAAGAGCGATCATCTCCCCGTCCCGTCTTTTGCAAAGTCCTTCCACCTCACGGTGAGTCAACTATTCAGTGGGTTAGAAGAGTAGGGCATGTCTTACAAAGATTTCACCATTAGTAAGCTAAAAAGCCAATTCAACCTGCGCTTGATTGAACAGGAAACGCCGATCGTGCCCAAAGCACTGATCTGTCCTAGCCCTTACATTCAGGAAACCCTCAAACGCAACTTTCGCATTGCTCAGGCCGTGAGTACCGAAAAAATTCGCTCTGAACTGATGATTGCGCCCATCCTGATGGAATTGGTGGTGCTCATGGAACATCAGATTAGTCTCTTTTCTGGAAGTGATTTTACAGTAGAGCCTGCTTCGGGTCTGAATGGATGGGTAGACTTCTTAATCAGTCTGTCTCCAGAGCAATTAGAGATCGAGGCTCCCGTTACAGTGATTGTGGAAGCTAAAAAGGAAGAGTTAAATGTAGGAATTCCCCAATGCATCGCCACAATGGTTGCGGCGGATCGGTTTAATCGGGCGCGAGAAAATCCCTTCAGCCCGATCTATGGGGTTGTGACCACGGGGACTTTGTGGCGCTTTTTATCCCTCGACAATACTACAGTCACGATTGATTTCAACGATTATCATGTCATGCCTGTTGAGGATATTCTCGGTATCCTAGTCAATATGGTCAGTAGACAGCCCGCAAGTTTAAGCCTATGAATATGGAATTTTTAGACGCTTTTGATGTCATCGTTGTAGGAGCTGGACATGCTGGCTGTGAAGCGGCTTTGGCGTCGGCACGGCTAGGTTGCCGGACTTTGTTGCTTACCCTGAACCTAGACAAAATTGCTTGGCAACCCTGTAACCCTGCGGTAGGTGGCCCAGCCAAGTCTCAATTGACCCATGAAGTGGATGCCTTGGGCGGGGAGATTGGCAAAATGGCCGATCGCACCTACCTACAAAAGCGGATTTTGAATAATTCCCGTGGCCCTGCGGTGTGGGCCTTGCGGGCACAGACCGACAAGCGCGAATACGCCGCTGTGATGAAGACCATCGTGGAAAACCAGGACAACCTGACCATTCGTGAGGGCATGGTGACGGACTTGGTGTTGGGGCCAAACGACGAGGTAATCGGCGTTCAGACCTATTTTGGGGTGGCTTTTCGCTGTCGGGCGGTGATTCTCACCACGGGCACCTTCCTGGGCGGCACCATTTGGATTGGCGACAAATCCATGGCGGCAGGTCGAGCCGGAGAATTTGCTGCCGAGGGGCTAACCCATACCCTCAATCGCCTCGGCTTTGAAACCGGACGGCTGAAAACGGGCACTCCGGCGCGGGTAGACCGTCGTTCCATCAACTTCGACATTCTGGAACCCCAACCCGGTGACGACGACGTGCGCTGGTTCAGCTTTGACCCGGAGGTGTGGATTGAGCGGGATCAAATGCCCTGCCACCTCACCCGCACCACCGCCGCCACCCATCGGCTAATTCAGGAGAATATTCACCTGTCCCCCATCTACGGCGGCTGGGTGGATGCCAAAGGCCCCCGCTACTGCCCCAGCATTGAGGACAAAATCGTCCGCTTTGCCGACAAGGAAAGCCACCAAATTTTCCTGGAACCGGAAGGGCGCGACATCCCCGAAATCTACGTCCAGGGCTTTTCCACCGGGCTACCGGAAAAGCTGCAACTGGCCATGCTACGCACCCTGCCCGGGTTAGAACACTGCGCCATGCTGCGCCCTGCCTACGCCGTGGAGTACGACTATCTCCCGGCCACCCAGTGCTACCCCACCATGATGACCAAACGGGTGGAGGGGCTGTTCTGCGCCGGACAAATCAACGGCACCACCGGCTACGAAGAAGCCGCCGCCCAGGGGTTTGTGGCTGGGGTCAACGCCGCCCGGTTGGTGCAGGGCCAAGACCTGCTGATTTTGCCCCGCGAAGGCAGCTACATTGGCACCCTGCTAGACGACCTCTGTACCAAGGATTTGCGGGAACCCTACCGAATGCTGACCTCCCGTTCCGAGTATCGCCTGCTGCTGCGGTCTGACAATGCCGACCAGCGACTGACCCCCCTAGGCCGGGAAATCGGCCTAATTGACGACCGCCGTTGGGAATGCTTCACCCGCAAATACGACCACATCGCCGCCGAAAAAGAGCGCCTGCAAGCCGCCCGCGTGAAAGAAAACGATCCCGTCGGCCAGAAAATTGCGGCGGACACCGATCAGCGCATTAAGGGATCGATTACCCTGGCCGATTTGCTGCGTCGTCCCGGCTTCCATTACGTGGATTTAGACCGCTACGGGCTGGGCCATCCCGACCTGAACCGCGAAGAAAAGGAAGGGGCCGAAATCGACATTAAATATTCTGGCTACATTCAGCGGCAGCAGAATCAGATTGACCAAGTCGCCAGAAACGCCAACCGCAAGCTGCCCGACACCCTCGACTACATGGCCATCGACACCCTCTCCAAGGAGGCCCGGGAAAAGCTCAACCAGGTGAAACCCCTCACCATTGGCCAAGCCTCTCGCATTGGCGGCGTCAACCCCGCCGATGTCAACGCTCTGCTGGTGTACCTGGAAATTCAATCTCGTCGCAATGCCGTTGCCCTATCCGGGGCTTAGGGTGTCTCTCCAGACGAACCCTGTAAAAGCCAGTGCTCACCGACCTGGCTCAGGGCCACCATAATCGGCTGAATTTCTCGCCCCTTATCAGTCAGGGAATATTCCACCCGGGGTGGCACCTCGGAGAACACGGTACGCGTCACCAGACCCCAACGCTCCAGTTCTCGCAGGCGGGCGGTGAGGGTTTTGGTGCTAATGCCAGGAAGGGCAGACAGGAACTGGTGGGTACGGCGGTTACCCTGGAAAAGTTCCCGCAGAATCAAGATGGCCCACTTGTTACCAATGTGGGTCAACACATAATGAATCGGGCAGTGCGCAAGGTCATCAGTCGTAGGGCAGGCCGGAGCAACCTTGACAGAATACGGCATCGGCATCACTCCCCTTTGAGGATGTCGTCTCCCATTGTGGAAGATTATTTTGCCGTTGGCCGGTATCGCTACCGCAGATAGGGGATTTTTAAGGTTCTCTTCAGGATTGGCCAACGCCCAGGGTTGATGTTGAACGACATCCCGCCCATGGCCTAACCTTCGGCGGAGGGCATGACCAGCAACCCAGCCGCTAGGGTCTGCATTTTTTTGAAAATGTTATAAAACCCGTTGGCCCGTGAGGGAGTCAGGCTAACGTCGAGTTGGGTATCTTTGATGAAGTCAGGGCTGAGGTCAACAATTTCTTGGGGAGTAAGACCATTGAGCCCGCGCACCAAAAAAGCCACTAAGCCCTTGGTAATTTGGGCATCAGAATCCGCTTGATACTGCACTTTACCATCGACCAAATCCGCTACAACAAAGACTTGGGAAACACAGCCCTGAACCTTGTTTTCTGGGATTTTACAGGCCTCCGGCAGCGGATCAAGCTTTTTGGCTAGGAACAACAATTGCTCATAGCGACGCTTAGGATCAGCGGTTTGCTGAAACCGGCTGACAATTTTCTCAACGGAAGCAGGACGAGGACTAGACATGGAAGGCCATTATGCAACGGTCATCTTGGCGGCAGTGAGGTACATCCCCAACCATAGTACTCCTTTCCCACCCGGAAACAGCCTCTCCCCGCCGAACCGCCCTTCTCATTTTGGTCAATGGCCCGTTCGTCCTGAGCTTGTCGAAGGGCGAACGGGCAACGGGCTTCGGCTGTTCGACAGGCTCACCGATCCGGCGGATCGGTCTTCCGTCAATGCGTCAAGTCATATTGAGAATTGCTGCCCCCCGAATCTCGTGCTTGGCCACCCGCCTATACCCCCCCCTGGGCCTGGGGGGAAACCTCTGTGGCCAGAAAATGGCCAATCAGATAGAGGGACCCACAGAACACCTTGAGCGGTGCCCCATCCCCCACCAAGGCCGTTAGCCCCTGATGGAGATCGGCGTAGGGCTGGCAATGGGCCAAGGCCGGACACACCGATGTCGCGATCGCCGCCAGATCCACCGGATCCGCCGACAGATGCTCCGGTACGGGCACCAGGTACAGGCGGTCTCCGGGGCGCAGGAGCGCTTCAAACACCTCGCGGTGATCCTTGGTGGTAAGCATCCCCATCAACCAGGCCACAGGGGGAGATGCCGCTGCATCGGGTGGGGCCGTGGGGGCTAGCGAGACCAGGGGAGGCGAGGGGGAAGAAGGGGGCTTCGCCAACCCCTGATCCACGTAGCGTCGCAACACCGCCGCCGCCGCCGGGTTGTGGGCACCGTCCATCAAGAGGGGATGGGGCTGACCAGCATCATCCATCCAGGCGATCCACTGCAATCGCCCCGGCCACCGGGCCGCCGCCATGCCCTCGGCAATCGCCCCATCGGAAATCGGCCAACCCTGTCGCCGGAGTTCCAGTAACGCCGCCACCGCCAGGGCCGAATTCGTGAGCTGATGGTCTCCCGGAAAGGGCAACGGGTAGGTGAGATCGCCCTGGGGGGTGACGTAGCGAGCCTGGGTATCGCCCACAGGCTGGGCGGGATTCGGCCACACCACCGGACAAGCCAGGGCGTCCAGTCGCGCCTTCACTACGGTTTCCGCCTCCGGGGGCAAGGGGCCAATCACCGCAGGCCGTCCCGGCTTGAGAATGCCAGCCTTCTCCCCGGCAATATCCGCCAGGGTGGGGCCAAGGCGCTGCCAGTGCTCCCGACTGAGGGAGGTAATCACAGTCACGAGGGGCGTTTCCACCACATTGGTGGCATCTAGCCGCCCGCCCAGACCCACCTCAATCACCGCCACATCCACCTTCGCCTCGGCAAAATAGAGCCATGCCGCCGCCGTCAAGACCTCAAACTGGGTGGGCGAAGGCTGGGTAGGATCGATGGCGGCAATCACCCGGTTAAGGGCATGGGACAGATCCGCCCCGGCAATGGGCTGATCATTGATGCAAATGCGCTCCCGCCAGCTCACGAGGTGGGGGGAGGTATAGCGGCCCACCCGATAGCCAGCGGCCTTCAGCACCGAGGAAAGGTAGGCACACACCGATCCCTTGCCGTTACTGCCCGCCACATGGAGGATCGGCACCCGCCGCTGGGGATTCCCCAAGGCTGTCAACAACCGTTGGATACGCTCTAGCCCAAGTTCGACCCCAAAGCGGCCAAACCCCTCTAAACAGGCGGTAATTTGAGACTCTTCCGTCGTCACAGATTCACGCTACGTCCATTCAAGCATTACCCCTTGATCCTACACGGGGTGCCTCGCCCTTCAAGGCCGATGCGCCAGCGTCACAATTCCTGGCCCTACAGACGACAAAAAAGACGCAACCCGAGGCCGCGTCTTAGGATAGGGCACACAGGCTGGGGCTTGGGGAACAGATCTCAGATCTGAAGAAAACCTGTGCTATGGATTTCCAGAGGAGCGAGGAAGCCCAGCCCGAGATCGGTACACATCACCGACCGTTCGGGGTAGCTTCGTCGGCAGGTTATCGACAACCCAGCTATCCTTGGGCAGGACAGGGGCTATACCGCTTCCGTGTTCTTCTCGCCCGTACGAATCCGAATAATTTCATCCACAGGGCTGACAAAAATCTTGCCGTCGCCAATTTCACCGGTGCGGGCCGCAGAAATAATCTTATCGACGACGGTGTCCACTTGTCCTTCGTCAACCACAATTTCAATTTTGAGCTTTTGCAAAAACTCAACCGTATATTCAGATCCTCGGTAGCGCTCCGTTTGCCCCTTTTGGCGGCCAAACCCACGCACCTCAGAGACAGTCATCCCCACAATGCCCGCATTCACGAGGGCAATCTTGACCTCATCGAGCTTGAAGGGGCGAATGATGGCTTCTATTTTCTTCATACCTAGACCTAATGTTCCTTAGCGTGGACCGCTGACAATCTCAGCCGACCTATGTTTATCGATCTTGCCCCTCTCAATACTGTGCTCCTTGATACATTTTTCAAACTTCAGCCCAGGAACGGTCTAATTTCCCTAGCGAGCCGGATTCAAGAGCGGTTTCATAATCAAGAAGCCCGCTCCAAAGGCACTGATCACTATCAGCAGAATCGTGGTCGCCAGCCAAAGACCACTCAAGTCAGCGGGGCGATTCCGGTGTTGACCCGGTCGGGGATCTCCCAGGCGTTCCTCCGTGTAAAGCACCCGGGGCTGAGGATGCTTAGGTCTGGGGCCTTGGGTCTTGGGGAGGGCATGGTCCGCCTTCACCTTAGGGGCCAGCATTTGGCTGACTTGGCTCGTGAGTTGAGACATCCGCCCTCGCACCAACCCGGGCGTGTGGTCGGCCCCGCCCCCCAGTCGTCCAGCGGGATAGCGTGAATCGATGGCCATCGACTGAGCACCATAGGCGCTGGTGGGGTTGCCAGCGCCACTAGCCCCCAAGCCTGGATCAACGACTTGCTTCAGATGGGCCGCCGAGTCAGCAAATTTCAGCACTTCCTGCCGCAAAAACTGATTTTGCTGACTCAGGTATTGATTTTGCTGGGTCAGAGAATCGACCAGGGCTTGGGTGGCCTTCAGCTCAGTGGCGAGATCCCGGTAGACCGAGATGGGCACCGAAGGGGTCTGGGCCTGTCTTGAGGGTTGCCCCCAATCCGTCACAGATGGGGAAACCAAGGATTCGGAAGAGTAGGAGGCGTTCATAACGGGTCTCGGCAGCAAGGGACAACAGAATCGCTAAAGATGAAAATTCGTCTGCAAAAATTCGTCTGCAAAAATTCGTCTGCAAAAACTCATCTGCAAAAATTAGTCTGCCCAAGGGTAAATCAGATTGCCGAAACTGAAACAGCTTTTGGGAGGAATTTCGTGAAGAAAATTTTAGCGTCCCCTTGGGCTGATCAACCTTGCAGGGCAACCCACACCCAGGGAATTCAGACCCAGGGCGCGACCTGGTTGGCTGACAAAAGATTCTACACCGGGCGCGGAAACCGCGCCCCTACCGCATTCGGGCCATGTAGGGGTCAGGTCTCCTGACCCTTTGACAGATACGGGTTCTAGCTAGTTTTGTCAGTC
>JAYKHF010000093.1:0-21518 GCA_035285305.1 Leptolyngbya sp.
GATCCTCAATGCCCTCGTTACGCACGGCCAGTCTTGGCGCGACCCTGAGGAGACCATCCCCACCCAGCCTGCTCTCGCGGCCACAAGTGGTTGACAATCAAGATAATCGCTAAATCCCTCTCCCAATCTGGGAGAGGGACTTTGAGGATTTTTCTAGCCCCCCTCTCCCCCCTGGGAGAGGGGCTGGGGGTGAGGGCCAAGCCCCTACGAAGAGACATCTTTGTGATCTACTGACCCGAGGCTGAACCATCGATAGCCTAGTCCCGGCGACGGGTGTTTCCGGCTTTCACCCAGCCCTCGGCTCCCGAGGCCACCACCCGCACCTTGATCCAGTCTTGTCCAGCCGGTTCCTCTAGCACCACGACCTCGGTATTGTAGTCTACGCTACCCACCTGACCATGTTCGGTGCCGGGGCCAGATCGAATAATCAGGCCAATGGGCTGGGAGACGAACGCCGGATAACTGCCGGGGGGCAGGGCTTCGGTGGCGGGTGCTGGGGTGGGGTTCGTGGCCACGGGCTCGGCGGCAGGCGCAGTCTCAGCCGCCAGTTCTGCCGCCAGCTCAGCCGCCGCAGGGGATGCCGCCACGGGGGCTTCGGCGGTGGGTTCTGGCGAGGGTGGGGCGGGGAGTTCGCTGCCATAGAGCGGTTTTGGCGGCGGCACCGCCAGTCTGGCCATGAAGTAACGGGCCGTGGCCACCCCAGCCAAGGAGAGCAATGCCAGGGCAATGACGATACCCACCAGGAGTTTCGATAGACCGTTTAAAAATCCTTTCATTGGCTTGGGGGCAGAGAGGTCGCTGATAGCTTGCCCATGGTACAGCACCCCCTAGGAATTGGCACCGGATGTACCGTAAATCCTGGCCGGGAACTGTGTATGCTGACCGGGGAGGAGGGGCTGGGGGTGTAGCTTGCTTCCCGCCAGGGCGGGCTACGGAGACTTTGCGATCTACTGAGCCTAGTCTAGGCTGGGGCTACTGTCCTCTCCGGCGTCCTCTAGCACCCAACTGAGGGTACTGCGCTGCTGGGGTAGTTGCTGGGGGGCGAAGCGCGCACGGTAGGTGGGGTTATTCCCGGTGTCGGGGATGGCTTCTAGGTAGCCTTGGTCTTGCAGTCGCCGGAGGTGTTGTAGGGTGGTGGCTCGGCTTTGTTGGAGAAAGACTTGAATTTTGTCGAGGGGGCAGCGGTGCTGTCGCTGAATCCATAGCACCAAGTTGCGATCATGCTCGGGAAGCAACAACAGTTCCGCCATGCTGGGGCGAGAGGCCGGTTCAGGACAGTCACTCATAGGAGTTCCTCGGCTAGGTCAACCAATGGGACGGTAATACCTCCAGCCTTGGCGGGAGGGCGATAGCCATGTAAAGGGGGAGCCCGACCTGCGTAGATGAGGCGTTGCGGCACCTCATTGTCAGGTTATCTAGTTATAGCAGGTTGCCCCAGAGAACGGCATTGCCAGACCCGTCAGCCCCTGAGATCCCCTTAATGATTATCCCTGGTGCCCCTCCCCCGGTGTCAACTGGGATGCCCATGGCCTGACCGAGAACAGGGGGTGAAAGGATGGCACGCCCTGGGGCCAAAGCGATAAAATGCCAAACGTAGCGAGCCAAACTGTTTTTCCCGTCCCCGAGGGGGCGTATCCCCATGAGTGAGTTTGACCCACAGCGCGCACAGGGATCGAAGCCAGGGTTGCTTTGGCCGCCAAGTTCGCCCGGGGGCCGTTGGCTGGGGGTGTCTACCAGGGGCCTGGGGCGGCTAGCGGGGGGCGTGGCGATCTCCCTGGGGCTGGGCTGGGCTGGGTCTATGCCAGCCGCCCAAGGGATGGCCCAGAATCCGGTGATTCAGGTGGGAATTGTGCAGCGGTTTGGGGAGGAATGGCAGCAGACCCTCACCCTAGAAGCCTTGCCGGGGGATCAGTTAACCCTGGCGTTTACCACGGACGGCCAGCCCCAAACGGTCACAACTACGCGGGTTGTCCTCGGGATAACGCCCACCCCCTTGCCCGAGGCTACGCTGCAAGAACGGGTGGTGCTGAGCAACCATCGCAGTTTTGAAAGTGCGGAACACAGCGCCCATGAATGGCGGCAGCGGGGCCTTGAACCCGAAATTGCCCAGCCGGGGGGCTGGGAGGTGTGGGCCAACCGCGAAGCCTACGATAGTCCCTTGGTGCGGCGGCTGTTGGTGCAAAACCTGAGGCAGAACGGCTTCCCTGGGGTGCATTTAGACAGTCGGGTACTGGGGCAAATCCCTAGGGCTTACTTTGAGGCCAACGGTTACCGCTACCACCGCGACACCTTAGACCTGCAATCTAGCGGTGGTGCCATGCGGGTGATTCAGGCGGGGGAAACGCCAGTCAACCGGGTTTATGGTGGTACGCTCCGGCTTCAGCCCAACACCTACGGCACCTACACCCTGGTGAATGCGGTGCCGATGGAAACCTACCTGCGCGGGGTGGTGCCCCACGAAATTGGCCCCAGTGCCCCCACCCCTGCCATTGAGGCCCAGGCTATTTTGGCCCGCACCTATGCCCTCCGCAACCTGCGCCGCTTTGCCGTAGACGATTACCAACTCTGTGCCGATACCCAATGCCAGGTCTATCGCGGCCTGACGGGCACGGCCCCAGGGACGGATCGGGCGATTGTGGCCACCCAAGGCCAGGTGCTCACCTACCAAAATGAGCTGGTGGATGCGCTCTATTCCTCCACCACGGGCGGCGTAACAGCGGCCTTCAGCGATGTGTGGAATGGCCCCGACCGCCCCTACCTGCGTTCCGTCGTGGATTCCGTCACCGGATCCTGGGACTTGACCCAGCGCCCCCTCAATCGGGAAGACAATGTGCGGGCCTTCATCGCCCTTGACCAGGGGTTTAATGAGGAGACCTGGCGACTGTTTCGCTGGCGCAATGACAGCACCCTCACCGACCTGGCCCAAGAATTGAAGACATTCCTAGGCCGCCGTCAGCATCCCCTGGCGGGCCTCACCCGAGTCACGGGGATGCGGGTGGCGGAACGGGCGACCTCAGGACGGGTGCAGGTGCTGGAAATTGAAACTGATATTGGCGTGGTGCGCTTGCAGAAAGATGAAATTGTGCGGGTATTGATGGCCCCGCGCAGTTTGTTGTTTTATATTGACCCCATCTACGACACCGCCGCCCCGGCCTCTGACCCGGTGCTCACGGGCTATCGGTTTGTGGGGGGCGGGTGGGGCCATGGGGTCGGCCTGAGTCAGGCCGGATCCTACCATTTGGGCCATCTCGGCTGGAGCCATGGCCGCATTCTTCAGTTTTACTATCCCGGTACCGCCCTCCAGCCCATCAGCGATGCCCTCGTGATCTGGCGAGATCCCCTAGCCTCTGAGGGTGCGATCCCTTCCCCCTAATTTTCCTATTGCCGATGTCCTACGCCTCATCCGGTTCCAACCTAGCGTTAGGTTCTGACTCTCAGGGCATCTCCCCTGGGTTTTTAGTGCGGTTTTGGGGCGTGCGGGGTAACATTCCGGCCCCTGGCCCCGATACCGTTCGCTATGGCGGTAATACGGCCTGTGTGGAGGTGCAGGTGGCCAATCAACGGCTCATCTTTGATGCGGGTAGCGGGTTGCGATCCCTGGGGATGCAGTTGGCAGGGCAAGGGGAGGCGGTGGAGGCGCATCTGTTTTTTACCCACACCCACTGGGATCGGATTCAGGGTTTTCCCTTTTTTGATCCCGCCTTTGATGCCAGGAGCCATCTGCATATCTACGGAGCCGCTGCCCTGAATGGGGCCTCCATTAAGCAACGGTTGACCGAGCAAATGCTGAGGCCCAATTTTGTGCAGCCCCTGCAAACCATGGCGGCAACCCTCACCTTTCACAATATCCAGCCCGGTAGCCAGATTGCCCTGGGCGAGGTGGTGGTGGATACCCTGTGTCTGAACCCCCACACCGCCGCCCTCGGCTATCGGGTGACCTGGCGGGGTAAGGCGATGGTCTATGCCAGCGACACCGACCCCAACCCCGACACCCCCGATCCCAACCTGATCTTTTTCGCCACCGGGGCCGATTTGCTCATCTTCGACGGCACCTATCTCGATATGGCCTATCACGATCCCCAAAGCCATCACCAGGCCCCCTGGGAGATGGGCGTGGCCATCGCTAAAACCACCGGGGTGAAACGACTGCTGTTGTTCCATCACAACCCCTGCCATAACGACCACTACCTGGCCAATCTGGAAACCGGGATTCAGGCGGTGTTCCCCCAAGCCTCCTTGGCCCATGAGGGGATGGCGGTGGATGTGTTTCGGCTGTGAGGGCTGGGCGATCAGCCCTGGGGGCCACCGGATCTAGGGGATGAAGGCGCGGGGGCCGGAGATCCGAACAAGTACTCCGCAAAAGTACAGAGGCCAGCGGCGGCAAGCCTATCCAGCCCTACAAAAATTAACCCTGAAAGCCGTGCCCCCCCCTTGAGAACAAGGCACAATCATAGTAAGGCGACTTCTAGGGAAGGTTTCCCCTGGGGCGAGATCATGCTTTGCCCCACCCCGCCCAGGTTCAGAATTAGGGGATGCGGGGGGACAGCGTCGGTGGGGGATGGTTCCTTGGAAATCTCCGAACGTTGTATTACAGCCCAGGACAGGCTTGGGAGCTTGGTGACTGGGTAAGGAGATTACCCGATGACTACGACCGTCAGGCCCGTGACCGATGCTGACACCAGTCCCATTATTGACATGGGGTTTACGACGGAGCCGTTTCCGGCCAATACCCACATGTGCTACATCTTCAACGATGAGGAAGAGCGGCGGCATGTGGTGGCCCGCTATACCAACAGCGGTCTGACCCACGATGAACTGGTGGGCTACTTTGCCGATTTGGATAATGCCGACCTCATCGATGATTACCTGGCCTCCATGGGAATTCATCCCCCCGCCGATGACCAGCGGGATCATGTCATGTTCTGCCCTGCCCACTCGGTCTATTGCCCCGATGGCCACTTTACGGCCCAGGGCATGATTAATCGCCTCAAGGACTTGCATCACACCTGCCAAGGGCACCATTGGTCGAATGTGCGGGTGACGGGGGAAATGTCCTGGGCGCTCTCCCCGGATATCACCGGGGCCGAGGAACTGGTGGAGTATGAGTCGCGGTTGAATTTGTTGATGCTGACCCATCCCCTGACGGCCATCTGTCAGTACGATGCCAACCGATTTGATGGGGGCACCCTGTTCGAGATTCTCCAGGTGCATCCCATGATGGTGGTGCGCGGCCAGATTGTTCGCAATCCCTACTACATCCCTCCCGAAGAGTTCCTGGCCCGTCACGGACTGCCCCTCGATGGCTAACCTTGTTGCGGTCTCTGAATCGGTGCGACCCGAGGTGATGGGCCGTCTGTTGGTGATTCCCAGCATGTTAGACGTGCTGCCCGATGCAGGGGCGATGGCGGTGTTTTTAGGGGCGGCCCTGCGAGAAATTCCCGGGGTCGTCCAGGCGAGCCTTTGCGTGGAAGGGGTCGTCTACCCCAATGTTGGCAGCAACGGATGCCCCGCCTCTACCCAGCAGAGCTTTCCCCTCTCTAGCCCCCGCCGCCAGTATGGCCATTTAATCCTGAGCTTAGCGGATGAGGCCAGCTTTAACCTCTATCGGCCCTACGTCAGTAATATTGCCAACATTGTCACCACGGTGCTGGAAAACCGGGCCTTTTTGCGGGATATCCAAGACAAGAACCGCCGTCTTCAGGATTTGCTCACCCATGTGGAGGAACGGGTACAGGAGCGCACCCAGGAGTTGACCGCCGAGATTGCCCGCCGCCAGCAGTTGGAACAGAGCCTCCGGGACAGTAACGAACAGCTTGAACTGGCGGCTAGCGTCTTTACCCATGCCCGCGAAGGGATTCTCATCACGGACGCTGAGGGCACCATCCTGGAGGTGAACCAAGCCTTCACCTACATCACCGGGTACACCCGCGAGGATGTCCTCGGGCACAATCCGCGTCTGCTACAGTCGGGCCTGCAAGAGGCGGCCTTTTACCGGGCCATGTGGCGAGACCTAGCGGACAAGGGCTATTGGTGTGGCGAAATTTGGAATCGTCGTAAGGATGGTGAAATCTATGCCGAGTTGCTAACCATTAGCGCCGTGCGCGATGCCCAGGGCCAGCCCCAGCGCTACGTGGCCCTCTTTTCCAACATCACCCTGCAAAAAATTCACCAGCAAGAACTCGAACACATCGCCCACTACGACGCCCTCACCAGCCTGCCCAATCGGGTGCTGCTGGCCGACCGCCTGCACCAGGCCATGGCCCAGTCGGTGCGCCATCGTCAGTGCTTGGCCGTCGCCTATATTGACCTCGATGGTTTTAAGGCGGTGAATGACAACTACGGCCATGAAGCCGGAGATTATTTGCTGATTACGGTGGCCAAGCGCATGGCCCGCGCCCTCCGGGAGGAGGATACCCTAGCCCGCCTGGGGGGCGATGAATTTGTGGCGGTGCTGCGGGATGTGGGTAGCCCAGCCTCCAGTCAGCCCATTTTACAGCGCCTCTTGACGGCGGCGGCCCAGCCGGTGCAGTGGGGCTGCGATACGCTACAGGTCTCTGCCAGCCTAGGGGTCACGTTTTATCCGCAGCAGGATCCCCTCGATGCCGACCAACTGCTGCGGCAGGCCGACCAAGCCATGTATCAGGCCAAAACATCGGGGAAAAATGGCTACCACCTATTTGAGGGCAACGGTGAACCGGGCGATCGCCATGGCCCTGCCAGCCTAGACCAGCTACGACAAGCCCTGACCCAGAAACAATTCGAGCTTTACTACCAGCCCAAGGTGAACATGGGGACGGGGCAAGTGCTGGGAGCGGAAGCGCTGATTCGTTGGCAACATCCTGATCGGGGGTTGCTGTTGCCCGCGCAGTTTTTACCAATCCTGGCAGAACACCCCATGGCCACGGAGGTGGGGGAATGGGTGATGGCCACCGCCTTGGCCCAGTTGGCCCAATGGCACAGCGCGGGGTTGTCCCTGACCATGGGCGTTAACCTGGAGGCCCACCACCTGCAACAGCCAGACTTTGTGGCCCGGTTAAGGGATCTGCTGGCCCTCTACCCGGATACCCTGGCCCAGCACCTTGAAATTGACCTGTTGGAAACCCATGCCCTTCAGGACTTTGATCGCATGGCCGAGGTGATTGACGCCTGTCAGGCGATGGGGGTACAGGTTGCCCTGGATGACTTTGGCGCAGGATCCTCCTCCCTGACCCAACTGAAATACCTTCCGGCGACCCAGGTCAAAATTGATCAAAGCTTTGTGCGTAATATGCTGGTGGATCCCCAAGACCTGGCCATCATTGAGGGCATCATTGACCTAGCCCAGGTGTTTCGGCGGCAGGTGGTGGCCGAGGGGGTAGAAACCGTGGCCCATGGCAACCTCCTGCTACAACTGGGCTGTGAACAGGCCCAGGGGTATCGCATTGCCCGCCCCATGCCCGCCCTCGACTGGCTTGATTGGATGGATGCTTGGACCACCGCCCCCACCTGGCGGCGGCAACACCCCCTAAACCGGGATGACTGGCCCCTCCTCTTTGCCCCCCTGGAAATTGCGGCTTGGGTGAAGGCCCTCATCCCAACCCGGCAGGATAACGGTGCTCCCGGCCTGTCCCGGTATCCTGTTCCGTCCCCCAGCCCATCCCTGCGGCTAGAACTTTGGATCAATGGCCCCGGAAAACGACGCTATGGCAGTCATCCCCATTTCCAAAATATCCAAAGGTGCTACCAGGCCCTCACCCAGGTGGGGCAGGCTCAGCTAGCCCAACCGGTGGATCAAACCTCAGGCCGCTTTCAAGCGACGGTTCGACAACTGCGCCAGCTTCAGTGCGAACTGCTGAGCGATCTCAAGGTACTCAGCCGCCTCAGCCATCGGTTCTAGGGTGAGGGGCTTAGGGCCGCTTTAGCCAAACACCCCATAGCCCAGCCCCCTTAGCCCCGTGGAAATCCTCGGCTTCGCTGTCGCCCAGGTGCCATGCCTGGGAGGGATCGCAGCGATGCTTTTGCAGGGCAGCCTGAAAAATGAGCGGGTGGGGCTTGGCGGCTCCGGCTTCCGAGGAAAGGGTGACGGACTGGAAAAAGTCGGCCAGGTGCAGGGCTTCCAAGACTTTGTAGAGGCGAGAATCAAAGTTAGAGATCACCCCTAGCTCAATGCCGCGCCGCTGCCAGCGTTGGAGGGCCACGGGCACATCGGCGTAGACCTTCCAAGGGGCAGCGGTGGCAAAGTGGGCATAGAGGTCGGCAAAGAAGCTGTCGAAGTCCACAAACTGGTCAATCACCCCCGCACTGCTGAAGGTTTGCTGGGCCAGCACCCGCCACCACTGGTATTCTCGCTGGGGAATGGTGGCGGGGTCACAGCCGGGGAACGCCATTTCTGGAGCGGCGCTGAAGGTGCGGAAGAAGGCTTGGTTGACGGTCTTTGGATCAACGGTGACGCCGTGGCGCTGGGCAATCTCGGCATAGATATCCCCAACGCTACCCGCCACCCCAAACAGGGTGCCAACGGCATCAAGGAAAATTACCTGGGGTAGAGGGGTGTAGGTCATGGCGGGAGGACGGTTACGGCAGGACGACCAAGGTAGGGACGGTCGCGGTAGGACGGTCAGGAAATCGACGACAGCACATCCCGCAGGGGTTGGGTCATCCAGTTCATCCCCACGCGGATTTGGTGGGAGAGGGTGGGCATCCGGTAGAGGTAGGCCAATCGGCGGGCCACGTGGGCCAATTCGCCCTCTAGTTCAATCCCCAACCCGGTTAAGGTGGCGCGGTGGGTGCCAAGGGTGATCATTTCCCCGAGGTGACGATAGCGGAAGGGCAGCGGGGGCCGATCCGTCATAGTGGCCCAGATGTTCCAGCCCACAAAGTCGGCCTGCTGGAGGGCCACTTGGGCGGTGGTGGGCATCTGTTGGCCTTCGGCATCGCGGCAGTCGGCTAGGTCGCCTAGGGCGTAAATGCCGGGATGATCCAAGACCTCTAGGGTGGGCTGCACGACCACCTGTTGCCGTTCGTTATGCGGCAAGGGTAGGTTCGCCACGATGTCGTTGACGCGGGTGCCCACCGTCCACAGCACCACATCCACGGGCAGAATGTCCGTCTGGTCGCGGTAGGTGAGGCTGATGGTGTCGGCGGTCACGTTTTCCACGGCGGTTTCTAAATCCACCCACACGCCCAGGTCAGCGAGACCCTTTTGCGCCACCTGGCGGTTGTGTTCCGGGGAGGTGCGCAAAATCGTATCCGTGCGTTCCACCAGGCGCACCCGGCCCCGTTCGCCTAGGTGTTCGGCCACCTTGCAGGCCACTTCCACGCCGCTATAGCCGCCGCCCACCACAGCTACCCGAATTTTTTCAGCATCGGACGCCTGCAAAATCCGCAGCCGTTCCTTGAGTTGATAGGCATCCTGCAAGGTGCGAAAGGCCAGGGCATGTTCTGCCACGCCGGGGGCCATGTCCATGGGCGTGCTGCCCCCCAGGGCGAGGACGAGGTAATCGTAATTCAGGGGCGATCCTTGGCTGAGGCTGACCTGCTTTTGCCCTAGGTCAATCCCTGTCACCTCCGCCTGCCGAAAGCGAATGGAGGTTCCCGCCAGCAGGTCTTCGTAGGGCGGGGCCACTTCCCAGGTTTCCAACTCCCCCGTCACCAGTTCGTAGAGCAGGGGCAAAAACAGAAACCGATCCCGGTGATCCACCAGGGTGATGGTGGGGGGCTGATCTGCCCAGGGCAGTTGGCTGAGCCGCAGTGCGGTATACAGGCCACCAAAGCCACCGCCCAGGATGCAAATGTGTCGGGGAGCGTCTGTCATGGGAAAAACTCGGATACCTCCTCTCTCTTCTAACGCAAAATCAGCGCCGCTGGCCCAAGGTTATGCCCTCGGGGGCCGCCATGGCCTACACCGCCTCTGGGGGCCATCACCCCTGGATGGCGAGGGGAAGGCAGACCGCCGCCCTATGGAGCGAGACCCCCACAACTCAGCCCATCGGGAACCTCGAAAGTATGTACAAATGTAACGGTCGGGATCGCCGAAACCCTCACCCCATAGGCCATAGAACCGCACAGAGTGATAAGCTAGCCTGTGCGCTTAAAACCGCCTGTGCGCTTAAAACCGCTTTTGTAAACCGCTCTTGTAAATTGGTGTTTTTTCAATGACCGCAGCGAATCAGGTTCCTTACCTTCTCCGTGCCGCCCGCCATGAGGCCCTGGATCGTCCCCCTGTATGGATGATGCGTCAGGCAGGGCGCTACATGAAGGTATACCGCGACCTGCGCGACAAGTATCCCTCCTTCCGGGAACGGTCGGAAAATGCCGACTTGGCCATTGAAATTTCCCTTCAGCCCTGGCGCGCCTTCCGTCCCGATGGCGTGATTATGTTCTCGGATATTCTCACTCCGCTGCCGGGGATGGGCATTCCCTTCGACATCATCGAGAGCAAAGGCCCCATTATCGATCCGCCCATCCGCACCCAGGCCCAAATTGATGCGGTGCATGATCTCGATCCCGAAACCGCCCTGCCCTACATTCGCACCATCCTGCAAACCCTGCGCCAGGAAGTGGGCAACGAAGCCGCCGTGCTGGGCTTTGTCGGTTCTCCCTGGACGCTAGCCGCCTATGCCGTGGAGGGCAAAACCTCCAAGAGCTACACCAACATCAAGGGCATGGCCTTTAGCGAACCTGCCATGCTCCATACCCTGCTGGGTAAACTAGCCGATAACATCGCCAACTACGTGCGCTACCAGATCGACTGCGGTGCCCAGGTGGTGCAGCTTTTCGATTCCTGGGCCGGACAACTCAGTCCCATGGACTACCGCACCTTTGCCCTGCCCTACCAACAGCGGGTGGTGCAGCAGGTGAAGCAAACCCACCCCGATACCCCGTTGATTCTCTACATCAGCGGCAGCGCCGGAATTTTTGACATGATGGGCGAATCCGGCGTCGATATCGTCAGCGTGGATTGGACGGTGGACATGGCCGAAGCCCGCCGTCGCCTTGGCCCCAACATCGCCGTCCAGGGCAACGTCGATCCCGCGATTCTGTTTGGGTCTAAGGACCTGATCCGCGAGCGCATCCTCGACACCATCAAAAAAGCCGGAAATCGCGGCCACATCCTCAACCTGGGCCACGGCATCCTCCCTGGCACCCCCGAAGAAAACGCCGCCTATTTCTTTGAAACCGCCAAAAATGTAGACAAGCTCCTGGCTACGGTCTAGGCCCAAGCGACCGCGCTTGTTCAGAGGTCGCCCATCGCCATAGATCGCAACGCCCCTCGCCCAAATTTGGGTGAGGGGTTTTGAGTATTGCTGGCAGGATCCGCCATGGGAGCAATGGCATAATAAACAAGACGCTAACCCGCTGAGGAGGTCGTCCCATGGCCGAGACCACCGGACTCGCTGCACCAATCATCTATCCCGACACGGATGGACAACCGATGACCGAAAGTGATGCCACCCGCGACTATCTGCTGTACTGCGTTGAGGTGCTGCAACTGTACTTTCGGGGGCGTTCCAACGTCTATGTGTCGGGCAACCTATTTGTGTACTACGAAGAGGGCAACCCCAAAGCCTCCATTTCGCCGGATGTGTTTGTGATTTTTGGCGTTAGCCAGCGCAAACGACGCAGCTACAAAGTGTGGCAAGAGGGCGGAAAGCTGCCCAATTTTGTCCTAGAAATCACTTCCCGCAGCACCAAACGCCAGGACGAGGAGGAAAAACCCCGACTCTATGCCAGCCTCGGCATTCAGGAATACTTTCAGTACGACCCCACCGCCGACTACCTCAATCCCCAACTGCGGGGATCGCGATTAGTGGACGGCACCTACCAGCCCCTGTCCCTCGCCACCACGGCCACAGGTCTCCCCTTTATCCACAGCGCCACCCTGGGGCTGGATTTGCAACTGCACCCCGCCTACCCCGAGCTGGGGTTAGCCCCAGCGGCCCAAGCCCTCCGGTTTTACGATCCCCAGTCAGGGGCTAAGCTGCTCAGCCGCTATGAACTAGAACTCCTGCGGGAGGCGCTCCAGGAAGAAAACGAAACCATGCAACAAGAGCGGGACGCCGCCCAGCAGGAACGGGATGCCGCGCTGCAACGGGCGGAGGAACTCGCGGCTCGTCTGCGGGCACTGGGCATTGACCCGGATCAGGGTTAGGCGTGATGGGTCAAAAAGATCAGCGATAGTACCAAGACTCGATGAATTCCCAGATCTCAGTCAACGATCTGGTTGACTGACAACACTGGCCAGAACCCAGCTTCGTCAGAGGGACAGGTCTCCTGCCCCCTCCATGGCCCGAATGCCGTAGGGGCGAGGTTTTCGCGCCCGGTGCAGAATCTTTTGTTAGCCAACCCGGTCAGCGAATCTGTAACGGATTGCAAGCAATGGTGGGGAATGGTTCACAATCCTCGCGGGCCAAGGCGCGACAGGCTAGGATTGCGGTGATTCCTTTGTTGATTGGACGGTATGGGATGACAGCAGCATCACGGGCTTCGGCTCAAACCATGACTCTCACCAATATTGAAAGTGTTCCCGGCAAAACGATTGTTCAGCAATTGGGGCTAGTTCAGGGCAGTTCCGTGCGATCTAAAAATATCGGTCGAGACATTGCGGCGGGTTTGAAAAACATTGTTGGCGGTGAGCTTAAGGGCTATACCGAACTCCTCCAAGAAGCCCGTGATCAGGCCACTCAGCGCATGATTCAGGATGCCCAACAGCGGGGAGCCAATGCCATTATTAACGTGCGATTTGCCACGTCATCCTTAACCCAGGGTGCGGCAGAACTATTTGCCTACGGCACAGCGGTGCGGGTGGAATAGCGATGCCGGAACTCTTTATTTTCTCCATGCTGCTGATAGTGGGGCTGTACTTTGGCAACCGGGCCGAACAGCAACACATGCAATCCCTCAAGCGACGAGAACAGGCTGTGCAGCATTTGGGTATCAGTGTTGCGGGTGGAAAAGCGGAATTTCCCCAGGCCCAGGAAGCCCAGCTATTTGCGGGTAGCGTGGTGATTTCTTCCGACTTTTTTAAGACCTTTATTGCCGGGTTGCTCAATCTGATTGGCGGCGAGATTTCCACCTACGAAAGTTTGCTAGATCGTGCTCGCCGAGAAGCCATGGTGCGCATGGAAGAATCGGCCCTAGCCTGGGGAGCTAATCAAGTGGTGAATGTGCGTATTCAAACGGCTGAACTGAGCGCTAACTCCGGTAAAGGCATCGTTGCCGTGGAGGTGATTGCCTACGGCACCGGGTTGCGTTGAGACCTAGAGCCCAGGACTTTTAAAGAACCTGGCTCTAGGCTGACGGGGGTGACTAACTTCCCTGGCTAATCCGGCGGATATTCAGCACGTCGGTCATTTTTCGCAGTTGGCTGAAGGTTTGCTCTAGGTGGGCGCGGTCTCGCACATCTAAGCCCAGATCAATTTCAGCGGTTTGCCCGGGGAAGGTTTTAACCTGAGCCTTGTGGACGTTGATTTGCAGGTCGGACAAGTGGGAAAGAATGTCCTTGAGCACGCCCACCCGGTCGATGACTTCGATCTTCACCTCTACGGGGTAGGTTTGGCGGGTAATGGTGGTGTCGCCCGTGTTCCAACTGACGGGGATGAGGCGGTCTCCGGGAATGTCGGCAATGTTGTGGCAGCCCTGGCGATGGATGGCAATGCCACGACTGCCCAGGGAGACACTGCCGAGGATGGGTTCCCCGGGCAGGGGGGTACAGCAGCCTGCGATGTGGTATACCAAGCCTTCGATGCCGAGGATGGGATCCTTGGAGGGGGTAGGGCGGTTGCGGTGGGGGCTGGTGACGGCGTCGGCTAGGACTTGGTTGGAGTTGTCTAGGGAGGCTTCCGAGGAGAGGACTTCCCGGGGATGTTGGGCCTTGATGGCTTCCCGTAGACGGTTGACGAATAGGTTGAGGGTGACTTCGCCGTAGCCCAGCCCCGCTAGTAAGTCGTCCACGGTGGGATAGTTGCAGCGTTCCGCCGCCAGTTGGGCGGGTTCTGATTTCAGCAGCGCATCGAACCCAGATCGACCGAGTTCTTTTTCCAGGAGGTCGCGGCCACGGGCCATGTTTTCGTCTCGATGGGAGCGCTTGTACCATTGTCGAATCCGGTTGCGGGCGCTGGGGGTAACGACAAAATTGAGCCAGTCTAGGCTGGGGTGGCCGTTCTTTTGGGTAATGATCTCGACAATGTCGCCATTGGCCAGGGAGGTATCCAGGGTGACGATGCGGCTGTTGACCCTAGCTCCGGTGCAGTGGTTGCCCACCTCGGTGTGGATGCGGTAGGCAAAATCGACGGGGGTTGCCCCTCGACTGAGGGGAACGACATCGCCGTTGGGAGTGAAGACGTAGACATCTTCATCGAACAGGTTGCCCTTCACATTTTCGAGGAATTCCTGGGCGTCCTTGAGGTCGTTTTGCCATTCCAAAAGCTGCCGCAGCCAGGTAAATTTGTCGTCGTCGGCGGTCATGCGGGTGTTGGTGGAGGCCCCGGTTTCCTTGTATTTCCAGTGGGCGGCAATCCCGTACTCGGCGATGTGGTGCATTTCCAGGGTGCGAATTTGCACTTCGATGGGCTTACCCTTGCTGCCGATGACGACCGTGTGAAGCGATTGGTAGCGGTTCGGCTTGGGTAGGCCGATATAGTCTTTAAAGCGGCCAGGAATGGGGCGAAAGGCATCGTGGACAATGGCTAGGGCGCGGTAGCATTCCTCATTGGTGCCTACGATCAGCCGAATGGCGGCTACGTCATAGATTTCGTGAAAGTCTTTCTGCTGCTTCTCCATCTTGCGGTAGATGCTGTACAGGTGCTTGGGACGGCTACTCACATCCACCACCTGAATGTTGGCTTCATGCATGCGCTCCCGCAGGGTTTCCGCCACATGCACCAGCCGCGCCTCGCGGTCCGTTCGCTTCTCGGTGACGTATTCCTGCATCTGCCGATAGGCTTCGGGTTCTAGGTACTTAAAGGACAAGTCCTCCAGTTCCCATTTGAATCGCCCAATCCCTAGGCGGTTGGCCAGGGGCGCGAAAATTTCCATGGTTTCGCGAGCAATGCGGCGGCGTTTTTCGTCGCTGAGGTGCTCTAGGGTGCGCATATTGTGGAGCCGATCCGCCAGCTTCACCACAATGACCCGAATATCCTCGGCCATGGCCAGGAACATGCGCCGAAAATTCTCTGCCTGTCGCTCGGTTTTGCTTTCAAAATTGAACTTCGAGAGCTTGGTAACGCCCTCCACCAACTGCCGTACATCGGTGCCAAATAGCTCCTCAATTTGTTCGAGCGGCGTATCCGTATCCTCCACCACATCGTGCAAGAACCCGGAGGCAATCATGGCGCTGTCGCCGCCCAAATCGCGCAGCAGCCCCGCCACCGCCACTGGATGACAAATGTAGGCTTCTCCGGAGGCGCGATACTGCTGCTGGTGCAGGGCGTAGGCAAATTCAAAGGCTCGACAGACCAGTTCGCTGTTAGACTTGTCATCGCCCCGGGGCGCTTCCGGCTCCCGTAGCGGGTCGTGGTAGCTCAGCACACAGGTTTTTAGCCAGTCGGGTAGCTCACAGTCATTGGGTAGCAGCGCCTTGCTGGCGGGAGTCTCCGGAGCAATGGATGGCGAAGGGTGAACTGTGGCAGTCATAGGGCGAGGGGTGGGGTGAAGGGATAGCAGATAATTCGCCAAACGGATTGAAAAGATGCACAGCCCGTACATCCGTTCTGCGCTCAATCCGTGAATTCTTTGTTAATAGAGATAAACTACACCATCTGCCCAGAAAAGTATCCTGTGCTTAGGGAGCCGCAATATTAGCCTAGGCTTGACCTACCGGGCGTTGCTGTTCTTTAACTCACCTTAACATTTTGTTTAAATCCTGCGCAGGATGGCAGATGAAAATGTTTCCCGATTAACCAAAACCCGCCACCAAACCAAAACTCGTCATCCAATCCCAGAAATTCTCAGCATGACTTGACGCATTGACGGAAGACCGATCCGGCGGAACCGTGAGCCTGGCGCACCGCCGAAGCCCGTTGCCTGTTTGCCCTTCGACAAGCTCAGGGCGAACGGGTAATTGACCAAAATGAGAATGGCTGATCCAATCCTGGCCTCGTCTGCCCTCATCCCAACTAAGCCTGATCTCCCTCGACGGCGAC
This sequence comes from Leptolyngbya sp., assembly GCA_035285305.1. Lineage (GTDB taxonomy): Bacteria > Cyanobacteriota > Cyanobacteriia > Phormidesmidales > Phormidesmidaceae > Nodosilinea. Next base: position 16,122 of record JAYKHF010000093.1, read on the forward strand.
CACTGTGATCGAGATTCCCCACCCCGGGGCGAGACCTGTGGTTTGAAGACAACGGATTTGAAGACAACGGATTTGAAGACAGCGGCCTGGAGACCCTGGTGGACTGACAAAACCTGCCAGAACCCAGATTTCTCAAAGGGTCAGGAGATCATGCCCCTACATCGCCCGAATGCGCTAGGGGCCTGGTTTCCGTGCCCGGTGAGAATCTTTTGTCAGCCAACCATCTGGAGACCATAGGTATTGATTGGCAGGACAAGCGTAGCCTCCGACACAAACGCGCCTCTACTTCAGCCGTATTATTTCTTAGGATCCAGGTAATTAAAACTGCAAATAACTGCGCGCTAGTTGCATAAATATAGATTATTTATCACCCTACGGCGTCAGATCAAAAAATCTGGCGGTTTTTGTCGTGAGTCATAGTCTGTGCGCAATGGCGAAGGCTGGTTTGGCTTCCCAGCCCGATCCCACCTGCGCAAAGCCCGTGTAGCAGGCGTCAGTTCCGTTGGTTTAAGTCTGTTTTTGGGGTCTGTTTTTGGGGTCTGCTTTAGGGCGCTCCCCTGCCTCAGCCTAGCCGTTGGGTACTTTGGGGTTACGCCAACGTCGATTACCTGCCCGTCGAGCCTCCAACAGGCTGGGCTCTACAGCCTAGCCTCTGAAATCTAGCGTCATTAGGAGATTGCTATGAGTGGAAATGAGTTGCGTGCCCAGGCCATTGCTACGATTGCCAGCCGTTCCAAGGTGCCGGTTAACCCTCCCAGCAAGCTGGAGGACTTGTGGGCTAAGGATGTCTTCAGTTTGGCGAAGATGAAGGAATGTCTGCCCAAATCGGTATTCAAGTCGTTGCAGAGTACCATTAAGCACGGCACTCCCCTGGATATGTCGGTGGCGGATGTGGTGGCCGTGGCCATGAAGGACTGGGCCACGGCGAAGGGAGCGCTCTACTACTCCCACATGTTTTTCCCCCTCACCAATGCCACCGCCGAGAAACACGATGGCTTCATCTCGGTGCAGGCCGACGGCTCGGTGATCTCAGAATTTTCGGGCAAGGTGCTGGTACAGGGCGAGCCGGACGGTTCCAGCTTCCCCAACGGCGGCATTCGCTCCACCTTTGAAGCCCGGGGCTACACCGCCTGGGATGTGACTAGCCCCGCCTTTGTCATGGACACCGAAAACGGCGTCACCCTGTTCATCCCCACGGTGTTTGTGTCTTGGACGGGGGAGGCCCTCGACAAGAAAACCCCGCTGTTGCGATCCAACGCGGCCATGAGCAAGGCGGCAACCCGCGTTCTGAAACTGCTGGGCCATACCGAGGTAGCTCCCGTCAACTCAAGCTGTGGGGCCGAGCAGGAATATTTCCTGGTGGATGCCAGTTTTGCCTCCGTGCGCCCTGACCTCCTACTGGCGGGCCGCACCCTGTTTGGCAAGGCTCCGGCCAAGGGCCAACAGTTCGACGATCACTACTTTGGGGCGATTCCCGAGCGGGTGCAGGTGTTCATGCAGGATGTGGAGGAAAAGCTCTACCGCCTGGGTATTCCCGCCAAGACCCGCCACAACGAAGTGGCCCCCGGCCAGTTTGAAATTGCCCCCTTCTTTGAGGCGGCCAACGTTGCCAGCGATCACCAGCAGATCATCATGACCGTGCTGCGCAACACCGCCAAAAAGCATGGTTTCCTCTGTCTGCTCCACGAAAAACCCTTTGCGGGCATCAATGGTTCCGGGAAGCACGTGAACTGGTCGGTGGGCAATGCTACCCAGGGCAACCTGCTGGATCCCGGCGATACCCCCCACGCCAATGCCCAGTTCCTGGTGTTCTGTGGTGCGGTGATTCGCGGCGTCCACAAGTATGGGCCGCTGCTGCGGGCGGTGATTGCCAGCGCCAGCAACGACCACCGCCTAGGGGCCAACGAAGCCCCTCCGGCCATTATCTCCATCTACCTGGGTAGCCAACTTCAGGATGTGTTTGACCAGATTGCCAGCGGTGAAGTCACCGGATCCCAAGCCAAGGGCGAAATGGATCTGGGGGTAGACACCCTGCCGAAATTCATCAAGGATGCCGGAGACCGCAACCGTACCTCTCCCTTTGCCTTCACGGGCAACCGCTTCGAGTTCCGGGCGGTGGGCTCTGGGCAGTCGGTGTCGGGGCCGCTGGTGGCGATGAATACTGTCCTGGCGGATTCCCTCAACTGGGTGGCTGACCAGATGGAGGCCAAGCTGGGGGCCGGAGTGGAACTCAACGTCGCCATTCACGACATTCTGCGAGATATCATCCGCGACCACGGCAAGGTGGTGTTCAACGGTAATGGCTACTCCACCGAATGGCACGAAATGGCCGTCAACGAGCGGGGGCTAGCCAACCTGCGCACCACCGCCGATGCCCTGCCCGTCCTGCGGGAACAGTACATCGAAGACCTGTTTGCCAATGCCAAGGTGCTTTCACCGGTGGAACTGGGGAGCCGCTTTGAAGCCTACTCCGAGCAGTATATCCAGCACATCGAAGTGGAGGCCAAACTGGTGGTCTCGATGGCTAAGACCATCATCTACCCTGCCGCCATGCGCTACTTGGGCGAACTGGCCAAGACCATTGATGACCTCAAGGGTATCGGGATTGAATTTAGCAAAGACAGCGCCGTCAAGGTCGCTGACCTAACCAAAACCATGATGGCCAAGGTGAGCCACCTGGAAGACATGATGACCAAGCACTTCATGTCCGTGGAAGATCACATGCAGTTCTGTGCCCAAACCCTGCGTCCCCTGATGGACGAGGTGCGGGAATATGCCGATGCCCTGGAGGGTGAAGTGGCCGACGACCTCTGGCCCTTGCCCACCTACCAGGAAATGCTGTTCATCAAATAGCGTCTTCCCCCGCCGATGACTAGGCCCAGGCGTTGTGATCAACCGGGCTAGGAGGATTTCCGACCTGCGGAACCTCTGACCGGTTGGAGCCTGGGGGCGGGATGATTAGGGCTATCCTTGGCCAAGCTGACCCAGTCCGGTCAGCTTTTTTGTGACCGATGGAGGGTCACTGCCCCGACGTGGGGCTGTTCCCCACACCAGGACAGTCGGTAAACTGCGCCATCTAGCCATAGCCCTGCTAGGGTTCGCCCTGACAATCTGAGATAGGATAAGCGGCTTAGGTCTACCCTCGATCCTCCCTGGGCTGTCCTCCGTGTTCGCTCACACCCTCCTGTCTTTGCTATGGCTTTTCCCCTCCGTTCCCTGGTGCCCTTGGCCACCATCGCTGCTGCCGTGGCTGGTGTTCTGCCTGCCGCTGAGGCCGCAGACATTACCTTTGGTCAGCAGTCCATCGACCCCAGTCTAGTCATTCCGGTGGCGTCCCCGATTCGCCAGGGGGCACTCTACAACCTGATGATTTTGGAGCAGGTGCCCAACCGTCGCCAGTGTTGGCAGGAGCAGCCCCAGGGCAATGGGCCTACGGTGGTGGATCCGCTGCTTTTGAACTTTGACTTTGTTGGAGCCTGCGATCGCAAAACCGATAGCAATGGCTACTCGGTACGCATCAATGGCGAGGATCTGGGGGTTCAGTATCGCCTAGAAATTGCCCAGCGCCGGGATGATCTGCTGTTGCTGGCCCGTCCGACCCGCGATCGCAGCCAGCCCGTCATTGAAATTGGCCGCACCCAGGGGCGAACGGAGGGCTTACTACGCATTCAATTGAATTCCGGTTGGCAGATTACGCGTCGCCTATTTAATGGCCAGCCCACCGGGCATCTCTACCTGACCCACGACGATCCCTTGACCCCCGACAGGGTGGCGACCGATCCCCAGGGATCCTTCTCCGGGGCCAATGTCCCACCGCCGACTTCGCCCCCAGTGGCGGCTACGGCACCGATCAGTCCGCCCACGGCGGCATCGACGGGGGGCCTGATCCCACCTACTACCCCCGCTGCCACCGTTGGCGGGGGCAGCAGTCCCCAAAGCCCGTCCCAGGGTGGCCCCTTTCGGGTGGTGGTGCCCGTGGCTGGCCCCACCACCTTGCCCCAGGTGCGGGCTGTGGAACCCTCGGCCTTTCGGACGACGGTGAATGGTGAGACGGTGATCCAGGCTGGGGTTTTCCAGGATCCGCAGCGGGCGGAGGAGATGCGTCAGCGCTTAGGGACGGCTCGGCTATCGGCCCAGGTGATCGATGGGTCTGGATCGGCTACGCGGCCCACGGTTCCTGGGACTCCTCCGGCCCCCAGCGCTAGCCACTTTCGGGTGATTGTGCCCATGCAGAGCCCCGATACACTACAGCAGGTTCGGAATGTTGAACCCGAAGCCTTTCGGGCCACCGTGGGGGGGCAAACGGTGGTGCAGGTGGGCCTCTTTCAGGAACGGCAGCGGGCCGAAGAGGTGCGCGAAACCCTGGTTGCCGCTAACCTGCCAGCCACCATTATGGCGGCGACAGCCCCAACGGTGGCGACGACACCCGTTATCCCCAATGTGCCTCGGGGCCAAACCATTGTGGTGATTGATCCTGGCCACGGCGGGCGCGATCCTGGGGCGGTGGGCATTGGCGGCCTTCAGGAAAAAGTGATTAACACCACGATTTCTAACCGGGTGCGGCAGCGGCTGCAAGAGGCGGGACTGACGGTGTTGATGACTCGCGAGGGCGATCAGTGGGTGGATTTAGATGACCGCGCTCAGTTTGCCAATCGAGCCCGGGCCGATGTGTTCGTCAGCATCCATGCCAACGCCATCAGCATGGCTCGCCCTGAGGTGAATGGCCTAGAAACCTACTACCTCGCCAGCGGAGAACGGCTGGCCCGCAGCATTCACAACCGCGTGCTGCGCAACACCGACCTGCGCGATCGGGGCGTGCGGCAGGCTCGATTCTATGTGCTGCGCCACACGGCTATGCCCGCTGTGCTCGTGGAAACGGGTTTCGTCACCGGAACCGAAGACGCCGCCCGTTTTCGCAACCCCACCGCCGTAAACCAAATCGCCGATGGCATTGCCAGGGGCATTTTAGATTACCTAGGCCGATGAGGAAGGCCATTCCCAACGGCGGGATATGCCTAGCTTCGGTCGATCTAAAAAGACCCCATGAGCCGCCGTACGGCCCCACCCACGGCCCGACGCATCTGCTGTTTCCGTCGCCAGCGCTGGAATTCTTGGGTGTAGCTGTACTCATTGGGACGGTAAATTCGCCACCCGTTCCAGGCGAGTTTCAACGCCCAGGGAGCACCGGGCAGGAAGAGGAGGAATTTGGCGATCCGGGCTATCCAAGCCCATCCGCCAAGACCGCTCGTCAAAATCATGAGAACCACGAGAAAGCCAGCGAAGAAGCAGAAGCGAGATAGGCTGTGCTGAAAGCGTTGCTTGCGTTCGCGGTCAAACTGGCGCTGGTCGGCAATTTCGTATTTTTTGATGTCCCATTCCCGTTCGGCCTCGGCGAGG
>JAYKHF010000094.1:0-5497 GCA_035285305.1 Leptolyngbya sp.
GACTTTCGACCAGCTCAAGGCGAACGATAAAGGATTACCGTCCGGGCTGAGCCTGTCGAAGCCGCTCGGGCTGAGCAGTGAGCCCGTCGCCCAAGAGCCCTCAGTGATACCTAGGGGGCTCTTTGCGGCGTCTTGCCCCGTTTCGGTTGGGGTGATTGAGTTTACTCTCACCACAGCATCGAAATTGCAGTGGGTTTCCGTTCATCATGGGCCATGCTCTGCTGGGGAGTTAAGATAAGATAGAACGAAGTTGTGTTAACAAGTGTTACAGCCAGGGGGAATCACCCAACGCGGCGCTGAACACGGAGGCGTTTTGATCTCTAGGGGCATCCATGGCCTTCTCTCCGTCCATCTCTGTTCGAGAACTACCCATCTTCCCGCTGCCAGATCTGGTGCTGTTTCCGGGACGACATCTCCCTCTCCACATTTTTGAATTCCGCTACCGAATTATGATGAACACCCTACTTCAGGGGGATCGGCGGTTCGGCGTTTTAATGCTTGATTCTACAACCGGCGAACCGACCCAGGTAGGCTGCTGTGCAGAGATTTTGCATTACCAGCGGTTGCCCGATGATCGGATGAAAATTTTGACCATCGGCCAGCAACGCTTTCGCCTATTAAACTACGTCCGAGAAAAGCCCTACCGGGTTGGGCTAGTGGAGTGGTTGGACGATAAGCCAACGGAGCAGAACCTATCCCCCCTAGCGGCAGACGTGGATCGGCTGTTGCGCGATGTGGTGCATCTTTCGGCGAAATTGACGAGCCAGGAGATTGAAATCCCGGAGAATATTCCGACGCTTCCCATCGATCTCTCCTATTGGGTTGCCAGCAATCTCTATGGCGTGGCGTTAGAGCAGCAAGCGTTGCTAGAGATGGTGGATACGGAGGAGCGGCTAGAACGAGAAGTTGAAATTCTCACCTCAACCCGGAATCACCTGGCGGCGCGTACGGCTTTAAAAGAGGTCTTGGAATAGCCCGTCACGAAAAGGCCTCATCCCCAGCCCCTTTTCTATATTTGGTCTTGGCGTCGGCTAGACTGCTGGCCACGGTTCTGAGGTCGTAGCTGCCAAAATCCATCAGTTGTTCGGTGCATTGGCTCAGTTCTTGAATCGCCTTGCGCGTCTTATCCTGATGGCAGTCAGCCTCGAGATCGACGAAAAACAGGTAATCCCCTAGGGCGCGTTTGGCAGGGCGAGATTCGATCCGGCTGAGGTTGATGGCGTGGTGGGAGAAGACTTGGAGCGGCTTCAGCAACGCACCGGGAGCGTTGACCGGCAGGGTGAAGGCTAGGGAGGTGTAAGCTCCGGTGTCGGGGGCTACCAGGCTATCCGGCGGGCCAAGCACCCAGAACTTGGTGCAGTTGTCGGCGTGGTCATTGATGTCGTGGGCGAGGATGGGCAGATCATAGAGTTCGGCGGCCCATTCCGAGGCAATGGCGGCAATGGCGGGATTGTCGGCCAAATGCTGAAGGGCTTCGGTGGTGGAACTGGTGGGGACAAGGATGGCCTGGGGTACCTGCTGCTCTAGCCAATTTTGGCATTGGGATAGGGCCTGGGGATGGGAATAGACCGTGTGGATATGGTCTAGGCCAGCGGCGTAGGACAGGAAGCCATGCCGGATGGGCATGACCAGGGCGCGATGCACCCGCAGGGTTTCCAGCCGCCAAAGGGTGTCGAGGGTGGTGGTGACGCCGCCTTCAATGGAATTTTCCACCGGAACAATGGTGAGCGTGGTTTCCCCGGTGGCGGTGGCCTGCATCGCCTTGGGAATGCTAGGGAACGCCCGCAGGATAACGGATTCCTGACGCTGCTGCTCCAGTTCGAGGCTGTAGGCCAGGGCGGCTAGCTGGGAGTAGGTGCCTTCGGGGCCGAGGTAGGCGAGGGTGAGCGTCATAGGCGACACAAGGAATTGGGGCAGGGCGAGGAGACCTCGCCCCTACGAGGGGTTGGGTCGTCCTTGGGATTATCGCATTAGGAGAGACGGGGCTTGAACTTCCTTAGCCGCAGGGCATTGCTGACCACGGACACCGAGCTAAAGGCCATCGCCGCCCCGGCAATGATGGGGTTCAGCAGCCAGCCCACCAGGGGATAGAGCACCCCCGCCGCAATGGGAATCCCCAAGACATTGTAGATAAAGGCGAAGAACAGATTTTGGCGAATGTTCCGGAGGGTGGCGCGGGAGAGCTGGATGGCGGTGACAATGCCCTGGAGGTCGCCGGAGATCAGGGTGATGTCACTGGCGGCAATGGCCACATCGGTTCCGGTGCCAATGGCCATGCCCACATCGGCCTGGGCCAGGGCAGGGGCGTCGTTGATGCCGTCGCCCACCATAGCCACGATTTTATTTTCCCGCTGCAAGTCCTGAATCACGGATGCTTTTTGGTCAGGGCGCACCTCGGCGATGACGCGAGCGATCCCGACCTCCTGGGCAATGGCTTCGGCGGTGCGGCGATTGTCTCCGGTCAGCATCACCACCGCTAGGCCCATCCGCTGCAACCGGCTAATGGCCGGGACAGAGGAGGGCTTTACCGCGTCGGCAATGGCAAAAATCGCCTCCACCTGGCCATCCACCGCCAGCCACACCACCGTCCGGCCCTGGGATTCGAGCCGTGCCCAAGGTTCCTGAAGCGCCTCCGTCGAGATCCCCAATTCCCGCAGCCAGCGGTGGGTGCCAATTTGCACCCAGCGGCCATCCACAGCCCCCTGGACACCGCTGCCTGCTAGGGCTTCAAAGTCCTGGGCCTCTCCTAACTGCACCTGTTGGGTTGCGGCGTAGGTGACGAGGGCTTCGGCTAGGGGATGTTCGGAATACTGCTCTAGGGAGGCCACCAGCCGCAGCAGCGCCAATTCGTTGCCGTTGGCCGTGCCGCGCATTGTCACGTAGTCCGTCACCGTGGGTTTGCCCTGGGTAATAGTTCCGGTTTTGTCTAGAACAAGGGTCTGAATCCGGTGGGCCAGTTCCAGACTGTCGGCCCCCTTAATCAAAATGCCATGTTCCGCCCCCTTGCCCGTGCCCACCATGATTGAGGTCGGCGTGGCCAAGCCTAAGGCACAGGGGCAGGCGATAATCAGCACGCCCACGGTGGTCGTCAGCGCCATGGTGAGATTGCCCGTGGCCAGCATCCACACCCCGAAGGTCAGCACCGCAATGGCCATCACTACGGGCACAAACCAAGCCGTCACCCGGTCGGCCACCCGCTGAATGGGAGCCTTTGACCCCTGGGCCTGCTGCACCAGGGTGACAATCTGGGCCAAAAAGGTATCCTTGCCCACCCGCGTAGCGCGAAACTTGAAGCTACCCGTTTTGTTGAGGGTGGCCCCAATCACCTCATCGCCCACGCCCTTTTGCACCGGGACACTTTCCCCCGTCACCATGGACTCATCTAAGGTGGAACTGCCCTCCAGGATCTCCCCATCCACCGGGATTTTTTCGCCGGGACGCACCAAGACAATATCTCCCAGCATCACCTCGGTCATGGGAATATCCATCGTTTGGCCCCCACGCACCACCCGCGCCGTCTTCGGTTGCAGGCCAATCAGGTTGCGAATCGCCTCGGAGGTCTGCCCCTTGGCCCGGTTTTCCAGCAGGTTCCCCAGCAAAATCATGGCGATGATGACGGCGGCCACCTCAAAGTAGACCTCCACCCGGTCGCCGTGGCTGTGGAACGGCTGGGGGAACAGCATCACCACCACGGAATAGAGGTAGGCAGATCCGGTACCCACCGCCACCAGGGTATCCATCGTGGCGGTGCGGCGCTTGAGGGCTTTCCAGGCGTTGACAAAAAACGACCGCCCCGCCCACCCCATCACCGGAGTGGTCAGCGCCAACTGAAACCAGGGCGCATGGAGCCAGAGAGGGATGAAGGGCATGGGAATCCCGGTCATCATCGGCAGTGACCCGACGATTAAAATTGCCCCAATCCCCAGGCTAAACACCGCCTTCCGCATCAGGTGCCGCCGCTCGGTGTCCCGCTCCCGACGGTCGGCCTCATCGTCAAAGTCCAGCACGTTGTCGTTGAGGGGTTGGGCACCGTAGCCCGCTGCCTCCACCGCTGCCTGGATGTCTGCCACCGTGATCCCCTGGGCATCGTAGGTGACCGCAGCCTGCTCTGCCCCAAAGTTGACGGTGCAGGCTGCCACCCCCGGCACGGCGAGAATGGCCGATTCCACATTCCCCGCACAGGCGGCACAGCTCATGCCCCGCAGCTTGAAGGTTTGGGTAGTGGATTGGGTGGTGGACTGGGTGGGTTGAGTTAGCATGGTGCCCTCCTAGGCGACGGTATAGCCAGCGGCCACAATCGCCGCTTTAATCGCAGACTCCGAGGCGCTGGTGGTGACAGAAACCTCCTTCGTTTTGGGGTCCGCCGCCACCTCGGCCCCCTCATCCACCGCCTTCACTGCCTTGGTCACGGCCTCCACACAGGCGGAACAGGCTAGATTGGGAACTTTGAAATCCAACGTCATCGCGACACCTCAAGACTCAACATTAGGTGAATGACCGAGACCCGCCCGTAGCGTGGGCACCGCCCACCAGTAGCGAACGTCTCAAGCTGATATTCGCCATTGTGAAGCCTACAGTGAACTGTAGGGTCAAGGGGCATGGCAAAACTCAAGGTTAGAAGACGGTAGCGAGACTAAACCTCCATCTCCCCTGGGTTCTAGCGCCATGACCACCCAACCCCAACCCACCCTCAGAGACCTGGCGAACAAGCTGGATCAACTCACTGCTGATGTGGATCAGCGGTTTGATGACGGACAAAAGATTCTGTGTCGGGCGCGAAAACCACGCCCCTACCGCATTCGGGCCATGTCGGGGTCAGGTCTCCTGACCCTTTGAAGAATCTGGGTTCTCGCAAGTTTTGTCAGTCAATCAGGGATCAGCGGTTTGATGCCCTCAGCCACGATGTTCTGAATATTCCCGGTGATGCTATCCAGCAATTTTGATTATTCGGGTGTTTTCCACCAATCATAGAGTTGACCAAACAAGGCGCGATCGCTCTTCGGATTCCCTGCTGGGTAGCCTGTTTTCACCATGTGTCCCTTGAGGGTGAGCCAGCGTTCCTCCTGTTTTCCCTGACGTTGTGTGACGTAGCACAATCGAGTTCGATAAACCCAGCGAGAGCGCTTAGCTCCCTCTTCGCGAATAGGCTGCCAAATGATGTCGGTGATCGCTTTTCTTGGCAACCAGAGGCAGTTGTGGTTATCAATATTATCAATCAACCGTCCCACCAACCCTTGTTCCAGCAACACCAGGCCAAAGCCATGTTCGCTACGGCGCTGAAACTGGTATGCTTGCCAGGTTCGGAGGAAAGAGGAGGCCGCGTCAAATGCTACCCAGGCACAATAAACTAGCAACACCCCAAGCACCCCAAATAAGCCCATCATCAATGCCATCTCAGTTATATTTTGCTGTCTGACTATCTGAAAAAAATGGCCATAATTTTTAGGATTGGACAGTACTAGGAGTACTGTCAGTGGCGGTAGTGCATAGATTAACC
>JAYKHF010000095.1:0-31615 GCA_035285305.1 Leptolyngbya sp.
ATGTTTGGATCACCCCAAGGCGACCCCCGTGTTAAGCGAATGCTCGATGCCCTAGAGCTTAAGTATTCCATTGATGGTGATGGCGATTTTCAGGTCGTCGTTGAATTTGAGGATGGCCGCTCTCAGTTGGCCTATATCAACTCGGATACTCAGTTTATGAACGACTTTGAAATTCGGGAATTGTGGTCGGTGGCCTATGTATCTGAGGGCTATTTAGACATTGATACAGCCAATACACTGCTGATGAAGAATCATGCAATGAAGCTGGGATCTTGGCGACTGATGGATGTGGGAGACAATACCTACTTGGTAACCTTCTGTATTCAGATTGCGGCGAATTGTGATCCTAAATCCTTTGGGCAAAGTCTTTCCTTGGTGCTACGGGTGGCTGATGAGATGGAGGAAATTCTGACTGGGAAGGATGATCTCTAGTCTCTATCGTTAGCTACTCCTCTACCCCCTTGATTTTTTATGGCTAGCATTCTTCTTTCTTTTGTGGGTAACCAAGACCCAGTTTCAGATAATACCCGTGAAGATGGCTCGATTGTGAGCCTAGTTCGGCATTTAGTGATGCGTGAACAGACTATCAAGCGAGTCATTTTGCTATATACCATGGGGCCAAATGGTACGGCGGAACGGGCTGAACTGACTCAAGGATGGCTGACCGATATGCCATTTTCCCTAGAGCCTAAGACTGTAGAACTGCTGTCTGTGGGAGATGATTTGTCCCACGATCCGGTGAATTTATGGCTGGCGGTGCAAGCGGCTCAGCAGGGGTTAGTAACGGCGTTGGCAATGATGGCAGCGGCGGATCGATTGGAAATTAATGGGTCGTCGGGCACTCCGGTGATGAAGTCGGCTTGGAGCATTTTGCAGGCCGCAGGCTATGCCCCTAGTAGCCGTTTGTGGCAGGTGCGCAATCCTAAGGAACAGCGGCCTGGTCAGGAGCGGGTGTTTGAGAGCAATATTCAGGTGTTGCGGCAGGCCTTTGATATTAAAGTCATTAAGCAGCAGTTGCAGGACTATAACTATACGGGTGCCCTAACAACTTTGCGGGCGGCAGGGCTGACAACCCCTGACCTAGAGGCTTTATTGACCTATGGCCATCGGCGGCTGTCTCTAGATTTTGGTGGGGCCAAGGATGCCCTCAAGGGGCTGAGTAGCCCCTTGGCACAACCCTGGCAGCGCTCGATTGAGACATTACTTCAGCGCGATGCCCAGGCACTGATGCAGGAGGCATATTTTAATGGTGTGGTAGAGCTAAAAAATCGCCAATTCTCCGATTTTTTGGTGCGAGTCTCGCAATTTTTAGAAATGGCCTTAGATTACTTTGTCTCACGGCAGTTAGATCAACGTCCGGTCTTACCTAAGACCTTTGATGAGACGGCAGCTTTCTGGCAGATCCTCGGCCAAAATCGACCCCAGCTTTATGAGTTTCTGAAAAAAACTAGCTTCAAGGGCTACCCTCTTCGCTTAGATGGGTTCCCCAATCGTCCAACCTTGTTGGCGATTTTGACCTATGGTCAGTTCTCTCAACTGGCTGATCTTGAGTTCTTGGGAGTTTGTTGTGAGCGGCGAAATCGCTACATTCACCAATTTGAAGGCATGTCAAACTTGGAGGATGTCAATGCTATTCTCCAGGCTTTGCGGCGTGTTCTAGAACACCTTGATCTGCACGACTTTACCAGTCCCTTTAATCAGCTTAATGACGCCATTACTCAGTTATTGGAGAGTACATTTCCCAGTGTAAGCCAGCCCTTTCCCGATTAAGCCTAGACACCCGCTGTCTGTTGGCTAGTTGACTGACAAAACTAGCTAGAACCCGTATCTGTCAAAGGGTCAGGAGACCTGACCCCTACATGGCCCGAATGCGGTAGGGGCGCGGTTTCCGCGCCCGGTTAGGTGGCCCCTAGCTTTCGGTCAGCTATCTGCCATATTAGAGTTGATTGTCCCTATCCGATCACCCACAAAACCCCGTCTCCCTGGGGCTGATTCGGACGACTCAGGCGATAGAATCGAACATGCAGTGATCCCCTCGTGAGGTATGGCAGGTCATAGTAAGTGGGCCAATATTAAGCGCCAAAAGGCTCGGGTTGATGCCGTGAAGGGCAAAGTGTTTGCCAAAATGTCGCGGGAAATTATTGTGGCAGCGCGGATCGGGGGGGCCGATCCAGCGGGCAATTTTCAGTTGCGTACAGCCATCGATAAGGCCAAGGCCGCAGGGGTGCCCAACGATAACATTGACCGCGCCATTGCCAAGGGATCGGGGCAGTTGGGGGCCGATGACAGCTATGAAGCCATTCGCTATGAGGGCTATGGCCCGGGCGGTATCGCCGTGTTAATTGAAGCTTTGACCGATAACCGCAATCGTACTGCGGCTGACCTCCGGGCCGCCTTTAGCAAGCGCAATGGGAACCTCGGAGAGACCGGCTGCGTGGGCTGGATGTTCGATCAAAAGGGCGTTGTGACCATTGCGGCCCCTGGGGATGAAGAAACCCTCCTAGAGGCGGCGATGGAGGGCGGGGCTGAAACCTACGACCTGATCGACCTAGATCCAGAGACCCCTGGGGCCGAAGTCTTCTGTGCTCCGACGAACCTAGAGGGCCTGGATACGGCCCTAAAAGCCCACGGCTACGCGGTTCAGCAGAGCGAACTGCGCTGGATTTCCAGCAATACGGTGGTCGTTACCGATCCTGAACAGGCCCGACTGTTGATGAAACTGATGGAAGCCCTCGAAGATCTAGACGATGTGCAGTCTGTGACCGCCAATTTTGATCTGGATGAAGTGGTTCTGGCCGATCTGGTGGCCTAGGGCGTGGATGGGGCGGTCTGCTAGGGCGGAATATCCCTCAGGTTGGGCATTCGCCCAGGCTCTGGATATAATGCTCACCATGATCGACCCCGCTGTTCCCGGTCTCCTCACCCTAGCTTTCCCCTGCGGACACCGTGCCCAAGCTCTGTGGCTGGCCTCCCAGCACCAGGGCTTAGATCTCGTCGCCTCCCTAGGACTTGAACCGGCGCGTCCTACCCTGGTGATTGTGGGCGGGGCGGGGCTGATGGATGCCGCCAGTATGCAGCAACTTCAGGTGTTGTTTAACGCCGTGCTCGCGCCGCTGGCCCAAGACCTGGGGCTGACGGTGATTGATGGCGGGACGGACGTGGGGGTGATGCAATTGATGGGGCAGGCTCGTCACCGATCCGCAGCCACGTTTCCCTTGGTGGGGGTCTTGCCCCAGGAGCAGGCCAAGGTGCCAGACCCAGCCACGATGGCTACGCTAAAGGCGCTGCAAACCGGCGGGAAGATCGCCGCCAGCCTCCCCAAGACAGCGGCGGACGATCCGTCTAGATCCCTCGGTGGTGGCGGGCCAGACTATGACTTAGAACCTCACCATACTCATTTCCTGTTGACCCCCGGCCAAGCCTGGGGCAGTGAGTCTGTCTGGATTTCCGATTTGGCTACGGCGGTTTCCGCCCCCCAGCCCTCTTTGACCCTGTTGATTAATGGGGGACAAATTGCCGCCGTCGATTTTCACCTTCACCTAGCCGCCGGTCGGCCCGTACTGGTGTTGGCGGGAAGTGGGCGCTTTGCCGACGATGTGGCCCAGGCCCTCGTGGCGGATCCCCAGGATATTCCTCCCGCGCTGCGTGAAGTAATCCAGCGCTACCAGCCCAGCGGTGCCCTGCGCAGTTTGGACATGGCGCTTTCCCCCCAGGCTCTGCGGCAACAACTGGTGACTTACTTTGACCCCTGAGGCTGAGGCCCACGGCGGATCCCGGGTTGTCCTAGGATCATGAGGATCAGGTGAGATGGGGCTGGATTGGAGGAGGACATCCGTGGGGGAAAAACATGTTGTTATCGTCACGGGGCCAACTCGGTCGGGCAAGAGCGAATGGGCGGAAACCCTGGCTGAGCGATCAGGGCAGGCGGTCGTCTATGTGGCCACGGCGGCGATGGATCCCGAGGATCAAGAATGGCAGGCGCGGCTCGCCCTCCACCGCCAGCGGCGTCCGGCGCATTGGCGGTTGTGGGAGGTGCCCGTGGGGCTGACGGCGGCAATTTTGGCAGGACAAGCGACGGATTGTTTACTGGTGGATTCCCTCGGGACTTGGCTGGCCAACGAACTGAGCCAGGATGAAACCCAGTGGCAGGAGACCGTTGACGGTCTGATCGCCAGTGTTGAACAGACGGCAGCGACGGTGATTTTTGTGGCGGAAGAAACGGGCTGGGGGATCGTGCCAGCCTATCCTGCGGGGCGACAATTTCGGGATCGGCTGGGCCATCTGACCCGCCGCCTGGGCACGGTCGCCGATGCCGTTTACCTTGTGGCGGCGGGCTATGCGGTGGATCTGCGCCAGGTCGGTACCGCTGTGGATCGCCCGCAGTGACTGGGTGCCCGATGGTCTACGGGGGATGCAACCCGATGGCATCGCTGGCTTTGGGAAATCTGGAGACTTCCCAAAGAATCGTTCCTTGTCCTACGGGGTGAGGGATAAAACCGTTAGGATCGAAGTGCAACCGTAGCGTCTGGCTGTGTGACCTGGGGGAGCACTGCACAGGAGGATTATGGCAACCCAGGAGCAAGTGAGGGAATTTTTAGCCCACTGGTTTCAGTTGGGCAAGCCGGTGGCGTTAGCGGAAGATCGAGGCACCTGCTTACCGTCGCCCATTTTTTACAAGGGACGCTACAGCCAATCCTTTGAAGATTGCTGGCATCAAATTATGGTCACGAGTGGCCAAGGCTGCTACCTGGATGGCATGACCCAAAGCATTGCCACCATGCTGACCCCGGCCTGGGAAATTGCCGCCTGTGCCCGCTGTGAGATGCCTGTAGCCATTCCAATTCTGGGGCTGAATACCTGCCCCTGCCCCTGCCATGATCTCCATACCTGGCCCAACACCGAGGTGCCAATGCCGCGCCCTGCGGTGGATGAAGAACAACACCTGACGGATATTCAAGGGCGTTTGGAACAGGTGGTCGATCCGCCACCGCTGTTTCCCCGCTGCCCCTACGAAGCGGAGGACACCAGCGTTTTCTCCTCCTGGCGCAAGATGTCGTGAACCAAAAAGTCGTGGGCCATCAGGGTGTTGGGAAAAATGGCCCGGGCCTCGGCTAGTAAATCCGAGAGTTGGACGCTGTTGCCGGGAGCATAGCGAGGGCTGAAGTGGGTCATGATCAACCGCTGTACCTGAGCCCCTAGGGCAACCTGGGCGGCCATGGTGGAGGTGGAATGGAGCCGCTGGTAGGCCAGATCGGCATCCTGGTGGGCAAAGGTGGCTTCGTGGATGAGCACATCCGCGCCTTGGGCCAGATCGACGGCCCGGTCACAATAGATCGTGTCGGTGCAGTAGACTAATTTACGCCCCACCAAGTCTGGCCCGCAGAGGTCAGCACCCTGGATCACCCGGCCATCCTCCAGGGTGACCCGCTTACCCTGCTTGAGCTGGCCATAGATTGGCCCAGGGGGAATGCCCAACGCCTGCGCCCGTTCCACATCAAAGTGTCCGGGCCGATCCCGTTCTTCGACCCGATAGCCGTAGGCTGGAACGCGATGCTCTAGGCGATCGCACAGGACGCGAAATTCCTCATCCTCAAATACGAGTCCGGGCTCCACGGCATGGACCTTAATCGGCAGGGTGAAGTGGGTTTGGGAATAGCGGCGACAGGCTTGCAGATAGTCATTCAGCGGCTTGGGGCCATAGATATCAATGCGCTGTTGCCGATTGCCCGCTAGTCCACAACTGGCCAGCAGCCCCATCAGTCCGAAAATATGGTCGCCGTGCATGTGGGTGATGAAAATGCGGCGAATTTGGCTCGATTTGAACTCGCTGCGCAAAAACTGGTGCTGGGTGCCCTCGCCACAGTCAAACAGCCATACCTCCGCCCGCTGGGGCAACCGCAGTGCCACACTAGACACATTGCGAGACCGGGTCGGCACCCCAGAACTTGTCCCCAAAAACGTAATTTGCACGGGTCGTCCACGCCATCGACAAATACCCTCCTATCTTGTCACAACCCTATCCCTCTTGGGCGGGGGCACCGCTGCGCCCCAGGGAAACGCCGAGGACGAACTATCATAAAACCTGAGTCGATTGCGAAGGGACTTAGGAGGACAGGGATCATGGCACAGGAACCTTGGATCAAAAACTGGCTCTGGAAACCCGTGCTTGGGGGCTTTGTCGGTGGAGCGCTGCTGGCCTCTGCCACTGCGGCCCAGGCGGATCCACCGGGAATTTACTACTCCTGGCGAGCGATGGCCACCGATGTTAATCGGTGTATTCGTCAGGCCGAAAATGCCCTAGAGGCCCAGAATCTAAGCCCCGTGCAAACCGATGCCGTTAGCATTGCTGGACAATCCGATGATGCCACGGCGGTTTTTGTTTGCATGGAAGCCCCCGATCCGACGGTAACCACGGTCATGGTTATCGTGGCCAGTGCCGATAATGATCGGGCTCTAGCCCTGCGGGAAGCCCTTAAACGCGCCTTTTAAGCCCATGCGTCTAGTGGCCTACCGCTACCGAGATTCGGCCAATACCGATGCCCTCAGCCCCCCCGGCGGCAAAGCCCGTCCCCCAGCCCAGGACGAGGATCCCTTTAAGCAACAACTGACGTCAGCCTTGGCGGCGGCAGGTTTGCCCCTTGAGGGAGGGATACAGGTTTACGAAGATCCGGCGATGGCGGTTAACCCGAGTTATCGGCCCCAGTTGGCCCAGCTTTTGGCGGACAATCAACGGACCCCTGCCGATCATCTGTGGGTAGATGGGCTCGCGGATTTGGGGGATAGTCCGGCGGCGGTACAGCAATGTTTAGCGGCGCTCTCCCAGGGGGGAACCACGGTGTGGGTGGGGCTCGATCCGCCTCGCCTCCTTGATCCAACCTTGGCTGTGGCAGACAGTCTCGCGCTAGCCACCGCCATGCAGGATCAGCAGCAGCGACAGCAAAAAAAGGCGGGCCATGCCCGGAACCGTCTTCACGCGCTGCCGCCACCGGGTAAAGCCCCCTACGGCTATCGGCGAGGGCAAGGGCGATACCTCATTGATCGCACGGCGGCTCCAGTCATCACCGCCTTCGTGGGTGAATTTCTGCTCTATGGTTCTCTGCGGGGGGCGGTGCGCTTTGTGGAAAAACGGTTTGGCAAGCGGATTGCGGTGTCCACTGGGCAGCGCTGGCTCAGCCATCCGGTCTACCGAGGCGATTTGCAATACCGTGATGGCCAGGTGATTCGCAACACCCACGCTGCCATCATCTCCCGCGACGAAGCCGCCCAGATCGACCGCCTCCTGCGCCGCAATCGCCCCCTCCCCCCCCGCACCGCCGGAGCCTCCCGTTCCCTGGCTGGCCTAGTACAGTGCCACACCTGCGGCTGTGCCATGACCGTTTCCACCACCACCATCCGGGGCAAGACGGATCGTTATCTCTACCTGCGTCCCACCGCCTGCCCCCAGCAACCTCGCTGCCGCGCTCTGCCCTATGACGCGGTGCTTCAGGCTGTGATTGCCGACATCTGCCACACCCTGCCCCAGGCCGTAGCCCAGTGGCAGACCCATCGCGCCGATCCGAATGCGGCTCCGCCGCCCAATCCCTTGGCCCAACTGCAAACCCAGCGCCAACAGCGAGACTTGGCCCTAGCCCAACTCCCTGCCCTGATTGAAACCGGGGTGCTGGATGACGAAACCGCCACCCTCCGTCGCTACAACCTGCTCGGTGAAATCGCCCAAATCGAACAGCAAATCGCCCAACTGCCCCCGGTCAACCTGGCGGAACTGGCCTCCTCCGTCGCTCTGCCCCAATTTTGGCTAGATCTGTCCGAAGCCGAACGCCGATTCTTCTTTCGCGAATTTATTCGCCGCATCGAGATCCACCGCCAAGACGGAACCTGGCGCGTCATCCTCATCCTGGTGTTCTAACTTGGATCATTGGACGAGCGTAGCCCCCCGCCGATGGCTCATCTCACGCCAGCGAATCCGGGTCAATCCCCTGGGATCGGAGCAACTCAGCCAAGCGCTCCGCCCGTAGACGTTCTTGGTCGGCCTGTTGTTCAGCGGATTCCGCCCGCTGGCGCTCTTCTTCCGCCCGCTGGCCTGCTTCTTCCGCCCGTAGACGTTCTTGGTTGGCCTGTTGCTCAGCGGATTCCGCCCGTAGACGCTCTTGGTCGGCCCGCTGGCGTGCTTCTTCCGCCCGAAGACGTTCCCGTTCGGCCCGGAGTTGCTCCCGTTCGGCCCGTAGACGTTCTTGATGGGCCTGTTCCCGTTCCCGTTCCACCGGGGTTAAAATCCACTCCCCAGATGCATCGAAAAAGCGGAGCCAGTCTCGTACAGAGCCCTGGAACTTGCCCCGCCATAGCCCTAGGCCGATGCCGAGTTCTGGGAGGGTAAAACGCCCATCAAGAATAGCGATGGGAACATAGCCTGCCTCTGTGAGACGAAAGGCTTGCAGGTTCCCGGTGTAGCGGTCAAACACCACGTAGTAGGGGATACGGAGGATTTGCTCGTAGACCTGCCATTTGGGTGGCGGGGCGTTGGGCTGGGTGGCCTGGGTGAGGCCCAAGTCTTCATCGGCGGTGCCGGGGGAGAGCAGTTCTACCACAAGGTAGGGGTTGACCTGCTCATGCCAGGTCACATAACTGAGCCGTAGATCGCCGTTGCTGCAAAACCGGGGAACATCCACCACCGCGAACCAGTCGGGCCGCTTGTACCAGCGGGGATGGCTGATGTCGTAGTACAAGTTCAGATCGGCAGCGGTAAACAGGCGATCTTCCGCCACATCCGCTAAGCGAAACGTAGCGCTGAGTAGCTGGGGCTGAAAGTCGTGAAATTCGTCGGGCAATCCCGGCTCCTCCGGGTCTTCACTGGGCAAATCATACATCGTCGGCCAGCTTTCCCTCGGTGGTAAAGGCACATCCGCCGGGACGATGTAGGGATTCGTGGGAAGGGAGACCGACGGGGAAGAGAGGGGCCGAGGAGACATAGAACCGCTACTCCTGGAAGAAGGCTTGGTTTGATTCTAGCCCGCTCTATCGGTGAAGGTTAATTAGGTGGGAACCGATGGCGATGCCATATTCGCCGTAGACGTCTTGACCCACGAGACCGAGGCTACCGCCAATGGCTACCACCATGGAGGTTTTGCGGATCCCCCCTACTTCAATGGCATCGACATAGCCGATGGGGAGATCGACGATGCTGCCATCGGCTATGTTGATTTGAGTGTTGCCCACCACCACGCCAATTTGATCGGCCATTTCTGGAGAAATCAAGGTGCCCGACGCTCCGGTATCAAACAGCATTGGGATGGTGTGCCGACCTTGTCTCCAGCCCAAATGGTTGTCCTCGCCATGGGGGCAAATCTCCCACGGCCCCGACGATAGGCCCGACGATAGGCCCGACGATGGTACGGAGATGACCGGGGGAGTGCCGAAGCTATCCCTTAAGCGGGCTTGCCCTCAAACAATCTTTACGGCTACGTCGCGCTTTCCTGGGCTAGATTTCCCGGCCTCTGTCAAGACTCCCGTAAGTGCGAGCGATCTAAAGTCTACGGTTTGGCCTTAGGATAGTAGCGCTTTACGATTCCTCATGTGATTGACGGCCATGGTTTTCCCCGATGCCCCTCCCGCTCTTCTTGTCTTAGCCGATGGCTCCGTCTTTCGAGGGTGGTCCTTTGGGGCCAGTGGTACGGTAATGGGGGAAGTGGTCTTTAATACTGGGATGACGGGCTATCAGGAAGTGATGACCGATCCGAGCTACTGCGGCCAAATCGTCACGTTTACCTACCCTGAATTGGGCAATACCGGGGTAAACCCAGAGGATGAGGAATCGGCCCGCCCCTACATTAAAGGAGCCATTGCCCGCAATATCTGCGACATCCCCAGCAACTGGCGTTCCACCCAATCGCTGCCAGACTACCTCAAGGCCCACCAGATTCCCGGCATTTTCGGCATTGATACCCGTGCCCTGACCCGCCGCCTCCGCACCGATGGGGCCATGAATGGAGCGATTTCCACGGAAATTCTCGATCCCCAAGAACTGCTGCGGCAACTGCAAGATGCGCCGCCCATGAGTGGCCTCAACCTGGTGGATCAGGTGACGACCCCCGAGGTGTATGAATGGACGGAGGGCACCCCCGACGCCTGGGAATATACCCTCGGGGATCGCCCCACGCCGGAAGAACGACTCACCGTGGTGGCCGTAGACTTCGGGGTGAAGCGCAATATCCTACGGCGGTTGGCCAGCTATGGCTGTCGGGTGATTGTGGTTCCGGCCAGCAGCAGCCCCGAGCAAATCATGGGCTATCAACCCGATGGGATTTTTCTGTCGAATGGCCCTGGCGACCCGGCGGCGGTGACCTACGCCCCAGAACTGGTGCAGGCTCTCTTGAACTATCAATTGCCCACCTTTGGGATTTGCATGGGGCACCAAATTCTTGGCCTATCCCTAGGGGCCTCCACCTTTAAGCTCAAGTTTGGCCACCGAGGACTCAATCAGCCCTGCGGTCTAGAACGTCAAGTGGAAATCACCAGCCAAAACCACGGGTTCGCCATCGCTGCCGACTCGATTCCAGCGGCTGATGTAGCCGTCACCCATCTCAACTTGAACGACCAAACCGTGGCGGGTCTGGCCCACAAAACCTTGCCGATTTTCTCGGTGCAGTATCACCCCGAAGCCAGCCCCGGCCCCCACGATGCGGATTACCTGTTTTCCAAGTTTGTGCAAACCATGCGCGACCATCGCCAACAGCCCTAGGGGGCCTAAGGGCTAAAGATCATGGGGTGAGCTCATCCAAGGGCATCTTGGGGATCGTTCCCCTGGCCTTGCTCGAACCCCAGGCAGCGGCCCTGATGGTCTTCCCGTGGGGGTGGGGGGATCTGCCCCTTGCAGACCGGGCTATCCTAGCCTATATTTAACTCTCGAATTGGAGCACCCCAGGAGGTTTCCCATCGCTGAATCTCTAACCCTGACCGTAAGTTTACGAGGCACCCGCGATGTCAGGGGAACCTATCAACTGTTTCGCCTCATTGGACAGCTAGACGCCTTCTCGGAGCCAGCCTTCCGCAAGGTGTTGACCAAGTACGTCGAGGCTGGGCCAGCCCATATCATCCTCGACTTGGGCGCGATTGATTTCGTCGATAGCTCAGGCTTGGGAGCCCTCGTGCAACTGGTCAAAAAAGCGACCAGCGAAGGGGGCACCGTTCAGGTCGTGACGAATCCCCGCGTTACCCAAACCGTAAAGCTGGTGCGGCTTGAGAAATTCCTGTCGCTTCAGCCCTCGGTGGATGAGGCCATCGCCAATCTGGATGGAAACGCGAGTGAATAATTCCATCCGTCGGAGCCTTGACCTTGGCCAACGTTGAACCGCCGAAGGATCAATCCCTAGGACAGTGGTTAGAAACATGGCTATGGGGGGAGAGCGGTCTAGAATGGCTGCTCCGCTTCAGAGAGGTGGTGCTAGCCAAGAATCTACCCATGGCCACCCTGGCGATGGCCGACGAGTTGTTGGCGGATCCCATGGTGGCCCAGTCAATGGTTCCTAATCCCATGGCCAATTCTGGAAATCAAGATAGTCGGTTGCCTGCCGCCCAGGCGCGAGGCTTGTCGCCCATTGCCTTGGCCTACATGGGTGATGCGGTCTATGAACTCTATGTGCGCAGTCAGTTCTTAATTCCCCCCAAGCGCATTCAGGATTATCACAACTGTGTGGTGGATCAGGTCAAGGCTGAGCGGCAGGCCGAATGGGCCGATCACCTGGCCCCCCACCTGACGGTAACGGAGCAGGATGTCTTGCGTTGGGGGCGCAACGCTTCTTCCCGAGGGCCGAAACGGGTGGATGGCGCGATTTATCAAAAGGCCACGGGTCTCGAAACCCTGATTGGCTACCTCTACCTCACGGATCCCGAACGCCTTGCCCAATTGTTGGGCTACCTCAACATTGGCGATTGAGCCCGACGGTTTCAAGGCCTGGAGGAGGGTTGGGTGGGCAGAACGGTTTTCTGTAGTCTTTGTGAATAATCGGCCTGTCCCTCAGGGCCTCGCTCCACAATAGCGATAGTGATATGACGTCCAAGGTTGGCGGCTGGTTTGTTCCCTGTTGCCAAGGGGACGTGTTAGCCTAGGTCTTCGCCCGTTTAATCGCGGTGCCGCTTTTTTAATCCCTCGGTGTTACCATGCCGCCTGAAAACTTTTCCCACGATTCTCGCCCTGCGAAAGGGGCTACCTCCCGCCAAGGCCGTGACGCTGCCCGAGGCCGTTCCAAACCAGAAGGGAGCCAAAAGCCTGTCCTCAAGTCTTCCGGGAAACCCGCTGATCGTAAGCGTTCTGGTCGTTATGAGGATCGCTCTTCCTCCCCGGAAAGTGGCTATCGGGGCAAGTCTGAGGGCGGCGGCTATCGGGGTAAGTCTGAGGGCGGCTATCGCGACCGAGATCGGAACAACGGTGGCTATCGGGGCAAGTCTGAGGGCGGCGGCTATCGGGGTAAGTCTGAGGGCGGCGGCTATCGGGGTAAGTCTGAGGGCGGCGGCTATCGGGGCAAGTCTGAGGGTGGTTATCGTGACTGGGATCGGAACAACGGGGACTATCGCGGCAAGGGCGAAGGCGGTGGCTATCGGGGCAAGTCTGAGGGTGGCTACCGTGACCGGGATCGGAACAACGGAGACTATCGCGGCAAGTCTGAGGGCGGCTATCGGGGCAAGGGTGAGGGCGGCGACTACCGGGATCGGGATCGGGATCGCCCTGAGGGCGGCTATCGCGGTAAATCCGACGGGGGATATCGCGGCCAGGGAGAGGGACGCTTTTCCAAGGAACGCCTACCCCAGGCGGATCGCTTGGCGGCCACGATCTCCCCGGAATCGGATGCGTCCCAGGACGATAGTCTCGCGGATTTGCTGTACGGACGCCATGCCGTCGCCGCTGCCCTAGAAAGCCAACGTCCCCTGAATCGGGTTTGGGTAAACAGTCGGCTACGCTATGATCCCCGCTTTTTATCGCTGATTGATGAGGCGAAGGCCAGCGGTGCGGTGATCGACGAAGTGGACACCCGCCGCCTTAACCAAATTACCGCTGGGGCAAACCACCAGGGGATCGTTGCCCAGGCGGCCCCCTATGACTATAAGGATTTAGACGACCTGATTGAAGCGGCGATGGCGACGACCAAATTGCCGGTCATCGTGGCTGCCGACGGAATTACCGATCCCCACAATCTGGGGGCGATTATGCGCACCGCCGAGGCTCTGGGATCCCAGGGGATGGTGATCCCCCAGCGGCGGGCGGTGGGGGTCACCTCCACCGTGGCTAAGGTGGCGGCTGGAGCCCTGGAGCATTTGCCCGTAGCGCGGGTGGTGAACCTCAAACGTGCCCTTGAAACCTTGAAGGAAAAAGGTTTCTGGATCTATGGTCTCTCCTCCGAGGCCAGCCAGCCCGTCCACCGCACCACCTTTGATCGACCGACGGTGATTGTGGTGGGGGCCGAGGGGGATGGCCTCAGCCTCAGCGTTCAGCAAAGCTGTGATGTGCTGATTTCGATTCCGCTGAAGGGATCAGTTCCTAGCCTAAATGCATCTGTGGCTACAGGCATGGCGCTCTATGAGATTTATCGTCATCGATGGGTAGCGCAGATCCAAATTTCCTCTTTGCAAAATCAAAGGCAAACCAGTATAACCAAACAAGGGATGGCGCTTTCCACTGAGAGCCCTGATGCATAGCAGACCATGAGTTGTTTGGTCGGCAGACGAGATAAGCAGACGAGATAGGCGGAAACTATGAAAACTTCGTTCGGGCGTTTTTTGGAAGACCTGTTTGGCTTTAGGAAGGCGTGGTGGCTGGAAATTAAAACCAACCAGCCCACCTGCACCTACTACTTTGGCCCCTTTGACAGCGAGGAAGAGGCTGAAGCCTTGAAAGGGGGATACATCGAAGACTTAGAGCAAGAGGGGGCGATGAACATCCGCACCTCTATCCAGCGGTGCAGTGATCCAGCGCAGCTCACCATCACCGAAGAATGGGACAGTCCCTTCGGGGGCTTTACTTCTCCGGCCTTTAGCGGCCAATCCTAGGACTAGAGACAGGGTTTAGAGACAAGGTTCGGCCTGTCTCCCTTCCCCGAACTCAGGAAACGATTGGGGCGTGGCTTGCGAGCCATGCCTCAATGTCCTTGAGGAGTGCTTCTGGCATTTCCCAGGGCAGGAGGTGGGCGGTGTCGGCATAGCAAAGGCTGGTGGCCTGGGGGAGGTGTTGAGCAGTCTCCAGGCTGGCCTGGGCCGTAATGTGGCGGTCCTGTTCGCCGCAGATGACCAGGCAGGGAACAGAAATTTGCCCCAGGGCGGGCAACCGGTTGTAGCCCTTGGCCATGGCCCGATTCAAGGCTTGGTGGGCATAGCGAGAGGTGCGAACAAAGGCCCAAAAGCCTTCCCTGGCCAGCCGACGATAGGCTTCTGGATGGTGCTGGTGTAGTAAATAGCGATAGAGGGATCGTTTTCCTAGGGTTTGGATCACCCAGGGATGGCCAGGGATCACCAGGTTAACCAGCGACGCTAGCCCGGTATTCAACACCTCTAGCCGAGACGGGCGGGGGTGATTGCTCACCGGACGGGCCGCCGTGGCAATCAGGATTAACCCCTGAACTCGGTCAGGGTAGCGGAGGGCGAGTTCGAGGCCCAAAATGCCCCCCAAAGACCAGCCCAGCACCCAGCATCGATCAAGGCCCTGCTGATCGAGCAGGGCCACCAGATCGGTCAGACTGTCTTCAAGCTGGAAGGGCTGCCTTGCCCGACTGGCCCCGTAGCCCCGTAAATCGGGGGCTAGGGTTTGATACTGACGCGACAGCCGTTCACAAAACACCGCCATGGTACGGGCCGATCCCGGGTGGCCATGGAGACAGAGGATCGGCACACCGCTTCCTTGAATATCGCAGTGGAGCTTCACCGGTTCCCTGGTGATCCCTTGATGCACCGGCCTAGATTAACCTTCCTGGGGGTGAAACTGGAGGGCCGCTGAGTTCATACAGTAGCGCTGGCCGGTGGGGGCTGGCCCATCGTTAAAAACATGGCCGAGGTGGGCATCGCAGGCGGCGCAGAGCACCTCAGTGCGCACCATGAAGAGGCTGACATCTCGCTTGGTGGCCACATTTTCCTCCTGCACCGGAGCCCAAAAGCTGGGCCAGCCCGTGCCCGAGTCATACTTCGTTTCGGAGGAGAACAACTCTGTGCCGCAGCAGATGCAACTGTAGGTGCCGGGGGCTTTGTTATCGTGGTAGGCCCCGGTAAAAGCCCGTTCTGTGCCGTGTTTGCGGGTTACTTGGTACTGTTCAGGGGTGAGCTGTTGCTTCCACTCGTCGTCCGTTTTTTGAATTTTTTGCACCATAGCCGTCATTGCACCTATTGCATCTGTGATGGGGGTATGCCTGCATCCTAGCGTAAAGGACTGTGACGGGAAAGACGCTAACCCTCGCCCTTCAGGCCTCCGATGATCCCGGCTCGGGCGGTGATCGGGTTATGGATCATGGTGCCTTATCATCGATAATGGTGAAGATTTTATGGAGATTGCGCTAGAACCGCGTCATGGTGCTGACTTCATCCTTGGCTTCCGGGACATAGGCGCTAGAATAGGCGGCACAGACGAGCGTTATGTGACAAAAGCTCGTCACACCAATTCAGATCCACCAGAACCGCCGTCCAGATCAGGGGCATTGGGTGATGGAGTGATGTTGAGGTCTCGGTGGGTCTCTGGTGGGAAGGACGCTGTTCGGAAAGCCCTTATTTACAGAGGATTAGCCTGTTGAAGTTGGTTGATTTTCCTGCCAGTATCATTCATCTCGAGAACGGGTTAACGCTCATTCATCAGGAGATTGCGGCAACGCCCGTGGTGGTGGCCGATGTGTGGGTGAAGGCGGGGGCGGGGGCAGAGCCTAGCGAATGGGCTGGCATGGCCCACTTTCTGGAGCACATGATTTTTAAGGGCACCGACCGCCTGCCGCCTGGGATGTTTGACTACGCGATTGAAACCCAGGGGGGGATGACCAACGCGGCCACCAGCCATGACTACGCCCACTTCTTCATCACCATTGCGGCTGATATGTTGCCCGCCACCCTTCCCTATATGGCGGAACTGTTGCTCCATGCGGCGATCCCCGCCGATGAGTTTATGCGGGAGCGGCAGGTGGTGCTCGAGGAAATTCGTCAGGCCCAGGATGATCCCGACTGGCTGGGATACCAGGCGATGGTGGATCAGGTTTACCAGGGCCATCCCTATGGTCGTCCGGTGTTGGGAACGGCGGAGATTTTGCAGCGGCGATCTCCAGAGGAAATGCGCTGTTTTCACCAGTCCCACTATCAGCCCCAAAACATGACCGTGGTGATTACCGGCGGTCTGCCCCTAGACCCTGCGGTGGAAATGGTGCGCCATGCCTTCCGGGCGTTCCCCAGTCCGGCTCCTTGCCCATCCCCGACCGTGGCCTCCCTGCCCCAGATTCAGAGCGTCCATCGAGATATTCTGACCTTGCCACGCCTCGAACAGGCCCGCTTGTCCATGGCATGGCTCGGCCCCGGCGTTGAAGACTTGTCCACGGCCTTTGGCCTTGATCTGCTGTCGGCCTTGCTAGCCCAGGGACGAAGTTCACGGCTGGTGCGAGAATTGCGAGAAGAGCGCCAACTGGTGCAGGATGTGGCGGCCAGTTTTTCGCTCCAACGCGATTGCAGCCTGTTTACCATCCAGGCGTGGCTCGAGGCGGATCAGGTGGATCGGGTGGAAGCGATTATCTGCGATCGCCTCAGTGAACTGGCATCCCAACCCATCCCTGAGGCCGAACTGGCCAGGGCCAAGCGCCTACTCTGCAATGACTACGCCTTTTCTACCGAGGCCCCCGGCCAAATCGCTGGCCTCTACGGCTACTACGGCACCATTGCCGCCGCCGACCGCTGCTCTACCTATGTGCCCACCGTGAAAGCCTACACCGAAGCCAACCTGCGTCAAATCGTTCGCCAATACCTCACCCCCCTGCGCTATGTTTCCACCATTCTGCGCCCCGCCTAGGCCATCCTGGGTACATGACCCCTAACCCCGTCGCCGCCCGACTCCCGACTCCCGACTCCTGACTCCTGACTCCCGACTCCCGACTCCCGACTCCCGCTTTCCCCTCCGTCCCCTACCCCCCTATCCCTGCCTGTGACAGCTTCTCTTCTCCATGCTCCCCGTCTACACCGCACCGTTTTGGCCAATGGGCTCACGGTGCTGGCCCTAGAAAATCCGGTGGCGGATATCATCTCGGCTCGCCTCTTCATCCGAGCGGGCAGTGCCTTTGAAACCCCCTCCACCGCTGGTTTGGTCAGTTTTTTGATGGGGTTGTTGACCAAGGGCACCGACCGCCTGTCGTCCATGGATATTGCGGAATCCGTAGAATCGGTGGGGGCCAGCCTCAGTACCGATGCCGCCGCCGACTATAGCGTCATCAGTCTCAAAACCGTCGCCGCCGACTTTGAGGACATCTTCACCCTCGCTGCCGACCTGCTGCGCTATCCCAGTTTTCCCCTGTCGGAGATTGACCTTGAACAACGGCTGACCCTCCAGCAAATTCGATCCATGCAGGAGCAGCCGTTCACGGTGGCCTTTAACGAACTGCGGCAAGCCATGTATGGGGATCATCCCTACGCCCTCTCCAGCATTGGCACGGAGGCGAGTGTCACCGCGTTCACCCAAGCCCAATTGCTAGAATTCCACCGCCAGCAGTTTCGGCCCGATAACGTGGTGGTAACGGTGGTGGGCCGTATCAGCCCCGAAGCGGCTGTGGATCAGGTGGAGCGTACCCTAGGCGATTGGTCTTTGCCCGCCACGCCTCCCCCCGCCCTCCACTTTCCCCCGGTGAATCCGGTCAACGCCTGTTTCCCGATTGTGCAAGACACCAATCAAGCCATTGTGATGGTGGGCTATGGGGGCGCTCCGGTGCAGCATCCCGCCTATGCGGCCCTCAAATTAACCAACACCTACCTGGGCAATGGCCTCTCCAGCCGCCTGTTTGTGGAACTGCGGGAGAAGCGGGGGCTGGCCTACGATGTGTCGGCGTTCTATCCCACCCGCCTTGGCCCGTCCCAGTTTGTGGCCTACATTGGCACCGCCCCTGACAATGCCGCCACCGCCCTAGAGGGGCTGCGGTTTGAGGTGGAACGCCTGCGCGATACCCTCCTCACCGCTGACGAACTGCAAGCCGCCAAAAATAAACTCCTGGGGCAATATGCCCTGGGCAAACAAACCAACTCTCAACTGGCCCAACTGCTGGGCTGGTATGAAATCCTCGGCCTTGGGGTTGAGTTTGACCACCAGTTCCCCGATCTCGTGAATGCCGTGACGGCCCTCGACATTGAAACGGTGGCCCAGACTTTTTTCGGGGATCCGACGATCATGTTGCTGGGGCCAGAGGCCCACATTACTCCCCTGGCTCAAGCGTAATCGTCGATTCCCCTGGGGGCTGGGGCATAGCGGGTTGCCGCAGGGATGGCGGCACCGCCCACAGGAGGGTGAGGGCGCGGCCTGCCATTAACCCGGCTAGGGCTAACCACAGGAGGTGGGGGCTCGCCCAGCGCTGGGACAGGAGGGCCAGGGGCAAGAACCCCACTCCAGCGGCGAGAACGGTGGCATTTCGGAGCACCTTTCCGGCAGTGAGGCCGAGGAAGTAGCCATCTAGCATATAGGCGATGGCCCCCAGGCCCAAAATGGGGATCAGCCAGCCGACGTAGGTCTCCACCGTGGCGATGACGGTTTCGTGGCTGGTGAGCAGACCAAAGAGGGCTTGGGGAAAGAGGTTAAAGGCGAGGGCAAAGGTGAGGCCCAGCCCGACGCTGGTGCTGCCACCCATCCAAAGCAAGCGCCGGAGTTGAGATTTGTGGCCGCCGCCATAGTAGCGTCCGGCAAAGCTTTCGGTGGCAAAGGCGATGCCGTCAATGAAGTAGGCGGACAGCATCACCACCTGAATCAGGAGGGTATTGGCGGCTAGGGTTTGGGTGCCTAGGGCCGCACTGAGGTTGGTGAATAGGGCAAAGCTGATCACCAGGGCAAAGGTGCGAATCAGGATGTCGCGATTGAGGGAAAAAATATCCTGGAGGGCTTGACGGTTCCAGCCCTGGGGAGCGACCTGGCGCAGTTGGGCGAGGCCCCCATCCCGCAAAATCAGCGCTACGCCCAAAACCATCGTTACATATTGACTGAGGGCGGTACCCAACCCGGCCCCGGCACTGGCCCAACCCCAATAACCGATGAACAGACTATTAAAGACCACGTTGCTGCCGTTGCCGACCAAGGACAGCAGCAGCACCCGCCGCCCCTGTTCTCGGCCCAGGAACCAGCCCAGCAGCACCATGTTGAGCAACACCGCTGGAGCATCCCAAATGCGGGCATTGTAGAAGGCATAGCCCGCCGCCTTCACCTCGGCCTCGGCCTGAAGCAGGGAAAAACCCACCTCGCGGATGGGAACCTGGAGGAACACAATCAGCAGCCCACACCCCAGCGCCACCGTGCCATTCCGCAGCAGAATTAGCCAGAGATCGGCCTGGTCGCCGCGCCCCCGCGCTTGGGCGGTGGTGCCCGTGGTGCCCATGCGGAGAAAGCCGAAGCTCCAATAGACCACGTTGAAGATCACCGTAGCCAGGGCGACGCCGCCCAGGTGATGGATGGCATCCAGATGGCCTAAAAAGGCCGTATCTACTAACCCCGCTAGGGGCACCATCAGGTTGGATAGGATATTGGCTACGGCTAGCCGAAAGAAACGGCCCAGAGGCAGGGGTTCGTTTGAACCTAAAGCGCCAGTGACGGAATCCATAAACGATGTCCTTGTGCGTTGGGGGCGGATGAAACACGGAGATTTTTGAGAAGGTCGGCACTTGTGACAAAGAGCTGTGCTATTCTAGTTGAGCGCAATTAATGCGCGTAAATTCGGGGCGTAGCGCAGCTTGGTAGCGCACCACTTTGGGGTAGTGGGGGTCGTGGGTTCAAATCCCGCCGCTCCGATAGACTGAAACCTCGCCGTATGGCGGGGTTTCAGCATTTATAGGTGGCATCGATAACGGCCATAAACAGGTGCGTCCTTACTGAGTTTTGACGAAAGAATGGGGCCTTTGGCGGTTCAATGGGTACAGATTGGGTATCCGAAAATGACTAGAACTCCCCCAGGTGAAGTGGCCATCGAAAATAGAGACGGCTGGATTCGCCTCCGGTGGCCCTACCATCGTTGAACGGGACGCCTTTGTTAGCCATCCAGGGCGTGACGATCTGGCCTGGGGGCTGATTTGACACCTAACCGGCGTTGTCCGTCAACCGGATGGGAACCAGACTTGTTAGGATCGGGTGGAATTCATCTGCCATGCCCCTATGACCCTTGCTGCCCCTCCCCGTCCCCCGGCCTACCCTTGGCCTGAAATCCTCGATGCCTTTACGGTGGCCCTGGGGCCAGATCAGGTGGTGCGCCGTAAGGAAGAACTCCTGGTCTACGAGTGCGATGGCCTGACCAGTTATCGTCAGCGTCCGGCGGTGGTGGTGCTGCCCAACTCCACGGCGGAAGTGGCGGCGGCGGTGAAAATTTGCAACCAGTTTCAGGTGCCCTTTGTGGCGCGGGGGGCGGGTACGGGGCTATCGGGGGGAGCGCTGCCCATCGAGGATTCCGTCCTCATTGTCATGGCTACCATGCGCAATATTTTGGACATTGACCTGGAGAACCAGCGGGTGGTGGTGCAGCCCGGGGTGATCAACAACTGGGTGACCCAGGCCGTTAGCGGGGCCGGGTTCTACTATGCACCGGATCCCTCCAGCCAGTCGGTGTGCTCGGTGGGGGGCAACGTGGCGGAAAACTCTGGCGGCGTCCACTGCCTCAAGTATGGCGTGACCACCAACCATGTCCTGGGGTTAAAGGTGGTTACCCCCAGCGGCGACATTGTGGATATCGGTGGCCCGGTGGCCGAAAGGCCGGGGTATGACCTGACCGGGGTGTTTGTGGGCTCCGAGGGCACCCTGGGCATTGCCACGGAAATTACGTTGCGGATTCTCAAAGCGCCGGAGTCGATTCAGGTGCTCCTGGCGGATTTCACCTCCGTGGAAGCGGCGGGGGAGGCGGTGTCGGCCATCACCAGCGCCGGAATTATCCCTGCCGGGATGGAGATGATGGACAACTTTAGCCTCAATGCCGTGGAGGATGTGGTGGCGACGAACTGCTACCCCAGGGATGCGGCGGCGATTTTGTTGATTGAGATCGACGGTCTCCCGGCGGAAGTGAAGGCCACCGGAGAACGCATCGACCAACTCTGCCGCCAAAACGGGGCTCGCAGCATCACCGTCGCCACCGACGCCGAAGCACGTCTGCGCCTGTGGAAGGGCCGCAAAGCCGCCTTCGCCGCCATGGGCAAGCTCAGCCCCGATTACTACGTGCAGGATGGCGTCATTCCCCGCACCCAATTGCCCTATGTCCTGAAGGAAATTGAAGCCCTCGGGGCTCACCACGGCTATCGGGTGGCCAATGTGTTCCATGCGGGCGATGGCAACCTCCACCCGCTGATTCTCTACAACAACTCCATTCCAGGCCAATTGGAACAGGTGGAGGAACTGGGGGGCGACATCCTCAAGCTCTGCATCAAAGTGGGGGGTAGCATTTCTGGCGAACATGGCATTGGGGCCGACAAACGCTGCTACATGCCCGACATGTTCTCCGAAATCGACCTCGACACCATGGCCTGGGTGCGCCAAGCCCTTAACCCCAGTGGTCTGGCCAACCCCACCAAGCTCCTGCCCACCCCCCGCACCTGTGGCGAAGCGGCGCGTCACCAGGGCAGCGCCTTTCCCGAGGTAGAGCGCTTTTGATCCTAGGGGTTTGTCAAGCCTAAGCCTTAGGGCTCAGCAATTCTCATGTTGGTCAATTGCCCGTTCGCCCTGAGCTTGTCGAAGGGCGAACGGGTAACGGGCTTGGGCTGTTCGACAGGCTCACCACTCACCGCTCATCAGGACGACCGTAAACGACAGGTTCGGGCTGAGCTTGTCGAAGCCTGAATCTGCCGTTTACGCCAGACATCGTGGCCCTGGGCTGAAGCCTCAGGCTAGCGGACGAGCAGCGTTACCCCGGCCATCATCAATCCGAGGCCGAGGATTTTGGTCAAATCCATCGGTCGGACGACAGCCCCAAAGAACCCGTAGTGATCAATGATGGCCCCCGCCACAAACTGGGTGGCCACCATCACCGTGAACCCCGCCGCCACCCCCAGCCGGGGCACCGCATAGCCAATGGCTCCCACGATCATCAGCCCCATTAGGCCGGAGGTGAGGGCATACCAGGGCACCGTATCCCATGCTTTGAGGTTGCCGCCCTGGGCCACCATCATCGCGGTGCCCACAATCACCGCGCCCCCCGCATAGGTGATAAAAACGCTTTCCAAAGGCCCCATGGCAATGGACAACAGCCCCATAAACTGGCCTTGGCAGGCCGTGGCAATGCCGCCCAGCATGGCCAAAAAAATTACAAACAGGTT
Source organism: Leptolyngbya sp. (assembly GCA_035285305.1). GTDB lineage: Bacteria > Cyanobacteriota > Cyanobacteriia > Phormidesmidales > Phormidesmidaceae > Nodosilinea. The sequence continues at coordinate 22,477 of JAYKHF010000095.1, forward strand.
TGCCATAGATAAGACTATCCAGACGGGGTGAATGTCTGTCTAGTCTATGGCACCTGCGGGTGATTCACCTAGGTGGCCCTGCGGTGAATGCCCACCTCGCCAGCGGGGTTGGTAGAATACCTGTGGTCATGGGTTAGCAGGATATTGGGCATGGCTAACGTGCAGCGATCTTTCTTTGGAGCGGCGTCCCGTTCGCCTCGCGCCCTCGCCCTGGAGGGTGGCGTGGTCTATGAATGCCCCCTGTGTCGCCAGGGGCAGCTTGAAGCCATGGCCCTGATGGATGCCTATGCTTGTAACTTTTGCCGCCACATCCTAGAGGCTAACCTCGATCAGCAAACCGTTCATCTGGCCGATGGTGCCCAGCGGCTGGGTTGGCGCTGGCAAGGCTGGCGCTGGAAACCCCTACACCACCCTGCTGCCGACCTCACCCTCACCCTCTGGATTGTGGGCCTCGCCCTGGTGGTGTTGCCCGCTGGCTTGGTAGTCCTAGGCGGCTATATGTTCCCTCCCCTAGACGAGGCTGACCAGGGCCATTGGTCTTTGGTGTGGGCTAGCCTCACCCTTCTGGCCCACACCGCTATGGTGGGCTGGATCATCGCCGAACATTACCAATTTCCCCAGTATGTCTGGGCTAAGGTGCGCCTCCAGCGGTGGCGAGAACGCCTGCCGGAATGAGGAGGATGGGGGACTAATGGGGGGGACTTACCTAAGACTGCTGCTGACCATGGCTCTGTGGGGTGGCACCTTCATCGCTGGGCGGCTGGTGGTGCAGGAGATGGGCGCTTTTTCGGCGGCGTTTTGTCGGTTTGCGGTGGCCACCCTGGCCCTGGTGGCGCTGACCTATGGGGTAGAAGGGACGTTGCCCCGTCCGCCGAAATCCCTGTGGGGGGCCATTTTAGGGCTGGGGCTGACGGGCATCTTGGCCTACAACGTCTTCTTCTTTTCGGGTCTCAAGACCGTGGAGGCCGGACGGGCGGCGTTGATCATTGCCCTCAACCCGGTGGCCATTGCCCTAGGGGCGGCGCTGGTTTTCAAAGATCCCCTCAGTCCACGAAAAGGGTTGGGCATCGGGCTTTCACTGCTGGGGGCGGGGGTGGTGATTAGCGGTGGCCACCCCTGGGTTCTGCTGCGGGGTGACGTGGGGCGCGGGGAACTGCTGATCCTCGGCTGCGTAGTGAGTTGGATGAGCTACACCCTCCTGGGCAAACGGGTGATGCAGGAATTATCGCCCTTCGCCGCCACCACCTACGCCTGTGGGGTGGGGGCGCTGCTGCTGCTGGGGCCAGCCCTGGGGGACGGCCTCCTGGGGGTGATTCCCACCGCGAGCCCCACGGCCTGGGCCAGTATTCTCTACCTGGGCATCCTGGGATCCGCCGTGGGGTTTAGCTGGTACTACGACGGCCTGCGCCAGCTTGGCCCTGCCAGGGCGGGGGTGTTTATCAACCTCGTTCCCGTCTTTGCGATTCTGTTGGCGGCGGTGATGCTCAACGAAATCCCCTCGCCCGCACTGCTGGGGGGCGGGCTGCTGGTGATTCTAGGGGTTGTGCTGACCAATTCAGGCTGAGCTTGTCGAAGCCTCAACCACCTCAGTTCGAGTTAAGGTCAGTGATTCTGGGATCTGGAAGCCCACCCTGCGGGAAGCAAGCTACACCCCCCAGATCCTCTCCCCGAGGGCTGGTTGACTGACAAAACTGGCTAGAACCCGTATCTGTCAAAGGGGCAGGAGACCTGCCCCCTACATGGCCCAAATGCGTTAGGGGCGCGGTTGCCGCGCCCGATGCAGAAGCTTTTGTCAGCCAACCAGGTGCGCGATTCAAATTGGGGATGGCGGCAGATGGGGCACCTTGGCGCGTTCTGAACACCACCGCCCGATTTTGGCCTTAACCTGTGGATGGATTTACGTTTCTAGGCAAGCTGGCGTTTTATCCTGGGGTTGCACCTGGTTAACCGTGGAGCGACTACCTATCAATGAGTATTCAAATCATCTCGACTCAGGCCTACAACGACCAAAAACCCGGCACCTCCGGGTTGCGGAAGAAGGTGAAGGTTTTTCAACAGCCGAACTATCTAGAAAATTTTGTTCAAGCGATTTTTAACAGCCTTGAGGGCTACCAAAACCAAACCCTGGTGGTGGGGGGTGATGGCCGCTACTACAACCGTCAGGCGGTGCAGATCATCCTCAAAATGGCGGCGGCGAACGGCTTTGGCCGGGTGCTGGTGGGGCAGGGGGGCATTCTCTCCACGCCAGCGGCCTCCTGCGTGATTCGCAAGAGCAAGGCCTTCGGCGGCATTGTGCTCTCCGCCAGCCACAACCCCGGTGGCCCCGAGGAAGACTTTGGCATTAAGTACAATATTGCCAACGGTGGCCCTGCGCCGGAATCCGTCACCGATGCGATTTTCCAAAACAGCCAAACCATCACCGAGTACAAAATCCTCGACACCTCCGACATCGACCTAGACCGCGTCGCCAGCCACACCCTCGGCCACACCACCGTGGAGGTGATCGACTCGGTGACGGACTACGGGGCGCTGATGGAAACCCTGTTCGACTTTGGCCAAATCCAGCAAATGCTCTCCGGCGGCAAGTTCCGGTTCTGCATGGATTCCCTCCATGCGGTCACTGGCCCCTACGCCAAGGCCCTGTTTGAGCGGAGACTGAATGCCCCCGCCGGAACGGTGGTCAACGGCATTCCCCTAGAGGACTTTGGCGGCGGCCACCCCGACCCCAACCTGGTCTACGCCCATGATTTAGTCGAAGTCATGTTTGGTGACAACGCGCCGGACTTTGGGGCCGCCTCCGATGGCGATGGCGATCGCAACATGGTGCTGGGCAAAAACTTCTTCGTTACCCCCAGCGACAGCTTGGCGATCCTAGCGGCGAACGCCACCCTGGTTCCGGGCTACCGTCAGGGCATTGCCGGGATCGCCCGCTCCATGCCCACCAGCCAAGCGGCGGATCGAGTGGCGGAAAAGCTGGGCATCCCCTGCTACGAAACCCCCACGGGCTGGAAGTTCTTCGGCAACCTGCTGGATGCGGGCAAGGCCACCCTCTGCGGCGAAGAAAGCTTCGGCACCGGGTCGAACCACATCCGCGAAAAAGACGGCCTCTGGGCGGTGCTGTTCTGGCTGAATATCCTGGCCGTGCGGCAGCAATCCGTAGAAACCATCGTCCGCGAACACTGGGCCACCTATGGCCGCAACTACTACTCCCGCCACGACTACGAAGGGGTAGACAGCGACCGGGCCAACACCCTGATCGACAACCTGCGCCAAGCCCTCAGCACCCTCCCCGGCAAAACCTACGGATCCTACACCGTCGATTATGCCGATGACTTCGCCTACACCGACCCGGTAGACGGCAGCGTGTCGGCCAAGCAGGGCGTGCGAATTGGCTTCACCGACGGCTCCCGCATCGTCTTCCGCCTCTCCGGCACAGGCACCTCCGGGGCCACCCTGCGGCTCTATGTGGAAAGCTACGAACCCGATGTCGCCAAGCACGACCAAGACACCCAAGCCGCCCTGGCCGAATTGATCACCCTCGCCGACGAAATCGCCCAAATCAAAGTCCTCACCGGACGCGATCAGCCCACGGTGATTACCTAGCCTAGCTCTGGGGCAACTGAATCACAATTAACCCCCGCCCCTCTTCTATAGCAGGGGGGCGGGGCAGGCTGCTTGCTTGCCATTAGGGAGGGCCAGGAGATGGGCCAAGCCTTAAGGCTTAGTCATCCAGAAGCTCAGGGCGTTTACGGGCGATGACGATGAGTTGATCCTGAGGGCCAAGGCGATAGTTGGCGGGCGGGTTGACCAGGGTATGGCGCTTGGGGTAGCTCAGTTCTACGGCCACCAGCAGGGCATCATAGGATCGTTTGAGGCGATCAACCGTCTGCCAAAAGGAGAGATCGACCCAGGAGGGCGGAATGGGAACTTTGTAGAACTGGTTGCCGACCTGCACGGTCAGCAGTTCCGCCATGACTTCCACCGAACCCTGGGTGCGGGCGGAGGTGGCGATCATGTGGCTAGCGATTTCGTCGGCCACAATCACGTCATCCACCCCGGCAGCCTTGAGTTGTACATCGTTGCGGCGATCCAGCAGTTGGGCGCAGGTGTAGATGGCGGGGTTAATTTTTTCGATGGTGAGGGCGGCGAGGACGGTGCGGGCATCGATGTCTTGGTCGCTGCGGGGGCGGGTGGTGTCGGCCAGCAGGATGGCTCGGGCCGACTGGGCAATGTTGATGGATTTGAGCACATCGATGCGGGTGTAGTCGGCCACATGGAAGTAAATGTGGGAGAGGTTGAGGTGGCCGAGGGCGCGTTCTGGGGTTTCCTCAAACTCGGCAATGATCAAAATTGGGCTGTCTGGCAACCCACCGTCAAACAAAAGTTCCTCAACGATGTGCCGCCCGTTCCGATTCCAGCCGCAGATCACCGTATGGTTTCTTAGTTCATCCAGTTCCATTACCCGATACTCCATGGTGGATCGAAGTCGTTGCACCATCACCGCCGACACCAGCCCAGTGATCACCGCAAACAGGGTCAGACCGCCCAGCATCACCGCCAGCGTCAGAATGCGCCCCACTAGGGTAATGGGTTCGGCCCCAATCGGTTCAGCCGCCACCAGGGTAAACAGGCTCCACCAGAGCGCCTGGGGCAGATTGTCAATGTCGTCGTTGATGCCCCCTTCGGCCAGAAAAATGCCCAGCCCACCCCCCAGCAACAGCACCCCCAGAATCGCGACTAAGCCAATCTGTGCCCCTAGCCCAATGGCGAGGGCAGGGTAGATCCGGCCCAGATTGCGGTTGAGCAAAATGCTGGCCCGCAACAGCCGCAGCAGCCGCAACAGCCGCAGCACCAAAAACTGACTGGGGAACGGCAGCACCGCCAGAATATCCCACCAAAAATGCTGGAAAAACCGCTTTTTATGGCGCGTGGCCCAACCGCGCAGGCCCAACTCTAGCCAAAAGAGGCCCGTTAGCCATTGCTGAAGCCCCACCGCCACGTCGTGCCCTGCACTGCCAAAGGGCAAGCCCACCTCCACAAAGACCAGCAGCACGGAGATCAAAATCAGCCCAATCAAGACCGACTCGACGGGGGGTGAATGGAGGGCACGGTTCACCCGCTGCTGGATAGAAGGGGCGAGGGAGGGAGGCGTCATTGCCACGGGGTGAAACGGCACCCATTACCATAGCGAATTCTGGGCCTCGACGAGGTTGGTTTAAGCACAGCCAGCAGGTTATAGGGATTGGTCTAGGGCGAGTAAAAAATCACAGAATGACCTCACATCGTCAGCGAGGACGTTATGGCAGTCCACCAACTGATCCGCCAAGGCCGCGACGCGATCCGGTCGTAGTTCAAAGCCGTAGCGATGCATCACCACATGACGAAAGGCCCGATAGTTTTGCATCAGCACAACGGTATCCGTAGCGAGCAGGGCTGGGCGGGTAGCCGGAATCTCCAATGCCATTTGCTCGAGTAACTCGCGGTGCGATCCGGCACCAGAGGGCAGAGATTGATCCACTTGCTTGGCGACCTCCTCAAAGATTCGCTCTGCTCCCATGTAGTAGTTTTGCAGACTGAGGGCCGCCGCCTGGTAAAAATCACTATCTTGGGTGTGTTGGGCCTTACCAATCTGGGCTTGAGCGGTGGTTACCACGTTGTCTAGGTTTTTGAGTTCGTTTTGGAGCCGCGCCGCTAGGACGCCGTACTTGCTCATAGATCTAGCCCTTGGGAAATACCCGATTGCAGGTGTTCCTGGGCCGTTTCGGCTTCCACTAGGTCAATGGAGAAATCCGGTAATTCCATCAGCCGAACAACGGCTCGAAGGTAGTCGTCGGGGGACAAATCCCAAACAACAATATCGAGATCGGAGGTTTCGTGAAAGGCGACTGGGCTGAGGATAGACCCAAACAGAACCACACGGCTCACGCCAAATTCTTGTCGCAGAATTGAAGCGGCCTGATGGGCCAGGGCTAGTCCCTGTTCGCGCCGCTGCTGTAGGTGGGTTTGCTGCTGCTGCTGACGACGACGGGCCGTAGCAATATAGCTCTGCATTTTTGTCGCACTAGGGAGCGGCATGGCGGACTCCAGCTTCGTCGGATCATCCTCATTAAACTTAAATTAAATCGTGCCCTAGGCCACAATCCTTGCGTTCTGAGTTTGATCTGATAGGGTATAGTCGCCTGTGATTTTTTTTGGAGCCTGAGGTCATCCATCCATGGACAACACTGTCACCACCGACGCCGCTGTCGCCATTGCCCTGGCTGGGGAACGCACGGGTTCCAGCATTGACAGTATTAAACGGGCGTTTTTGAACAATTTGTTTTTTGTCCAGGGCAAGCCCGTGGCCTTGGCCACCCAGCACGACTACTACATGGCCCTGGCCTACCTCGTGCGGGATCGGATGCTGCACCGCTGGAACACAACCGCCGAGCGCTACACCCAGCAAGGGGCGCGGACGGTGTGTTATCTGTCGGCGGAATTTTTGATGGGGCCACACCTGGGCAACAACTTGATTAACCTGGGCCTCTATGGCGAAGTGAAGCAGGCCATCGAAGAACTGGGTCTAGACTTTGATGAACTGCTGGCCCAAGAAGAGGAACCGGGCCTTGGGAACGGTGGTCTGGGGCGGCTGGCGGCCTGCTATCTAGACTCCATGGCCTCACTGGAAATTCCCTCCCTGGGCTACGGGATCCGCTACGAGTTCGGCATTTTTCACCAGGATATTAAGGACGGCTGGCAAGTCGAGCGCACCGACAAATGGCTGCGCAACGGCAACCCCTGGGAGGTGGTGCGGCCCGAATGGTCGGTGGAGGTGAAGTTTGGCGGCCACACCGAAACCTACACCGACGACCAAGGCCGCTACCGAGTGCGCTGGGTGCCGGAGCGCGAAGTGCTGGGCGTTCCCTACGACACGCCGATTCTGGGCTACCAGGTCAACACCGCCAACACCCTGCGCCTGTGGAAGGCTGAGGCCATCGAATCCTTTGATTTTGAAGTGTTCAACCAGGGCAACTACTACGGGGCCGTGGAGCAAAAGGTCTCCTCCGAGAACCTGACCAAGGTGCTCTACCCCAACGACGAAACCCAGGCCGGGAAGCAACTGCGCCTAGAGCAGCAGGTTTTCTTTGTCTCCTGTTCCTTGCAGGATATGTTCCGCATCCTCCATGGCCAGGGCTTGCCCATTGAAAAATTCCACGAAAAATTCTCGATTCAGCTCAACGACACCCACCCCGCCATTGCCTCAGCGGAACTGATGCGCCTGCTGCTGGATGAGCATGGCCTCGACTGGACGCTGGCCTGGGAAATTACCCAAAAAACCTTCGCCTACACCAACCATACCCTGCTGCCCGAAGCCCTGGAAAAATGGCCGATTAGCCTCTTCGGCAAGCTGCTGCCTCGCCATCTGGAAATCATCTACGAAATCAACCGTCGCTTCTTGGAACTGGTGCGGATGCGCTTCCCCAAGGATGCGGCCCGACTGGCCCGGATGTCCCTCATTGACGAAGGCGGCGAGCGCTACGTGCGCATGGCCAACCTGGCCTGTGTCAGCAGCCACACCATCAACGGCGTGGCCGCTCTGCACAGCGAACTGCTGAAGCAAACCGTGCTGCGGGATTTCTACGAACTCTTCCCCGAAAAATTCTGCAACGTCACCAACGGCGTTACCCCCCGCCGCTGGGTGGTGCTGAGTAACCCTCGCCTCAGCAACCTGATCAGCAGCCGCATTGGCGATCGCTGGATCAAGCACCTAGATGAACTCAAACAACTGGAACCCCTGGCCGACGACAGCGGCTTCCGCGACGAATGGCACCACATCAAGCAGGCCGTCAAACGGGATCTGGCGGGCCGCATCCATAACCAGTTCGGCATCCTGGTCGATCCCGCCTCCCTGTTTGACGTGCAGGTGAAGCGCATTCACGAATACAAGCGCCAACACCTCAATGTGCTGCACATCGTCACCCTCTACAGCCAGCTCAAGCTAAACCCCAACCTCGATATCACCCCCCGCACCTTCATCTTTGCGGGCAAGGCGGCTCCCGGCTATCACATGGCCAAACTGATGATCAAACTGATCACCGCCGTGGGCGACATGGTGAACAAAGACCCCGACCTGCACAACAAGCTGAAGGTGATCTTCCTGCCCAACTACAACGTCACCAACAGCCAGCGGATCTATCCGGCCTCGGATTTGTCGGAGCAAATTTCCACCGCTGGCTACGAGGCCTCGGGCACGGGCAACATGAAATTCGCCATGAACGGTGCCCTCACCATCGGCACCCTAGATGGAGCGAATATCGAAATCCGCGATGCCGTCGGGGCCGAAAACTTCTTCCTGTTTGGCCTCACCGCCGACCAGGTCGTCGATCTCAAAGCCCAGGGCTACAACCCCTACAGCTACTACCAGGCCAACCCCCTGCTCAAAGATGCCATCGATCTGATCGCCTCCGGCCACTTCTCCCAGGGAGACGGCAACTTGTTCAAGCCCCTGCTCGACAAATTGCTCTACCAAGACCCCTACCTGCTGTTGGCCGATTACCAGTCCTACCTCGACTGCCAGCACACCGTGGGCGAAGCCTACAGCGATGCCAAAAACTGGACGCGTATGTCCATCCTCAACGCTATCCGCATGGGGATGTTCTCCTCCGACCGATCCATCCGCGACTACTGCGCCGGTATCTGGAAAGCCTCGCCCCTGCCCATCACCCTGACGGAATACGCCGATGGCGATGGCGACTTTGGTCTCGGCAATGAGCTAACCTGCCGGATCCGCTAGCGGGGGGGCGGTTTCGGCCCTATCCCAAAACCTCAGGACGGGCCTATTCGGCCTCACCCATGGGCCTCACCATGAGGTGAACCATGTGGCCCTCCGGTGACGGTGTAGTGCCCAAACTTCGCTCTAAACCCTCTATGCCAAGACCACCGAGGGCTTAGAGCGAAGTTTGGCGTTCAGCGGTTGATTCGTCACGCATCTGCCACTCAAGACAAACACGATGTTATCGAAAGCCACTGTACAAAATGTACAGTGACACACTATCTGTCGTCGGGACAAATTGTTGTCGCTCGCCTGAAGTCTTTGATTTTCAGGGCTTTCAAGCATTCTAACAGGTGTTTTAGACCTCATCTGAGGTGGCAAAAAAGG
>JAYKHF010000096.1:0-3550 GCA_035285305.1 Leptolyngbya sp.
CCCTAAATCCCTCTCCCAATGTGGGAGAGGGACTTTGAGGATTTTTCTAGCCCCCCTCTCCCCCCTGGGAGAGGGGCTGGGGGTGAGGGCCAAGCCCATACGAAGAGACATCTTTGTGATCTACTGACCCTACGTTACCGGGCTGTTCTCCGTAGGATAATCAATGTAGGCTTGAAGTAAACAGGAGTAAACCCACGCTGGGCTTTGACCAAATTACCTTTGACCCCAAAATAATGGCTGGGCAAGCCTGTATTCGCGGAATGCGGTTTCCGGTTTCCGGTTTCCCTCATATTGAACCTGGTGGCCAATGGTCAAGCTCCAGAGGCGATTATTGAAGATTATCCCTACCTAGAGCCTGAAGATATTCAGCAATCCCTAAAGTATGCCGCTTGTCTGGCTTCTGATCGAATTTACTGGGCTGAGGGTGCTTAATGCGATTTCTGGCCGACATGGGCATTTCGCCCCGTACCACCACAGTTGCAGGGTGAGCCAAAAATCGGCAAACATCGTAAAAAACTTCGCTAATCGCAGGTCTAATCCTGATGTTAATTCTTGCTGACCACTATTGATCGGGAATTTGTCAAAACAGGAATTTTTAGCAAATAAATGTCAATGTGGCTTCACCACATCTTTGAGCAGCGCTTTGAAGCTGACTATGCTGACTTGATCGAGCCATCTTTAGAAGATGCGAGTGAGTGTTCTGTTGTGCAAGCTGAGAACTTTGTCCGTCAGGTCAAGGAATACCTAAAAAGCTATGATTTTTCTTGAACTCACCTTTTGGATCAGATCAACAGGGGCAATAGTGATATAGCCGCACACTTGGTTAGAACCTTGCCACAGGTCTTGGTAGGATAGACCTCTGCAAGGGAATTCCACAATGACTAATCCACTGCTCACCATCGGGAAGAAGTAGGGTATCACGTCGGTTTTAGGGATCGGTTAGTTAAGGAAAGAACAGCGATGACAACCACATTAGGCGTCGGCGTTTTGGGTACTGGCTTTGGCCAAAAGGTGCATATTCCTGGCCTCCAGGCCCACCATCGCACCGAGGTTGTGGCCGTCTATCACCGAGACCTAGCCAAAGCCCAGGCGGTGGCCGATGCCCACCAAATCCCCCACGCCTGCGATAGTGTGGAGGCCCTGCTGGCCTTGCCCGAGGTACAGGCTGTGACCGTGGCCACGCCGCCCTTTTTGCACCACGCCATGGCCATCGCTGCCCTCAAGGCTGGAAAGCACGTCCTGTTGGAAAAACCGACGGCCCTCAATGGGGCTGAAGCCCTGGAAATCCAAGCCCTAGCCCAGCAGCAGCAGCGGGTGGTGACGCTGGATTTTGAGTTTCGCTTTGTCCCGGCATGGCAGCGGTTAGCGGAACTCCTGGCCGAGGGCTACGTAGGCAACCTGCGCTTTGTGAAGGTGGACTGGACGGTGCCCGGTCGCGCCGATGCCAATCGCCCCTGGAACTGGTATGCCCAGAAATCCCAGGGCGGCGGTGCTCTCGGGGCCTTTGCCTCCCACAGTTTTGACTACATCACCTGGCTGTTTGGCCCCATTGACCGCCTCAGTGCCCGCCTGGGTACCGCCATTCCCCAGCGGCCCGACCCCGCCAGCGGCAGCCTCAAACCCGTGGATGCCGACGACACCTGTAGCCTCACCCTGGATTTGGCCTGCGGTGCCTCCTGCCAGGTGGCAATTAGCTCCGTGGCCTACGCCGGACGGGGCCACTGGCTGGAAGTCTACGGCGACCAAGGCACCCTGGTTTTGGGCAGCGATAACTTGACGGATTATGTCCACGGCTTCCGCCTGTGGGGCAGCCAGGGCGGCGCACCCCTCAGCGAACTCGCCATTCCCGAACGCCTGGACTTTCCCACCACCTACGCCGATGGCCGCATTGCCCCCTTTGTGCGCGTGGTCAACCACTGGGTGAACGACATCGACCAAGGCCAAGCCACGGCCCCCTCGATAGTGGAAGGCGTCTTGTCCCAACGGTGGATGGATGCGGCCCACCAAGCCCACCAAACTAACGCCTGGGTGAACCGGCCTGGGCTGGGGTGATGAATGGGCAACGGCGTACCAGCCACGGGCGTCTACCGCGTTGCTGATCTATCCCTACCATCAATGCAACCCTCGCTTTAAAGGGGTCTTAAAGGGGTCATTCTGTGGCACTCTGGGAGATAACTGTAAACGAATGTTGTCAATCTAATCGTGGCCTCCCTTCCCCTGGTTAGACGTCGTCCAAGGGGCGATATTCCTAGCCCGTTGGTCTGGCCCTTGGCAACTCCCTGGAAACCTCCTGGAAACCCTTGAGCAAAGGCTATGCAAACCCTTCCCAATCCTGTCTCCCAGGCGTCCGCTTCCTCTGCCTTTGACCCCTTTGATACCACCATTCACCGCCGCAAAACTCGCCCGGTGCCCGTGGGCAGCGTCACCATCGGCGGGGGGCATCCCGTGGTGGTGCAGTCAATGATTAACGAAGACACCTTAGACATCCAGGGTTCCGCCGCTGCCATCCGCCGCCTCCACGAAATTGGCTGCGAGATTGTCCGCGTTACCGTGCCCAGCATGGCCCACGCCAAAGCCCTGGCGGACATTCGCAAAATTCTCGAAGACACCTACCAGCCCGTGCCCCTGGTGGCCGATGTACACCACAACGGCATGAAAATTGCCCTGGAAGTGGCTAAGCACGTCGATAAGGTGCGCATCAACCCCGGCCTCTACGTCTTTGAAAAGCCCCAGGCCGACCGCACCGGCTACACCCAAGCCGAATTTGACGACATCGGCCACAAAATCCGCGACACCCTCAAGCCCCTGGTGGAATCCCTGCGCGATCAGGGCAAATCCATGCGGATTGGCGTGAACCACGGATCCCTGGCGGAGCGGATGCTGTTCACCTACGGCGACACCCCCGAAGGCATGGTGGAAAGCGCCCTGGAGTTCCTCCACATTTGCGAATCCCTGGATTTCCGTAATCTGGTGATTTCCATGAAAGCGTCGCGGGTGCCCGTGATGCTGGCGGCCTACCGCCTGATGGCCAAGCGCATGGACGACCTCGGCATGGACTATCCCCTGCACCTGGGCGTCACCGAGGCCGGGGATGGCGAGTATGGCCGGATCAAATCCACCGCTGGCATCGCCACCCTCTTGGCCGAGGGCATCGGCGACACCATCCGCGTGTCCCTCACGGAAGCGCCGGAGAAGGAAATCCCGGTCTGCTACAGCATTTTGCAGGCCTTGGGCCTGCGCAAAACCATGGTGGAATACGTCGCCTGTCCCTCCTGTGGGCGCACCCTGTTTAACCTCGAAGAAGTGCTGCACAAGGTGCGGGAAGCCACCAAGCACCTGACGGGCCTCGACATTGCGGTGATGGGCTGCATCGTCAACGGCCCCGGTGAAATGGCCGACGCCGACTATGGCTATGTGGGCAAAACTCCGGGCTATATCTCCCTCTATCGAGGCCGCGACGAAATTAAAAAAGTGCCCGAAGATCAGGGCGTGGCAGAACTGATCAACCTGATCAAGGCTGATGATCGCTGGGTTGATCCCTAGCGCCTCT
>JAYKHF010000097.1:0-2592 GCA_035285305.1 Leptolyngbya sp.
GCTGCCAGCAGGTCGGGTGTTAGCGGCACGAGCGTGACCTCTGAGGCCGTTTGAAAATAGCGAATAATGGTGGCCGCTTCGCTGCGGGCAAGACGCGATAGGGCATTCCCAATTTCCAGCAAAACCGCATCGGTGGTGATGAGGGGATAACCGTCGTAGCGTTCGGCCAGGTGCAGCGCTTGCTGATGATGTTGATCGTTTTGGTTGATGAGGGCAATCACGTAGCCCGTATCGACAAACAACACATCAGGCATCGTATTCGCCATTCAGGTAAGCGTTCACGTTTTCCGAGAAATCGGGTGGAGCCGAGATTTTAATTTGCCGAAGCTGGCTGAGCAGAGATGTTGGGGGTGGACTGATGGATGCTGGCAGGGTGGCATCGGCAGGATTTAGGACAATCACCCGAACAGCTTGGCCTTCCCACTGGGTGGCCTGTTCTGGCGGCAGGGTAACGATGCCGTTGTGAAGGGTCGTCTCAAACTCGATGGCCTGCATAGGGACGTACCTCGATGGTGTTGGTAAACCTGAGATGGCACTGCTTCCAGGGTAACGTACTGGGCTTTCTGCGAGGAAAGCGGTGCATTGCGACCCCAGGGGTAGCTTCTCTTGGCCAAGGATGGTTCGCGAATGGCACCCTACGGGTTATTGAAGACCGATCCGGGGCCGATGTAGCGCCAGCGCCAGGGTTCGTAGTGGGGGTCGCCCTTGGGGTAGGAGAGGGCAAAGCCGTAGTCGGCGGCATTGTCTTGCAGCCAGCGAAAGGCGACGGATCGCCGTATGGTAGGCCACCAGTCGATCAATAAACTGAATCAACGCCAAATCATCAGGGCGATGACGGAGAGGATCCGCTGCGGATTCATCGCCTAGCCCCAACTTTGGTTCAACCGATTCACCGTGGCAGTCTGCGTCACAAATCACTCCCATCCCCGCCAAGCGATAGGAATTGTTACTTGGCTGATCGGGCCTATCTGCCTAGGTTTCAGCGCTTTTGCATCGCCTAGATGGGGCGGAGGTGGGTCAGGATAGGCGAGGATGGGCATACTCAATAACAAGCGGTTTCTCAGCATCAAGCTGCGCCAGTCTAGCCTCCTGACCTTTGGGGGTAAACCCTGTGGGCACCCTCCTGGGACGGGGCTAGATGCGATTCTATTCATCCTGTTTGATGGGGGTTCTTTCACACCATGGCTGCATCCTCAATTCGTCCGGCTCGCATTTCCCGTGTTTTGCCCGGTTCCATGGCTGAGGAGTTGGGGTTTGAACCCGGCGACGCCCTGGTTTCCATTAATGATCAATGCCCTAGGGATTTGATTGACTACCGTTTTCTCTGCGCCGAGGAGGAACTGATCCTGGAGGTGCTGGATCGGGAGGGCAAGCGCCATCGGGTGGAACTGGAAAAGGATATTGACGATGACCTCGGGCTAGAGTTTGAAACGGCCCTCTTTGACGGGCTGATTCAGTGCAACAATGCTTGCCCCTTCTGCTTTATCGACCAGCAGCCCCCCGGCAAGCGGGAAACCCTCTACCTCAAGGACGATGACTATCGCTTGAGCTTCCTCTATGGGAGTTACCTCACCCTGACCAACCTGCTGCCCCAGGAGTGGGATCGGATTGCCCAACTGCGGTTGTCGCCCCTCTATGTGTCGGTTCATGCCACCGAGCCAGAGGTGCGATCCCATCTCCTGAAAAACCCACGAGCGGGCCAAATTCTGGAGCAGTTGGCCTGGTTCCAAGCCCAGCGGCTGCAAATTCACGCCCAGGTGGTGGTTTGCCCCGGTATTAACGATGGTGCCCACCTCGAAACGACCCTGCGCGATCTGGCCCGGTTCCATCAGGGGGAGGTTCCCGCTGTCACCTCCGTGGCGGTGGTGCCCGTGGGGTTGACCCGGTTCCGCCCACCCCAGGATGAACTGGTGCCCGTTACCGCCGACCATGCGGCGGCAACCATTGCCCAGGTCGAGCAACTTCAGGCAGAATTTCAAGCCCAGTTTGGCACTCGCTTTGCTTGGCTGGCGGATGAGTGGTATCTGCTGGCGAACCAAACGGTGCCGGGGGCGGAGGCCTACGAAGACTATCCCCAATTGGACAACGGCGTTGGGTCGATTCGGCAGTTCCTCACCCAATTTGAGGACTCTGCCAGTAACTATTTACCCGATGCGGTGCATCCTCCCCGCACCCTGACCTGGGTGGTGGGCAATGCCGTGGAACAAGCCTTCCAGCCCATTGTGGATCGGCTCAACCAGGTGGAAGATCTGACCGTGCAACTGGTGGCCTTGGCCAGCGACTATTGGGGCCGCGACCTGACGGTGACGGGGTTGCTGACGGGGCAAGACCTGATCACAGGGCTGGAGGGTAAGCCCCTGGGGGATGCCCTGCTGCTGCCTACGGTGATGCTGAAATCCAGCGATAGCGGCCAACCGGAGGATACGCTCTTCCTCGATGACGTGAGCGTGGCGGAGGTGGGGCAGCGGTTCAACGTTCCCATTTTGCCCATTGAAGATACCGATGCCCTGGTCAAAATCTGCTGTGGTGTGGTGCCCAAGGCTTCCTACGACAACCTGCAACCCACCGTTGGCTACTGGGCTCCGTCTTAAC
>JAYKHF010000098.1:0-22168 GCA_035285305.1 Leptolyngbya sp.
TAGGGGTCAGGTCTCCTGACCCTTTGACAGATACGGGTTCTAGCTAGTTTTGTCAGTCAACCAGCCGTAAACGACACGTTCGGGCTGAGCGGTGAGCTTGCCGAACCGTCGAAGCCCTAATTCTTAACCTTGACGACCGAGCCTAGGGTTCTGCGGGCCAGTTGAACCCCCGGGATTGCAGCAGTTGGCGCTGGCGCTGGCGGGCTAGGGTTTGTAGGTCAATGCTGCGGTCGGTTTCATCAACAATTTCTCCGGTGAGCACCTCTAGCACATCCTCTAGGGTGACGACGCCGGAAACGCCCCCATACTCATCGACCACGACGGCTAGATGTTCGCGGGCGGCTTGAAATTCTTGCAGCAGCTTATCCGCTCGCTCGGTTTCGGAGACAAAGCGTACTGGACGCGCCACATCGCGGATCAACTGTTGTCCCTGCCCTTGGATCAGGGCAAAGAGGAGATCGTGTTTCATCACCAGGCCGAGGATGTGGTCGATGTCGGTGTCGCTCACCAGGATGCGGCTGTGTTGGGAATTGGAGATTTTGTCCTGGGCTTCGGCAATGGTCATATCCCCCGGCAGATGGGTCAGGGCTACCCGTGGGGTCATGATATTAATGGACTTGGTATCGTTGAGGCGAAACACGCGCCGAATCATTTCGGCCTCATCGGCTTCGATGATCCCTTCCTGGTGCCCGATGGTCGCCATGAGCTTGATTTCGGCCTCATTGGTGCTAGGGCGACTGCCTGAACTAATGAAGGGCATCGTGACCCGTTCTAGGGCGATCACAATCGGCGTAAACAACCAGGTCATCCCCCGGATGGGAATGGCAATGGCCAGGGCGATGGGTATGGCGTAGCGCTCGCCCAAAATTTTGGGGAAAATTTCGCCAAAGAGAATCACCAGCAGGGTCAGGAGCCCGGTAAACACCCCCAGCAAGGCATCATTAAAGACCGTGGCGGCAATCCCCCCAATCAGAACGCTGCCGACAATATTAAACAGGTTGTTGAGAATCACAATGGTGGCGATGGGGCGATTCACCCGCTGACGGATCGCCAAAAGGGCCAAGGCAGCGGGCTTTTTCGACTCAGCCAGTTGTTGGGCCTTGAGGATGGGCACCGACAACAGGGCGACCTCGCTGCCAGAACACAGCGCTGAACCCACCAACATCACGACGATTGCGATTACTAGACTCAGCATAGGTTCGTTCGGGGCAGACCAACGGCGGGTAAAGACACTGTTATGATTCTTCTAGTCATCTTACGCTCTCGGGAGAACGGCATTGCTTTTGTCCGTCCTAGGGTAGTCCATCCCTAGCCCATCCTCTGGGTGGCCGTCAATGGGGGCGAGTCTACCCAGGGGAGCGGCGTAGGTACGTGCTTTCCATGCCGAGGGCCATGTCATCACCACAATCAATCAGCGACCCCATTCTCGATGTCCGCCACCTCCAGGTTGAGTTTGAGGTGGATGGGCGAGTTATTCCGGCGGTCAACGATATTTCCTTTCAGGTCAAACGGGGCCAAACCCTCGGCATTGTAGGGGAATCGGGATCGGGCAAATCCGTCACCTCCCTAGCGGTAATGGGGCTGATTCCATCCCCACCGGGGCGCATGGTCGGGGGCGAGATTGTCTTTCAGGCCCCGGATACCCCAGCGGTCGATCTCTGTACCCTCAGCCCAGGGCAGCGGCAAGCCTACCGGGGTGGCCAGGTGGCCATGATTTTTCAGGAGCCGATGAGTTCCCTGAATCCCGTGTATACCATCGGCTTCCAACTGATCGAAGCGATCTGTCAACACCAAAATATTACGCAGGAGGAGGCCCAGCAGCAGGCCATTGCCCGGTTGCAGGAGGTCAAACTGCTGCCCCGTGAGACCCAGGGACGGGAAGAACTCCAGGCGGCCCATCCTCACCTCAGCGAAGCAGCGGTGACCGCCCACCTCCAAGCCCAGCAGCAGGCCATGCTGAATCGCTATCCCCACGAACTGTCTGGGGGCCAAATTCAGCGGGTGATGATTGCCATGGCCATCTCCGGCAACCCGGCCCTGCTGATTGCCGATGAACCCACCACCGCCCTCGATGTCACCGTCCAGGCCACCATCCTCGACCTGTTGCGGGAACTGCGGGATCGGCGGGGCATGTCCCTGATTTTCATCACCCACGACCTGGGGATCATCGCCGAAATTGCTGACCAGGTAGCGGTGATGTATCAAGGGAAAATTGTCGAAGCTGGCCCAGTGCTGGATATTTTTGCCCATCCCACCCACCCGTACACCAAGGGCTTGCTGGCCTGTCGCCCCCGCCCGGATCAGCGCCTACGCCGCCTGCCCACCGTGGCTGACTTCATGGTGACCGAGGTGGATCAGGGCCACCCCACCATTCGCGAAAAAGCCCTCGATGAGACCGCCCTCGCCCAATTTTCGCCCCTCACCGAGGGCGAACTGGAGGCTCGCCGCCAAACCCTGGAGGCCAGTGCCCCCCTGCTGGCGGTCGAGGGGCTCAAGGTCGGCTATCCCGTCCGGGGCGTCTTTGGCAAAACCCAGCGCTACGTCATGGCCGTCAACGATGTCTCCTTCCAGATTCGCCAGGGGGAAACCTTTGGCCTGGTGGGAGAATCGGGCTGCGGCAAAACGACCCTAGGCCGCGCTCTGCTGCGACTGGTGCATCCCCTCGACGGCAAAATCTGGTTTGAGGGACGGGATGTTCTAAACCTTAGGGGGCCAGCCCTGCGTGCCCTGCGCCGCGATATGCAGATTATTTTTCAGGATCCCTACGGTTCCCTCGACCCCCGCATGAGCGTGGGATCCGCCATTGCCGAACCGTTGAAAATCCACGGCGTGGTCAAAAGCCAGCGCAACCAACAGGAGCGGGTCGCCTACCTGCTAGAACGGGTGGGTCTCCCCGCCGACTGCATGAACCGCTTTCCCCACGAATTTTCCGGTGGCCAACGCCAGCGCATCTGCATCGCCCGCGCCCTAGCCCTCAACCCCAAATTTATTATTTGCGACGAATCGGTTTCTGCCCTCGATGTCTCCGTTCAGGCCCAGGTGTTGAACCTGCTCAAGGAACTCCAATCGGAATTCAACCTCACCTATATTTTCATCTCCCACGATCTGGCGGTAGTGAAATTTATGAGCGATCGCATCATGGTGATGAACCAGGGCGGCGTGGAGGAAATTGGCCCCGCTGAAGCGGTCTATCGCCAGCCCCAAACCGCTTACACCCAAAAACTGATTCAGGCCATTCCCATCGGCAGTCTAGACCGCATTCAGGCCTTGCAACATGATCGGTTCGTCGCTTAGCCCCCGGGGTGCTGGCCCCAGGGACGCCAGCCAGCGTTTGAGCCCCAGGGGTAGGGTGGGGCCATTGGGATGGTAGTGCAGAACATGGTAGTCCAGAACAATGGGGATGCCCTGGGGGCCAGGAGCGTGGAGGGCTATGGGCCGCTGGGCTTTCGGCCTCTCCTGCGCGGTTTGGTGATGGCCGATGGCTGGGCCATGGCGGCGCGGCGATCCGTCCCGTCGGCCCCAGCGATCCCGTGGCCAGAGGCTTGGCTGAGGGTAGCGGAGCATTGCGCAACGGGGCAAGCGGTGAGCCCAGGGGTTTGGCACCGGGCCATGGCGGGGGTGCAAGCGCCTACCGCTGGGGAACGGGCCTTGATCGACCTGGTGGTGGCCACGCCCTGGCTGTTGCTTGAGGCCAATCCCCACGGCCACCATCGGGGGGAGATCCAAGCCTGGGGGCAAGCCCTCGGCCTCAGCCCCGCCACCGGGATCGCCCTGGTGGACTATGCCCAGCGCCTAGGCCAGCCGGAGTGGATTCCGCCCCTGGGGGATATCCCACGCTGGGATCGGAGCGGGCGGGCGGCGGACTGTCCGGCCTGGGCCGATATTGGTGCCCTGGTGGCTTCCCTGCTGGGGCAGTGGCATCCGGCCCTAGCCCTGGCCCAGCGGTGGGGCTGGCCGTCCGCTGGGCTAGCCCTGGTCGGTATTCTAGCCGCTGGATCTGGGCCGGGGGGGGTGCCTTGGCTCAGCCCCGCCGATGCTTCCCTGGGGCCGCGCTGGCGGGGGTATACCCTAGCCCAGATCGACGCCCTAGCCGATGCCCTGCACCGCCGCTGGGCCGGGGTACATCTCCGCTCTAGCGATGAACCGCCTATAATGGCAAAGGACTTGAGGGTAGTCTAGGGCGGCGTGATGCGCCAAGCTCTGGTCAGAGGGTATGATGCGGATGGCTTTTCTGCTTTGGTTATGTGAGCCTGATTGCTGAACCGGCCTAGCCTATGAGAGCGCTTAAAGAATTTGTTGCCGCTATCGAGCACTGGTTCTCGACCGCGCCTGAGGTCTCGGCGAATCGGTTGCCAAAGCCCCTATTGGCCTCGCGATCGCGCCGAGTCTTGGGGGCGCGTGGGTCGGGCCTCGCTCCGGCGGATCCATCGTCCCGTTCCCCTCGTCCCGGGGCCACCTTGGCCCCCCGCCGCTTCACCCAGCAGCGCCGCCCTATCCGCCATCCGCGTCTGGCCATCTTGATGGCTACCGTGGGGATCACGGCGATGCTGGGCCAACAGTTTTATAACCAACCCGGACTACAGGTAGGCAGTGTGGCCCCCGAGACCCTCTACGCCCCCGCCGATGCCTCGGTGGAGGATAGGCAAACGACGGAGGAACGCCGCCGGGACGCCCGCAACGGAGCCCTGAGGGTCTTGACGGTCGATACCACCACCACCGATACCACCCTGCGTTCCCTGAATACCTCCATCACCCAACTCACCGCCCTGCGTCGAGAGGCTGGCCCCTTTCCCTTTGCGCCCACCGATGCGATCTCCACCCAGATTCAGCTTTACCTGCGTCGATCCAATGACGCGACTTGGCTCCAGTTGCGTAGCCTGATGACGCCCCTAGAGGGCCAAGACGACGCCCCTAACCCCCTGCCACGCCTCAGTTTAGACACCCTGATCCAGGGACAAACCCTCACCCCCCTTCAGCGGCAGGCCATGGACGAACTCTGGGCCTATGCCCAGCGATCCTCAACCCAGGAGTTTAAGACCCTCCTCAACGAGGTGGAACAGGCGCGGCAAAACTATCAACAGGCCCAGGCGAACCTGGCCATGCTGTCGAACCAGGTGGAAGGCTTGACCTATTCCCCCACCGTCCTGGATTTGAGTGCCACCCATTGGACGGAGACCCAGGTGGGGGTGCGGCAAGCCGCAGATCGCATGTTGGCCCAGGGCATCCCCCCAGGGCTCTCGTCAGAGGTGCTCTACCGGGCTATTCAGACCCAACTCCGGGGCAGCGTTCCCCGCCCCGGGGAGGATATCGCCAGCCAACTGTTGCAAGGGAGTCTTCAGCCCAACCTGGTGGAGGATCCCGATCAAACCCGCCTGAAGGCTGACATGGCCGCCGAAGCCGTGAAGCCCGTGATGGTCGAAATTCGCGGAGGGGATCGGATTGTGTTGGTGGGAGAGACCATTACCCCAGGACAATTTGCCCTGCTCGATCACTTCAGCCTCAGCCAGCGGCGGTTTAATGCCTGGGGGCTAGCCCTGTTTGGGGGCCTCGTGGGGGGCGGTATCGGCCTTTTCCTGGTGATCGAACGCGGCAGTTCCCACCGCCTGCGCCAACAGGACTACATCCTCCTGGCCACCATGGTCGTGAGCACGGGCCTCCTCAAAACCGTGGGAGCCGCCGCCTATGGACTACCGGCCATTGGCCTGTTGGCCGGTAATTTCTATGGGCCAGTGCTGGGGGGATCCCTGATCGGCCTGCTCGCCCTGCTGCTCCCCATTGGATCCACCGTGAGCGGGGTCTCTTGGGTGGCGGGGGCAGCGGGGGCCTTGGTCTGTAGCCTACTGGCAGGGCGGATGCGTTCCCGGGAAGAACTGGCCCTCCTCGGCGGCGGGGTAGGCCTGACCCAGGGCGTGGTGTACCTGCTGCTCACGGTGATTGTGAACCCGGTGTCGCTGGTGTCGGCCTGGTCGGGCATTCTGTCTGGAGCCGCAACCCAGGGCATCTACGGAGTAATCTCCAGCATTGCCGCCCTGGGCCTCAGCCCCTACCTAGAGCACGCCTTTGACCTGATCACCCCGATTCGCCTTGCCGAACTCTCCAACCCCAACCGCCCCCTGCTGAAGCGGCTCGCCTCCGAGGCTCCGGGCACCTTTCAGCACACCGTATTTGTGGCCAGTTTAGCGGAGGCCGCCGCCCGCGCCCTGGGCTGCAACGTGGAACTGGTGCGGGCGGGCACCCTCTACCACGACATCGGCAAAATGCACGACCCCTTGGGGTTCATCGAAAACCAGATGGGTGGCCCCAACAAACACGACCAACTCAACGACCCTTGGCTCAGCGCCACCATTATCAAGCGCCATGTCAGCGAGGGCCTAGTGATGGCCCGCAAATGCCGTCTACCCAAGGCGCTCCAAGCCTTTATCCCCGAGCACCAGGGCACCATGCTGATCAGCTATTTCCACCACCAAGCCCAGGAAATGGCCCAGCAGGATGCCACCATCACCGTTCAGGAGACCGACTTTCGCTACGATGGCCCCATTCCCCAGTCGCCGGAAACGGGCATTGTAATGCTGGCGGATTCCTGCGAAGCGGCCCTGCGTTCCCTCACCGAGGCCACCCCCGAAGAAGCCCTGGCCATGGTCAACCGCATTCTGCGCACCCGCTGGAAGGAAAACCAACTGGTGGAATCCGGGCTCACCCGCGAACACATGACCGTGATTGCCGATATTTTTGTGCAGGTATGGCAGCAGTATAACCACAAGCGCATTGCCTACCCCAAGACCGCCCTCTCCCCCAAGGCGGGCTAGGGCAGCGGTCATTTATAATTTGGGAGACTTGCCCCGTTGTTTTGGAGTGCCCGTTTCCATGATGTTTACCCTCGCCGTGGCCGGTAGCGGTCTTCCCTCCTCCTTTGTGCTGGTCTATGTGGTGGGCTTCATTGCCGCTGTCAGCATTGGCTCCATCGCCTGGTACAACTCCAAGCGCCCACCGGGCTGGGAAAACAAAGACAAACCGGGCTTTGTGCCCAAGGTCAACGCCAACGAGGAAAATGAGGCCGACTAGCCCCGAACCAACCGCCTGGGGTTAAACCGTGGAGTCTTGTAGGACTTGGTTCTCCTGGCGCAGGTAGGCTTGGATAAACGCCTCCAGTTCGCCATCCATCACATCGGTAATGGCGGTGGTTTCCACCCCGGTGCGCAAATCCTTCACCAATTGGTAAGGATGGAACACATAGTTGCGAATTTGGGTGCCCCAGGCCGCTTCCACCATATCGCCGCGAATTTCAGCAATGGCCTGGGCGTGCTGTTCCTGGGCAATAATCAGCAGCTTGGCCTTGAGGATCACCATGGCCTTTTCGCGGTTTTGCAGTTGGGAACGCTCCTGGGTGCAGCGCACGGAAATCCCCGTGGGCAGGTGAGTAATCCGCACCGCCGTTTCCACCTTATTCACGTTTTGGCCCCCCGCCCCACCGGAACGAGAGGTCTTGATTTCCAAATCCTTTTCGGGAATGTCTAGGGTCACGGTTTGATCCAAAATCGGCATCACCTCCACCCCGGCAAAGCTGGTCTGGCGCTTGCCGTTGGCATTAAAGGGCGAAATGCGCACCAGCCGATGGGTGCCCTTCTCAGCCTTCAGGTAGCCAAAGGCATAGCGCCCAGTAATCTCCAGGGTGACAGACTTCAGCCCCGCCTCTTCCCCCTCCGACATTTCCACCAAATGCACGCCATAGCCCTGGCGCTCGGCCCAGCGGGTATACATGCGCAGCAGCATTTCCGCCCAATCCTGGGCATCGGTGCCGCCCGCCCCGGCGTTGATGGTGAGCACCGCCCCTTTCTTGTCGTAGGGGCCAGCCAAAAGCTGCTGAAGCTCCCACTGGTCTAGCTCGTGGCCAAGCTGGGCCACATTGTCGTAGGCCTCCTGGAGCAGGGCATCGTCGCGCTCCGCCTGCAACAGTTCTAAAATGGCGGCGGCATCCTCTAGGCTGGCCTGCCACTGGGTGATCTGGGCCAAATTCGCCTTATAGTCGCTCAATTCCTGAAGAATCTCTTGGGCCTTAGCTTGGTTATCCCAAAATTCCGGCTGGGCGGCCACTTGCTCCAGATCTTGAATTTTCGCTTCTAGGGCAGGAATGTCAAAGATAGTCCTGGGTTTTACCCAGGCGGTGGGTGATCTGGTCGAGGTCGCGTTTGAGGTCTACGGTATCGAGCATGGGATAGCTGAGAAATTTGAACGTTGAAACCAGGCCCGCAATGATGGCCTACACCACTAAGTTAATAGATCCTGGGCTCATTCAGTACTCAAACCGTTGATCGAGCACCCGCCCCAGACAGTTGCAAAGTTTTCGGGACCTGTGTCAGGCCGTCACGGCAAAATCTCTAACGTTACCGTCTGTAGGGTGGGCAATGCCCACCCTACAGACGGCTCATGGCGTTGCTATTTGGCCATTAACTCTGCTCCTTGTTCGCCACCAGGCTCAAGTCTAGGCGAATCATCTCCTCCGGCTCGGGTCGATCTAAAATCGGGGCGGCCATGGGGGCGGCTGTGGTCATGATCTTGGTACGACTTTGGGACTTCCAGAAGCTATAGCCCAGGAGGGGGAAGGTGGCCACCCGGCGAGCCAGCGCCCAGAAGAACAGATAACTGGCCAGAAGTCTCTGGAGGGAATGGAAGCGAGACTCTCGCAGCGCCTCAATCAGATCGCTGGTCAGTTGGGGAGCGGTGGCGACGCGACTGGCGCTAGGCAAGAGGCTCGGCAGTACCCAGGCGGCGGTAAAGCCCTGACGGGTAATCGCGGGGTTGGATCCTAGGGCGACCACCTCTGGCCCCACATCCAGGTTGCGAATTCCGTTGGCCTGCCGCCCAGAGAGAATGACCGCATTTTCCGCACTACGTTGTTGTTCACCCCAGCGCCCGTCGGGAACGCCCAGGAAGATCAAGGTGCCCCGCGCCACACGGTGGGCAAACCGATGGACGAAATCATCATGGGAATTCGCCCCGTGGATCTCCAGGGTGGCAATCCCGTAACTGAGGGAAAAGAGTTTACTGATGTAGTTTTCCAGGATTTGACTCACCCAGGGGGTTTCGCCCAGAACGAGGGTTCGCCGACCGGTACGGGCTAGCAGGGGACGCCGTTGCCACCAGCGTAGGCCCAGGGTCCACAGCCAGGGGCCAAAGATATAGATGCCGATGTCGGCCATCTGCGCCCCCAGCCCCAGAGCCATCACCCAGGGGGTATCTGGAGCCAGGTTAAACACCCCTAACAGACCTCTGAACAGGGTGTGCGCCAAGGGGATGGTGTAGCCGAAAACCAACGCCCATCCCAGCGTAATGGTCACATAGAGAGCGTGGATGCCCCAGACGAGGGGCGTTTCAATAATATGCAGCCCCCACCATTGGCCCGCCTGAACCAGCTGGCGATGGAGTTGGGACGGTGGCCCCTCTGGGGTTGGGTGATCCCCGAGAATCTCCGCCGCACTCTCCCGCAAGAACTGATTATCAACGTCATCCAGCAGGGCGAGGCCATCGGGACAGAGGGTGAGCCCGAGGGGGTGCTGGTGGGGAAAGTGACGCTGAAGTTGGCGAGTGAGATACAACAACAATTCGGTGAGGGTTTGGTGGGTGGCCACCACCGTCGCCGTCGCGGGTTCCGCCACTCGTCGCTCGCTGCCATTGGTAAACAGCCGACGGCTGAAGGGTTCCCCGGCCAAGGTAGGGTCTAGGAGGGCCGACCCTAAAAAGCTGGTGGGTTCACCCGTGAGTAAAAAGAACTCCCGGATGACATGTTGACGCACCAAGAGATCGCAGACCTCAAGCACCTGTCGGGTAGGAAAGGTTTGACCAGACTGGGTGATGGCAAAGACGAGGGACTGTTTCGCCAGCCCCAGGCTGGAAAACTCGTACTGCAACCGTTGCAACACCAGATTAGACGACAGAACTTTCACCGACAGCAGGGGAAACAGCCGATTCAAATCCCTAGCAAACTGTTCGCCGACCCAGAGGCTATTTTCGACGCCGGTAATCAGCAAATCCACATGGCTCGACTTGGCCAAGGCAGGATCTAACCCAAGGCTGACGAGTTGTTCCTGCTTTTCCTGGAGATATTGGGCCTTGGCGATCAAGAAATTGGTCAGGTACTCTGCACTTTGACGATTGCCCGACGCCGGGTTAAGCCAGGTATTTTTGATCTGCCGCAAGAGGTGGGGAATATCTTGCAAATCCTGGGCCACGGGATCTAAGGTAGACCCGGATCCCGAGGCATGGGCCGACGCCTCGGGATAGGGGATCCGCCGTTGAAAAAGTTCCGTATCCCTGAGTTCTCGGTTCTCGGTCATGGAATAAACCGTAACCGCCGTTGCGGTGAGCACCGCGACCTCCCCGGTATTTTGATTCAGATCCAGTCGATAGGCTCCGGCCCGCTGATGGAGTACCCGATCAACGGCGGCGGGTTCCGAGGCGTATACGGTATAGCTCTGGTTGGGGTCAAACCCGAGGCTGATGGGCTGCCCCAAACTGCTGAGCACCACCCGGTCGGGATGCAGGGTAGACAGCACCGCTAGGCCAAAACTGCCCTGGGCTCGGCCCATGAAGAGACGGGTGGCCCGGTACAGGTCATTCCTCAGGAACACCTCCAGGGTCATGTGAATGAACGCCATCACCTGATCGGGGGGGTATTCCCCCAGGCGGTCATCTTGCCCAAGGGAATCGTGGATCCTCTGTTCTAACCATTGCTGGCCCGCGACCTGAGGGAATTGTTGATCCGGGGGTAGGGTTTTGCAATGGAGCACAAAGGCCGCTTCAAACTGATCGGCCCAACGTTGCAGTTGATCGGGGCTGGGGGCAGAACACGGGGCCATTTTTGAGGGAGCCTTGCCCCCAAAGGCTTCATGGATGTCCCTCGCCAGGGACATCTGATAGGCCAGACGGACGGAGGGCATCCACCGGCCCTGGGTTACGAGGAGATCCAACATCGCGGCAATTTTGGGCGAATCCCCGATGGTTTGATTGGGCACATGGAGAACCCGCTCTAACCAAAGCCCTAGGCTGACGTAATCCACCATCTCCCCAAACAACAACCAGCCATCAAAATCCCCATTGTGGGTGATGCGATGGTTAATCAAGCGGGGCCAGGATTGCCAGTATCCCCGATCCCAGCACCACACCTGTTCGATTCGAGCCGGACTCCATTCATGCCAGTGGGTTTCCAGAATCGAGGGAGGGCCACTGGTGCCAAAACGATAGTGCCATGCTCCAACGATGGTTTTGGGCATGGGGCGAAGCCCCGACTTCCGCGCCCGCCGCCGGACTCGGTCAAAGGTGGTGGCCAGGGCGTTGGTTAAGTTCCCGCGCTTCGCCTTCACCAACTTATGGCCCACAAAGCAGGTATACCCTAGCTGATCGCGGGCAAAAACCAACCCGCCCCCCGCCTGTTCCCCTCGCACCTCGGTTTCCCGACCCATGGTGGCAAACAATCGCTGCCCCCGGCTTGAGATCAAATCGTGGGCGAGGGCGGGTTCCCCCTGACTGACAAAGCCAAAATTGCCGCAGTATAGGCGATCGCCCTGCCCCCAGACCAGAGCCAGCCAGTCCGACCGACTGGCCACGAGGAGAACCCCATTGGTTAGGGCCACGAGATCCGCCGCTAGGGTCAGGCCAGCCCTGGGCTCAAGCCCGAACCAATCCCCTGGGAGAGCCTGGAACCCGCCGCCAAAGTGTAGCCCTAGCCCCAGCCCCATCAGGTTAAACAACAGCCCACTCCCCGCCTTGACCCGCACCTTCCAGGGGGTGCCATCGCCCACCCCTAACCAAGGTGTTTGGGGGGCATCGGCCCCCATACCAAGCGACATCGGCCCCAGGGCGGTCAGAACCTGGCGCAGGGGCCGATGTTCCAGAATATTACTCCCCCTGAGCACCGATCCCTGGCCATCCACCCAGGCCCGACCCATCGTGTGGCCCAACCCATGGATCACCATGGCCCCTTGCCAACTCCAGCGCAGCAAAAGGCTGATGACCATCACCCACCCCAAGCCCCCCAAGACAGAATTCGGGGCAGGGTGGATGACCATCATCCCCAGGAGAAGGGCCAGCATTTCTGGAATCACCCGTTGGCCAGTGGGACGGCGAAGCCAACACCAAACTAACGCCCAGCCTGGGACACCAGGGGATGGGTCTGCTACGGATGTTTTTAAATCGGGTGGGCAAATCGCCTTAAAAGGATCCGTTGGATCGTTTAAGGCGTATCTCCTAAGGATAGGTAAGGGTGTGGTATAAATGGATGCTGCCATAGATTTCAGTACGGTAGTGAACGACAAAAAACACCATTGCCCATCCGCACCTGAGGACTTTCCCTAGGTGGATTAATCGCCAGACAATGACGGGACAATGGTGTTGTGAAGGAACGTTTTAAAGGATCGGTTTGGGGGCTACCATCGCGCTACCCATCCGACGAGAACAAAGGCGTCTTAACGATAGGTCAACCTAGTCGTTAAAAAGTTGACAAGCTCTGGTCTGGCTGTACCATCCATGATGAATATCGGCCCGAATCACCCGAGGCATGGGCAGATCGCTAGGGTAGCGAAACGTAACGGCACCCCCTCGATAAGAGCCGATCACTTCACTTTTAGACAAGGCGATAACCGGTGGATGATAGTCGTACTTCACGCCGCGATAACACAGTTGCATCGATAGACACTCCGATTGTTGTGGATGTTTATGAAATAGATGAAAAAAGGCGATAGCCTAAGAGGCTATTCACAAAGACCTTTCAGTCTGATCAATGCCACAGAAAACTAGGTGATAAAATCATGGGATCCTCGTCGGCAAGTGACTTAGCCTTGTTAAAAAAAGCTTAAGCGGAAGATCGATCTTTTAGGGATCAGGAAAAGGTCAGGGAAAGGTCATGAAAAGGTCAGATTGGGGTAAGAAACGTGAGGTGTCGCGGTTATGGTTTAGGCAAAACCACCCTCTAGTAGGAAGATAATTAGGATTGCGCCGTTAGAACGGTGAATACCGTATTCTTCACCGTCTCAACCTGGCTAGGGGCATTGGCAAAGCCTCTAGCGTTGCAGTTCGCTAGGTTGTTCCTTAACCTGAAACGTTGCCCTATGACCGTTGACGAAGCCATCGCCCTAGTCGAGCAGGCGATTGACCAAGGCCATCTCACCAAAATTCAAAAATTAGTCTTCCGCGAATCCTGGAACGGGCGATCTTATACGGAGATGGCCAGGGCATCGGGCTACGATCCGGGCTACGTCAAGGATACGGGCTCGAAACTGTGGCAAACCCTGTCGGAGGTGTATGGGGTCAAGGTGACCAAGCTCAACCTTCAGGGGGTGATCAAACGGGCGGCGAGCCAAGCGCAGGGGCCAAACCGCATCACCTCAGCCGTTTCCCCTCGGCGGGTGGATTGGGGCGATGCCATTGATGTGTCCGTTTTCTACGGTCGGGCGGAGGAGTTGGCGACCCTGCGGCGGTGGATGGTGGAGGAGTCTGGTGAAAATGGGGCCAGTCCGCGCTGCCGCCTGGTGACGCTGTTGGCGATGGGCGGCATGGGCAAAACCTCCCTGTCAGTGAAGATTGCGGAGCAGGTGCAGGATGACTTTGAGGCGCTGATCTGGCGTTCTTTGCGCGATGCCCCGCCCCTCAGCGATCTACTGACGACGCTGATTCGCTTCTTGGCTCCGGTGGATCAGGGTGATCGCCCCTTGCCGGAATCCATTGGCGGCAAAATTTCGGTGTTGATTGAGTATCTACGGGCAACCCGCGCCTTGGTGGTGCTCGACAATTTTGAGGCGGTGCTGCAAGGAGCCAAACGGGCGGGCACCTACCGCAGCGGCTACGAAGACTACGGTGAATTGCTTAAGCGCCTGGGCGAAATGGCCCACCCAAGCTGTGTGCTAATCACCACCCGCGAAAAACCCCAGGAAATCGCGGCCCAGGAAGGGGATTGGTTGCCTGTGCGTACCCTAGATCTCCTGGGGGTGGATGCGGACACAGGTCGCCAGATTGTGGTGGCCAAGGGCCTAGCGGCGAATACGCCAGACCTAGACGACCTGGTGGCCCACTACCGAGGCAATCCCCTCGCGCTCAAAATTGCGGCGACGTCGATTAGTGATGTGTTTGCGGGCAGCATTACCCGATTTCTGGCCCAGGGCAGCAGCGCCTTTAGCGGCGTGGGGACGTTGCTCCAGCGGCAATGGGATCGGCTGTCGCCTACGGAACGGCAAATTATGTACTGGCTGGCCATCAACCGCGAACCCGTCACCTGCGCCCAACTGCTGGCGGATATTCTGCCCACGGTGCCTCAGCGCACGGTACTGGAGGTACTGGAATCCCTGCGCTGGCGGGGGCTGCTGGAATGTACGGCGGCGGGCTTTACCCTCCAGCCCGTGGTGATGGAATTTTTGACGGAACGGTTGATCAACCAGGTGAGCGAGGAAATTGTGGCCGAAGCCCCGGTGTTGCTGAGCAGCCACGCCCTGATCAAAACCCAGGTGAAAGATTACATTCGCGAGGGCCAAATTCGGCTGATTTTACAGCCCGTGGTGGATCGCCTGCTGTTGCACCTCGGATCTAGCAAGCAGGTGGAGCACAAGCTGAATCGCCTCTTGGCCAAGCTCAGAGCCCATCCCACCGAGGTGGCTGGCTATGGCGGCGGCACCCTGCTGAATCTCTACCGCCAACTCGAAACTGACCTAACGGGCTACGACTTTTCGGGCCTGAGCATTCGGCAGGCTTACCTACAAGACGTGAACCTGCACCGGGTCAACTTTGCCGGGGCCACCTTTGACCAATGCACCTTTGCGGCCACCTTTGGCGGCGTGACCTCGGTGGCCTTTAGCCCCCTGGGCGGCAGCGCGGCCACCGGGAATGGGCAAACCCTGGCCACCAGCGACACGGCGGGCGGTATTCAGCTTTGGCAGATGGCAGATGGCCAACAGTTGAAGCTGTTTAAGGGACACAATAGCTGGGTTTGGCAGGTGGTCTTTAGCCCGGTGCATCCCATTTTGGCCAGCGGGGGCCAAGACCACCAGGTGCGGCTGTGGGATTTGGATTCCGGCGAATGTCTGCGCGTGTTGACCGAGCATCGGGGGATTGTCACCGCTGTGGCTTTCAGTCCCGATGGCACCCTACTGGCCAGCGCCAGCGGCGACCACACCGTGCGGGTGTGGGACGTGGCCACGGGGGAATGCCGCCAGGTTTTATCGGGCCACGGAGCCTGTGTCTGGAGTGTGGTGTTTCACCAGGACGGCCAAACCCTGTTTAGCGCCGGGGAAGACAGCGCCGTGCGGGTGTGGGATTTGGCCACGGGCACCGGTCGTTCGGTGTGGCAAGAGCACCAGGGCTGGATTCGCGCCCTCGCCCTCAGCCCCAACGGCGAAACCCTCGCCAGTGCCAGCTTCGACCACACCATCAAGCTCTGGGATGTGGACACGGGCGCTTGCCTCGATACCCTCACCGGGCACCACAAAACCGTCACCTCCGTGGCCTTTAGCGCCGATGGCCAATGCTTGGCCAGCGCCAGCTACGACCAAACCATCAAACTCTGGGACATGACCACGGGCGACTGCTGGCAAACCCTGCAAAAGCACACCAACCTGGTGTGGGCGGTGGCCTTTCATCCCCAGGAACGCCTCCTGGCCAGCGGCGGCGAAGACTACACCGCCCGCCTCTGGGAACTCGAAACCGGATACTGCACCAAAACCCTGCAAGGCTACAGCAACACCATTTACGGGATGGCCCTGCATTCCTCCCAGCAGCTCCTCGCCACCGCCCACGAAGACCAGACCATCAAACTCTTTGACTTCCCTGGCGCGACTGTTCAGACCAAGGAATCCCCCACCGATCAGGGTTCCCCCTTTCGGGTGCTGCGGAGCCACACAGGCCGGGTGCTCTCCGTGGACTTCAGCCCCTCCGGGCATCACCTCGCCAGCGCCGGCACTGATCGCACCATCAAACTCTGGGACGCCGATACCGGACACCTGCAACAAACCCTTCAGGGCCACCAAAGCTGGGTGTGGGCGATTGCCTTCCATCCCCAGGGGCACCTTCTCGCCAGCGCCAGCTACGACCACACCGTCAAACTCTGGGATGTGACCACCGGGGAATGCCTACAAACCCTCCAGGGCCACGATAGTTCAGTCTTAACTGTGGCCTTTAGCCCCGATGGCCAGTGGTTAGCCAGCGGCGGCTACAACCAAAACCTCAAACTCTGGGATGTGGTCACCGGGGAATGCCGCCACACCTGGCAGGCCCACGGCAACCGCGTCTGGGCCGTGGCCTTCAGCCCCGATTCCCGCTGGCTGGTCACAGGCGGCGACGATGGCACCCTTCAGGTTTGGGATTTGGCCACCGGGAAGACCGAGCAAACCCTCGCCAACCACACCGCCCCCGTGCTCTCCGTGGCCTTTAGCCCCGATGGCCGCACCCTCTACAGCGGTGGGGCCGACAAGCTGATCAACGTGTGGGATCTGAAGGCAGGCCGCTGCACCGCCACCTGGACAGGCCACCAAAGCTGGGTGTGGTCGTTACAGTACGATCCAGCGTCCTCGATGTTGATCAGCGCAGGGCAAGATGAAACGATTCGCCATTGGTCTACCACAACCGGAACCTGCCTGAAAATTCAGCAATGTGATCGCCCCTACGAAGGAATGCGGTTTGATGGAGCCCTTGGGCTCACCGATGCCCAAAGGTCTACCCTAAACGCCTTGGGGGCTAAGGATCGCAGCGAAGCACTGTAACCTGGAACCCACCCTGACCCCACCGCCTACGGATGTCTCCGCTGCACTTTCTCGCTACACTTATAGTACAAAAATACCATAATCTGAGAGGGAGGCACCCATGGATCGGGTCAGGTGGCAGCAGGTGGGGCAATGGGTCTTGGCGGTGATTGTGTTGGCTGGGGTCGGGTGTCGATCCATCCCGGGGGATCTGCCCCCGCGCACGTTTAATGTCTATCAAGACTGGGCGTTGGAACCAGGGGATCGGTTAGCGGGCTATGAGGTCCATAGCGGACTGGGGGATGTCGCCATTGATTTGGGGGGCAATCCCCTGTACATGCCCTTTAATGGCCAGGTGCAGCGGGCGGCGGGCCAGGAAGATCGTTGCCTGGTGGTCTCTAGCCCCGATGTGCCCGCCTATCTGTTTCGGCTGTGCGGCGTTACCCAGGAGCGCACCGGCAACCATCGCACTGGGGAGGTCATTGGTCGGGGGTCGATTGTGGCCTTTGCCACCATGCGTCGTCAGGCCGATGGCACCTGGGCCATGGTGGAACCCGCCAAGGACTTCCTGGCTCAGTTTCTCAATGAACCCTAGTCACCATCGGCTGATCAGATCTCCAGGAACCCCTATTCCAGGTGATGCCCAACGGCCATGTGGAGCAACATCGGTTCACCGCCGGGGTGGTGGTATTTATCCGCCCAAGCTCGAATCACTTCATCTAAGTCCTTGAAGGCTTGATCGAGGTCTTCGGCGGCGATGTCCAGTTCTTCAAGCACGCGCATGGTACCAGGCCGATGATTCGCCCATTCGCGCATCATGCGAAAATACTGGGCCGTGTCCTCCACCATGGCATACATCCGCTCTTCAGAATCGGCAGGGGAATAGGAATTGCGGACTAGGGCATAGTAGGACGCGCCGCCATGGGTGTCTAAGCGCATCACCGTACCGGAGTAGATCAGGCGGCGACGGATATGTTCGGCTAGGGCTTCACTAAGATTGACCCGATGATCGGGGGGCAGATCCTCCTGGGACTTCTCGTGGAGAATCTCGATGAGTTCGAGAAACTGAAAGGAGTTGATGATTTTGGCGGCGGGGCTACTGGCCGCCAGTTGACTCGTGAGTCCAGCTTTTTCGTCGGTGGAGAGCGAGGTGCCCGACACCCGCGACTGCCCTGGGCTCCAAGGGTAGCAACGCAGCCATAGGTAAGGAAACTGGATGAGATAGCGAGGTTCTTGGGAACCCAGCAACTTCAGCAGTTTGCCCTCGGTCAGCGCCTGCCGAATTTCCTCCACAATGGCCTTCACCCGCTTGGGCTCAATGTGATGCAGATGCCCCGTCATCCGCAGGTTTTCGCCCTGTTCAAGATAGGTCGTATAGATCGCGCATTTCGCAGCGGTAGCCGCCGCATCTAAAAAGGCCCCATGGCGGTGCCCTCCGGTGCGCATGGCGCTGAAGGCGAGATAAAGCAAAATCTGATCGATGGCGCTGGGGCTAAGCCGACGAATCAACTCCTCATCGTGGGTGGCAGGGAGCGCGGGGGAAGATTGCGAAAGGAAATCAGCCATGGGTATCCGAATCAGCCATGGGTAAGGCTAAAGAGCACATAAAAAACACCCACAGGAAGTTTAGCCTGTTCTGCGGGTGAGTGCGACGGAAGGTTACGGTTACCTGAGATGGGAGGCAACCCGTGGGTCTAGGCCATCCTAGCCCCCTTCGGCGGATTGAACTAGGTGAGGACTGAGGCATAGGGCTGCACCCGGCCAGTGCCCCGGTAGGCCCCGGCAATCTCCAGAGGCTGGGAGGTCAAGGCTTGAGACCGTAGGGTAATCCGACCCGTGCCCCGGTAGGCGGCTACGGGAGTGGCCCCAGACTGGGCCTGGACGCTGAGGGTAATCCGACCGGTGCCCCGATAGGCTGCCACAGCACCGATGGGATGGGGCTGCACTCTCCCGCTACCCCGGTCGTCGCCTTGAACCTCGGTGGAGGGCTGCGGGGAAGACACCCCAGCCAGGTCGTGTATCCCTGAGCCGGGAAGCACATCTACCAGTAGAAGCGTGCCTAGGGCAAAGCCCGCGACACCGACTAAGCTAAATCGAACGGGCCAAGCGGAAAAAGATTGCATAGCGAAGTGATTTCATAGCGCTTCTAGTCCTAGTTACAGGCCTGCACTGTCGCGGTCAGGATAACTTTGAATCCGTGAATATACGGATTTTTGTTTCCTGGACTGTACCCTCCAGGCCTGCCAGGGGATGACCCACGTTCGAGGAACGCCATGCCGGGGCCAGTCCCTTTCTCAGGCCTACGCCCAGGTCTGGATGCAGCGTTTGGGGTGAACATGAGGTCTGACTACAAGGGCTTGCTGGGCATCGGTGGAGGCGAGGGAAATGTCAGGAAAAAAGGCGGTAGAAATAGCCAGAACGATCTACCCTAGGGGGAATGTTGGTTTATCCCCTGCTTTGGCCATGCCCTCGCTTGCCCTTGCTAGCCGCGTGACACGCGTTACCCCCTCCATGACCCTGGCCATTGCGGCTAAGGCCAAAGCCATGAAGGCAGAGGGGTTGCCCGTGTGCAGTTTCAGTGCCGGGGAGCCCGATTTTGATACCCCCGACCACATCAAAGCTGCGGCCAAAACCGCCCTCGATCAAGGCAAAACCCGCTATGGCCCCGCCGCCGGAGAGCCCGCCCTGCGCCAAGCCATTGCCAACAAGCTGCAACGGGACAACAATCTTGGCTACGGCCCAGAAAATATCATCGTCACCAACGGCGGCAAACACTCCCTCTATGGGCTGATCATGGCCCTGATTGAGGAGGGCGACGAGGTCATCATCCCCGCCCCCTACTGGGTCAGCTATCCCGAAATGGTGCAGTTGGCAGGGGGGACTCCGGTGATTGTGCCCACCACCGCCGATCAAAACTACCGCATTACCCCCGATCAACTACGGCAGGCCATCACCCCGAAAACCAAGCTGTTTGTGTTGAATTCCCCCTCAAACCCCACGGGAATGGTCTATTCCCCCGCCGACATTGCCGCCCTGGCAGCGGTGGTGGTGGAGGCCGACATTTGGGTAGTATCCGACGAAATCTACGAAAAAATCCTCTACGACGGAGCCACCCACCTCAGTATTGGGGCGGTCTCCTCTGCGGCCTTTGAGCGCACCATTATTAGTAATGGCTTTGCCAAGGGCTACTCCATGACCGGCTGGCGGCTGGGCTACCTGGCGGGGCCAGAACCCATTATCAAAGCCGTCAGCACCATCCAAAGCCACAGCACGTCCAACGTCTGCACCTTTGCCCAGTATGGGGCCATCGCCGCCCTAGAAGGCCCCCAGGACTGCATTGAAATCATGGGCAAAGCCTTTGCAGAACGGCGCAAGGTGATGATTGATCGCTGTCGCCAAATTCCAGGGCTAAGCTGCGGCGAACCCGAAGGAGCCTTCTATCTCTATATTGATATTCGGCCCCTGGGTATCCCGTCCTTAGATTTCTGTACTCGCCTACTCGAGGAAAAATACGTCGCCGCCATTCCTGGCGTGGCCTTTGGGGCCGAGAGCACCATTCGCCTGTCCTACGCCACCGACATGGCTACCATCGAGGCAGGCATGGATCGTCTGGCCCAGTTTGTGGCGACGCTCTAGCCAACCTGATGCCATCTCCTAAACCCTCAGCCGTCAATTTGGCGGTCGGGTGATGGTGCGGGGTATTACAGCCCCTCGTGCTAAATCGGCGGCTTGTCCATGTTGGCGGGGCCAACGGTGAAGCAGACGGTCATCGGGCTTTCTACGCGCTGGGAAGCTTGCCGGATTTCAAGCCCCAGCACATGGCCATCGTCGTCATAGTCCAAAATCAGGTTGGGCGAAAGACGGGCCGTTTCATCAATGTCGCCGCTGCTAAAGGCAATTTGGAGAATGTCGCGTTCTGGATCGTAGGTAATCTTCATGGGGAGAACGGCCCGCTAAATGTGAAAACAGTGGAATCACCGCCCTTCATCATACGGCCTTTCCTGAACGAATCACCCCGCCCTAGACC
Source organism: Leptolyngbya sp. (assembly GCA_035285305.1). Lineage (GTDB taxonomy): Bacteria > Cyanobacteriota > Cyanobacteriia > Phormidesmidales > Phormidesmidaceae > Nodosilinea. The sequence continues at coordinate 20,743 of JAYKHF010000098.1, forward strand.
TGGGGATCAATCTCCTCACTTTTGCCGCGCACGGGGGGCAGTTTCTCCACCAAGCCCATCTCAAAGGCAATGTCGGGCAGATCGCCGACGATGTACTTTCCGGGCTCAAACATGCGCCCAGGGGTGAAGCAGGTCTGCCGCAGTTCTACGATTTCCGTGGGGGCAAACATCGCTCGCGATAGCCGTCGTTCAATACCCATGGGGTGCTCCTAGGGGGATGGTGGTTTGATGTTACGGATCTGGCCCTCTGCTGGCGCAGCTATTCCTCAAGCTGCCACAGTTCTCGGTTATAGTCCTCGTCCAAAATGCGTTTGGGCCGCAGCACCAAAATCACTCGACCTAGAAGACCGTCCTCCAGCGGGGTTTCCGACCAAACCAGCCCCAACTGGCCACCTTCATCGGTGAGAAAATAGCTGTCTTCGTGCCAGGTGCGATCCGCCCGATCTACCACCACCAGCACCGCTTCGCTAGGGGCATCGGCGGGCATATTAGGCAACTGGCTAGACTGGGTCAGCAGCCCCACCGGATCCTCCGCCCGGAAAATCACCTGCCAACCGGGCACCGCCACCCAGGCACTCGGCCCCGTGGCCCTCACTAGGCCGAAGGGATCCTCCGGCAGGGCCACCGGAACGGCCCTGAGGTCATCCACCGACAGCGGCAGTTGCCCCACGACGGGAATCACCCGAGGCAGTTCGGTTTCCGACTCGATGCGGTACAGGGGCAGTCGGGGGGCGGTACGGGCCTTGACCACGGTAAAATCCGTCAGCAGTTTTTCGATCTGCTGGCGCGACTCGGTGCTTTCGGCAAAGCGCAATCCCTGGGCAATCAGGCGCGAGCGATCCTGCAAGTCATCCTTCTGGCGGGCTAGCTTCCAAAAGTGAAAGGCCACCGCCTCCCCGGGGCCATCGCCAAAGCCGGGAGGGTTTTCCTTGCGATAGCTGTATTCCTTAATGGGCTTCACCAGGTCGCGCACTTCTTCCGAATCCAGACCGTGCCGCAGGATAAAATCCGCCACGCTGGCTCGATCCGCCTGGGAGAGAATGCGCAATTCGTAGAGCGCATCACTGCCCCGCTGGGTGAAGTGGGCCTGGGTTCCCTCCGCCACGCCCACCTTGAGGATGGACTGATACACCTGCTCGGCCACCATAATTTGATTTTGATGAATCGGCTCGATGCCCGTTTCTTCAAAAATTTGCTGGGGGGTAAATTTGGCCCGCTGCAAGGCTTGACACCCCTGCGCCCAATCCACCCAGGTGCCCTGCTTGCGCCGCAGTCGCAGCACAATATCCTGCACAGCCTCAGCATCCGGGACAGGGGCAGAACCAGAAAACACCATAGTCATTAACCGCTTGAACAGAATCACACATTTCCCTCCTGACTCTATCGCGGATAACGGCCTTGCCGTCTCACCCGATGCAAAACTTGG
>JAYKHF010000099.1:0-2582 GCA_035285305.1 Leptolyngbya sp.
GAGATCGAATGGAATTGACGTTCCAGGTGGCAACTTTCATGGCAATTCGGGCACAAAATCACAGGTTTCTAGCTTAAGGGCTGGCTGGCTTCAGGGAAAGGGGAAGCCGTTCCGGTCTCGATGCGGAGTCACGCCTTTTCCCCATGGGGGACGCTTGGCGAACGACAAGCTCAAGGCGAACGGTGGTGGATACGCCAGCATGGGAAGGGCTGAGGGGCCATGGCTAACTGAACGCAAGGGTGGGAGCACGGCGACGGATCTTGGTAGGCTAGGGGAAGCGTCCTGGGGTGGTATGGCTATGCTCGATTTGTTCCAGATCACGGGTAAACAGCGCCAGTTTGTCGCTCTGTTGCAGGGGCAAACCCAGGTGGCCAGCCTCAATGACTTCTGTGAGGAGCACGGGTTTGATGTCAACTTCATCAACGGGTTTGTCCGCAGTGGGATCCTGGAGGGCTACGTGCTGTGGCAGGAGCAAACCCACCCCACCTGGAGGCTGACCCCCAAGGGGCAAGCCTTGGAGGGGCAACTACCGGGGATGGCCCTAGCGGAACGGCTGTTACAGGGCATCACCGACCGGGGCACCCTGCAAGCGGAACTGGGGACGGCCTTTAGCCTCCACTATGGTGCCCTGCGGCGCGAGCAGGCAGTGGATTTGGCCGATGGCGACGGCGAAGGGCAGGTGGTCATTCTGAAGTCGGCGGTGCTGGTGGCCTACCAACAACGGCAGGCATTGCTAACCCACATCACCGCCGGACAGGGGAAGATCGACACCCCCTCGGCCTCCCTAGACTGGCTCCAGCAGCAGGGCTACATCGCCCACCATAGGGACATCGACCATCGCTTAACGGTGCTGCCTGCCCTGCAAGCCCTCACCCTCAGCGACGTGGTGACCGCCCTCACCAGCGATCTGATCCTTTCGGGGCGGTGGCAGCAGGTCAACCTCAAACCCTACGACATCCACGCCGAAGTGCCCGATGTGGCCTACGGGCGGCCCACCCTGTTGACCCAGTGCATCCAGCGGATTCGGGATATTTTTCTGAATATGGGCTTCGATGAAATGTCGGGCACCATTGTGGAGTCGGCCTTTTGGAACTTCGACGCCCTGTTTACGCCCCAGGATCACCCGGCACGGGAGGTACAAGACACCTTCTACCTGGCCAACCCCCAAACCATGCCCCTGCCAGCGGATACCGACCTGATTCAACGGGTGCGCCAGATGCATGAAACCCACTACGGTGGCCAGTGGACGGAGGCCGAAGCCAGCCGCGCCATCCTCCGCGCCCACACCACCACCTCCACCGCCCAACGGCTGTACCAACTTCAAGGTCAAGACGGCAAGTATTTCTCCATCGACCGGGTATTCCGCAACGAAACCGTAGACCGTACGCACCTAGCGGAGTTTCACCAGATTGAAGGGGTGGTGGTGGGCGAACTCCTGAGCGTGCGCACCCTGATGGGCTACCTAACCTATTTCTATGAGCGGCTAGGCTTCACCGACCTGAAGTTTAAGCCCACCTACAACCCTTACACTGAGCCCTCCCTAGAGGTCTTGGCCTACCATGCCCCGAGCGGCGGCTACATCGAGGTCGGGAATTCGGGGCTGTTTCGCCAGGAGATGCTGGAACCCCTCGGCTGTGGCCATAAATCTACCGTGGCCTGGGGGCTGGGGCTAGAGCGCATTGCCATGCTGCTCTACGGCGTGGACAAGCTCTCCGACTTGATCGGCCCTGACATCGCCATCCGTCTCAACCCCTAGGGGGCTGATCCCCTGAGTTCCCGTCGGCCAAACGCTTTTCTCAGGGACTTTTGGCATACTGGGAGGTGTTGTCGCGGGTTATCCCAACGGGTTTATGATTGGCACCTTTCAGCAAAGCCGCCTCCGCATTGAAGTTGATGCCACCGCTGGGCAGATTCAGGCCAGCCTGATTCAGCCCGATCAGTTTCGACAATGGCTCTGGCCCCAGCAATTTGAGGCCGGATTACCCGAGTCCCTTCAGGCCCATTCGGTGTTTCGGAGCTACTTCGGCCCGGTGGAAATTCGCCACGAAGTCCAATCACTGACCCCAAACCACCTGCGCCTGATGCTCTCTGGCGGCATCGATGGCTGCCAGGAGTGGTATTGGGGCGATCGCTGGGTGCAGTCTGACCTAGTGGGGATTTCGGCCCTGCCCATTAGCCTAGGCCAAAGCCTGGTGATGATGCGCCTAGGTCAGTTTTTGGCCGCCTCCCCTGAGCCTCCTCGTCCTTGATCTCCCTCACGCTGTCTACCCTCACCCTGTCTAAAGGTGATTGCCCCGCAGGTCTATGGCTGTGCTCACTTTTCTGAAGACCCGTTGCTGAAGACCCGTTGCTGAAGACCCGTTCAAGCTGAGCGGTGAGCCTGTCGAACTGTCGAAGCCCAAGCCCCGTTCAGGCTGAGCGACCGATCCTAGTCGGTCTTGGCTGGCGGGGGTTCAGGGGTGGTGTCTGTGACCGTATCAACCCCAACATTCAGGGCAAAGGGCGTACTGACCTGGGCTTGGGAGATCACCACAATTTCGTAGTAGCCAGACTGGGGCAGTTCTCCGGCCCAGGTTGTCTCC
>JAYKHF010000100.1:0-13251 GCA_035285305.1 Leptolyngbya sp.
TCCTGCACCAAGTTGAGCCTGTGGCGTTGGGCGAGGGGGGCCAGATCCAACTGAACATGCTTCATGGATTTGAGATCCAGCGCCACCTGGATCAGTCCTGGGATGAAGGTGAACTGGTCATGGTCAGAAATCAGCGTTACCTGATGTTCGGCGGGGAGAAAGTGCCGTAACTCATAGGCGGCGGGCAACCCACCCAAACCAGCCCCAATCACAACAATGTTAGCCATAGTAAATCCTTTATCGGTGAAGAGTGATGTTTTAGACAGAGGAGGCAATCCCAGAAGAAATATCGGCCATATACCGGACTTCTAAGGCCGTAAAGCCATCGGAGACCGTTGGCTAGGGCGCTCTTCAGGAAAACTTGCCTGAGTATTTGACTATTTTACCATTAAGTTATATATTCAGAGAATGATTCTCATCATCTTTGTTTCGCTTCGTAACCTCACATCAGGATTTTTGACCCATGTACCACTTCAGTAAAGTCGTCGCCGCCTCCTTTGATGACGCCATCGCCCTCGTTACCGAGGCGCTGCGCCAGCAAGGTTTAGGCATCCTCACCGAGATTGATGTGCAAGCCGCCTTCAAGAAAAAGCTAGATGTAGACTTCCGCCGCTACAAAATCCTGGGCGCTTGCCATCCCCAGGTGGCCTACGCCATGCTGCAAACCGATGACAAAGCAGGCGTTCTCTATCCCTGCAACGTGGTGGTGCAAGAACACACCGATGGCCGTGTGGAAGTCTCCGCCGTCGATCCCCTGGCCATGTTTTTGATGATCCACAGCCCCCAAGCCAAGGAAATCGCCCTCGATGCCAGCCAAAAAATGCAGGCCGTCATGGCCCAACTGCCCGAAGCCGTGTTGGTCGCTGCTTAGAGCATTGATTCAGAACCCCGGTTTCTGCCTTGGCAAACCCTAGATCTCGTGTACCACCCGATGAAGAAGCCGGGGTTCTCGTCGCCATCAATACTCTGCCTCTCCAACACCCCTCACACCTATCAATCACCATGGACAACACCTTTCCCCTCAACGAACCCCCTTCCCTATCTCGGCGGCAACTGCTGAACTTCCTCACCGGGGCCACCGTTGCCGCCACTGTAGGCTCGGCCCTGTATCCTGCCGCCAAGTTTATGGTGCCCCCCACCGCCGCCGCCGCTGGGGGTGGGCTACTGGCCAAAGATAAGCTGGGTAATCCCATCCCCGCCAGCCAGATTTTGGCCGAACCCCCCGGCACCCGCGCCCTAGTGGCTGGACTTGCCGGAGAACCCACCTACCTCACTGTGACCGAGGACGGATCCATCGACCCCATGGGCCTAGTAGACAACTGCACCCATCTGGGCTGCACCTTCCCCTGGAACCCGCTGGATCAGCAGTTTCAATGCCCCTGCCACGGCTCCCGCTACAGCCCCGACGGCACGGTAGTGCGTGGCCCAGCGGATCGACCCCTCAAGCTCACCCTGGTTGAGGTGCGCGACAATGCCATCTGGCTCTACCCTTGGACAGAAACCGACCCCCGCACGGGATCTACCCCCTGGTGGGTGTAGAAAATGTCGTAGGGGCGAGGTCTCCTCGCCCTTGCCCATCGGGGACAATTATCCGGATAGAATATTCGTCAAATTCACATCTAATTATCAACAAAAGGTAGGCATTTACTGTGTGGAAAGTCCTAGGATTTATTCAAAAAAACCTGATTTGGTCAGTGCCCATTTGCATGGTGGCGGGGATTGTAGTAGGTGCCATTATTGACCCAGACCCGCTGAAGGCGTTGATTATTCCCCTCACCTTTTTAATGGTTTACCCAATGATGGTGAACCTACAAATTCAGGAGGTGCTATCGGGCGGCGACACCAAAGTTCAAATTGTGACGCAGTTGATCAACTTTGCCATCGTGCCCTTCTTTGCCTTTGGCATGGGGCAGTTGTTCTTTGCCGATCAACCCCTGGTCGCATTGGGGTTATTGCTCGCATCCCTATTGCCCACCAGCGGCATGACCATTTCCTGGACGGGTTTTGCCAAGGGTAACGTCAGCGCGGCCATTAAGATGACTGTGGTCGGACTTATCCTCGGTTCCGTCGCCACTCCCTTTTACGCCAAGGGGCTGATGGGTGCGGTGGTGGAAATTCCCCTGACAGATATTTTCCGGCAGATCATCGTGATTGTGTTCCTACCCATGCTGTTGGGTTTGGCCACCCGTGCCGTGCTAATTCGCACCGTGGGAGCCGACAAATATCACAAGAATCTAAAACAGAAATTCCCGGCTTTTTCTACCCTGGGTGTATTAGGCGTTGTCTTTGTCGCCATGGCACTCAAGGCGAAGGATATTATCGGTAATCCGACGATTTTGCTATCTTTCTTGCTGCCCTTAGCGATTTTGTATGCCGGAAATTTCCTGCTCAGCACCATCGTCGGCAAGCTGTTCTTTAACCGGGGGGATGCCATTGCCCTGGTCTACGGTACGGTGATGCGAAACCTCTCCATTGCCCTAGCCATTGCCATGACCAGTTTTGGCAAGGAACAGGGTTCAGAAATCGCCCTGATTATCGCCATGGCCTACATTATTCAAGTACAAGCCGCCGCCTGGTATGTGAAGTTTACCGACCGCATCTTTGGCCCTATTCCTCAGTCGTTCCCCCCTCAGAAAACGTCCTAGAAACAATCTCTAAGGCGACAGCTTGGCTTTCTTCAAACGGTTTTCTTCGTACCAGGCGGCAATGGCAGGTACCCAGGCTTGGAAGTGGGGCCAAATTTCTTCGCAGAGTTTTTGGGCCTCAAGCTGGGCATCGGCTTTCCATCGCAAATCTAGCAGATGCATGACGGATCGCACATTGGCCGACATCACCCAATGCTGGCGAATATCAAAGGGAATTAAACCCCTTGCGTGTTCTTCAGCAAAGCCTGCTTCAATGCGTTGTTTATAGCGACGGCTGGCTTCTAAACACCACTCAATATCCTGCTGTCGGGCCTCGGCGGTATACTCATATTTTTTACCCTGGCGATCGCCATAGAACCCCAAGGGCCGGAGATAAAAAACCTCTTCGACCTCCCGCTTGCCATCCACCACATCTAAAATGCGCTGTCCTGTATAGCGAAAACTCTGAACATCGAAAGAAATTCCCACCCGATGAGTTCGGATTTGTTGCATGGTGCTGTGGGGAAACCAGCCAATATTAAAGACAATTTGGGGGTGTTCTAAGGGGCCATAGTGGCCGCGTCCGCCCTTGAGCAAATTGTTGACTAAAATGTTGCCGCAGCGTTCTTCGCTGGGCCATGTATCCCGTTCGTGGGCCACAAAGCCTTCAGCATAGTCCTGATGCATGGCGGCATACATGGTCTGCTGAGGGTTAGTGGTTTGGGAAATTACCTCAACCGTAAACCGATCCATAGGAAATGCCTCAAATCTCAACTTCAATGTAGTCAACGGTACGCCGTGGCGTTGGGGTTGCTCTGGGTGGCGAACTCACCTGGGGAGGAGGTGCTTCGGCGATCGCCAAGGTCTGATCCGAAGCCGGGATCGCCTCAAGCCAGGGATCCGGTGTTGGGGTTGATAAATCGGGTAGAGCCTCTCCCCCGGCAGACAATTGGGGGTTAGGAGCCTTGTCCCGGCGCAGCAGGGCTAGGCCCTCCCGCACCGCAGACCGCACCACGGGCTCTGGCTCATGGGCCAGCATCAGGTGAAAACAGTCGATCAGGTGGGACTGCATGGAGACCTCAGCCCCGGCAATGTAGGCCGTTTTGGCGGAGGATGGCTGCACTAGGCGCACCAGTTGGCGCACGGCAATCAATCGCTGGAGGGGATCGGCCTGGGTGAGTTGGGCGAGGGCTTGCTCAAAGCGGTCGGCCTCTGGGGAGCTGGTTTTTGCGGCGGTTGCCGTGGCCTGGTCGGGCACAATGTCGAGGGTGCGGGACACCGTCAGCGGGTTAACGGGGGCACGCTTCACGCCATCGGCCCGCTTGGTGGGGTGGGCCTCGGGGGCGTCGGCATCGGTGGAGGAACGCAGCAGCGCCACCACTACGAAGAAGGTCAGCGCCGTTTGCCCGGTTAGCACCAGGGCCATCAGCAGGGAATGGGTGCTTTGCCAAAGGGCGGTGACGGTGTAGGTGCTGGCCCCTAACAGGAGGCTCAGCACCAAGGCTTGTTTGCCGAGGGAGCGAGGCAGGGGCACGGCGGACTGAATCCGCTGTCGCAGGGCTTGCTGCTGGGCGGGGGAAAGCTGCACCAGTTGGCGATAGGCCAAGACACCAATGCCCGTGGAGATCACCAGTGCCCCATTCACCAAGCCCAGGGCAAAACTGCCCAGCCCCAGCCCCCACAGGTAGGCCTGCTGGGGCGAGGGTCGCCAGCGGGCAAGGCTGGGGCTGGGCCACCGCTGCATCGCCGCCAACCGGGCTCGCTCACTGGGTTGTTTGGGAGAAGCCACCGGGGAAACCACAGACGTTGTGCACTGCCTTCAAAATTGCCCTTCAATCTTAAGCTGTAATGTCTTATTCTGGCCCTCACCCGCCGGATCTGGGGAGGAAGGTTGCTATGGTGGAAGACATCTTGGCCATCTCGATCATCTCGATCAACGCCAGAACAGCATTTTCCGCCCGTCACTCCTTCGCCCGTTGATATATACGCTCATATATGAACGCTCACCCTGTCTCACCTCCCGCGATGGACGCCCCCTCACGCCATCACCTGACCCACCTTGCCCCTCGCCTGCGGGAACCGTTGGTGATTGGCGATGTGGCGATCCACAGTCGGGTGCTTCAGTCGCCGCTGTCGGGGGTGACGGATCGAGCGTTTCGGGAACTGGTGCGCCGCTATGCGCCAAGTTCCATGCTCTACACGGAGATGGTGCAGGCGTCGGGGCTGTGCCGTGCCCAGGAACTAGAGAAAATCATGGACATTGGCCCGGAGGAACAACCGATCAGCATTCAACTCTTTGACTGTCGGCCCGACTTTATGGCCGAGGCGGCGCGGATGGCCGAAGCCGAGGGGGCCAAAACCATTGATATCAATATGGGCTGCCCGGTGAACAAAATCACAAAAAAGGGGGGCGGGTCGTCCCTGTTGCGCCAGCCGGAGGTGGCGGAGGCCATTGTTCAAACCGTGGTGGAGGCCGTCGCGGTGCCCGTCACCGTCAAAACCCGCATTGGCTGGGACGATGACGACATCAATGCGGTGGAGTTTGGCCGCCGGATGGAAGCCGCCGGAGCCCAAATGTTAACCCTCCACGGACGCACCCGCCGCCAGGGCTACCACGGCCCCGCCCGCTGGGACTGGATTGCCCGCGTCAAAGCCGCCCTGTCCATTCCGGTGATTGCCAACGGCGATATTGTCTCCGTGGCCTCGGCCCTGCGCTGCCTTGCCGAAACCGGGGCCGATGGGGTGATGTGCTCCCGGGGCACCCTGGGCTACCCCTTTCTGGTGGGCGAAATCGATCACGCCTTAAAAACCGGCCACCTCGCCCCGCCCCCCACCCCCCTAGACCGCCTGCGCTGTGCCCAGGAACACCTCCATTTGCTGTGGCAATACAAGGGCCAAAAGGGCATCCACCAGGCCCGTAAACACATGACCTGGTATGTCAAAGGCTTTGAGGGATCCGCCCCCCTGCGGGATCAGCTTTGCCACATCACCACCGTGGAGGCAGGCGACGCCCTCCTGAATCAGGCGATTCACGCCCTCACCGGAGTATTGGGTTGATGGCGGCGGGCTAGGGGGATAGCATTGGGGAAAGAGTCGCCCCCTGGATTCGCAAAGAAGATTTGCCCCCCTGGATTCGCTATGGTTCAAGCCTTCGACCCCAATGCCCTTGGCCCCGATGCCTTGGATTTCGAGGCTTTTTTGCAGTGGTTGCCAGACCATGATCCGAATTACGAACTCTATGACGGGTGCGTTATCCCCATGCAGCCCACGGGATCCCATGAATTGATCGGTGCCTTTCTGGCGGCGGAACTCACCCTGCACTTTCGCCAGATGAATCTGCCCTACACCATCCCCAAAACGGGGTTGATTAAGCCCCAGCGGCCCAACTCGGGCTATCGTCCTGATGTGCTGGTCTTAGACCGTCGAGCGTTACCCCAGGAACCCCTGTGGAACGCTGCCGCCACCGTCCAGTGGGGGGCTTCCCTTCCCCTAGTGGTGGAGGTGGTGAGCACCAACTGGCGCGATGACTATGGCCACAAACTGGTGGACTACGAGGCCCTCGGCATTCGGGAATATTGGATTGTAGACCACCGCGCCCTAGGGGCCGTGCGCTATCTGGGCCAACCCAAGCAGCCCACCCTCACCCTCTGCCAGTTGGTGGAGGGGGAATACCAACTCCAGCGCTTCACCGCTGGGCAAAGCCTGGTATCGCCCAGTTTTCCGACGCTCACGCTATCGGTGGATGCCATCTTTGCCGCTGGAGAGCCCGCCTAGGGGTGGCCCACAAGACCCAAGGATGCGTGATGCTTTTCGCGATATTTTTCGTGATGCTTTTCGCGATATTGTTTGCGATATTTTTCGCGACGATCCTCGCGATGCCCCGGCGGAGGGCTGGAGTAGGCAAAAGAGGACAGGACAGGCTTGAGGGGTGGCATGGGAGGACAGGCTGGGAAGAAATGCTTAGCGGCCCCTTGACGAAAAGGGCATGAGGTAGGATTTATTAGGAGTATCCATCCCGCCTAGGTTCGGTTGGCATTACGGTTAATGCGTTAGCCGAATCCTAGACGCGGCGCTTAGGATGACAGCATAGGGTCTTGGCCCAGCGCCGATGGCCCATTTTCCCGGTTGTTTTACCCCCTCTCTGACCGCCATGACCTCCTACGCCACTTCCACGGCCCGTGCTGATATGGGTGAGCTACGACGGCTACGCAGCCTGCTCCCCCCCGAGTTGCAAAGCTGGGTAACGGTGGAATCGGCCATTGATGTGAGTCCGCCGCTGATTACCTGCGAAGAACTGGGGAAGGATCAGGTGGAAATTCAGATTGACCTGGTGAAGTGGGAACAATTGGCCCTAGATCAGCGCAACCTGATGTTCTGGCACGAGGTGGGCCGCATCCAAAACGACTCGATTCCCCGCGATGGCTGGGAAATGGCGGCCTTGGCCATTGGCCTCGGTGGGGCCGTGGGCGAGCTGTGGGTGCAGGATGGCCTGTTGCTGATGCTGGCCCTGGGGCTCTGTGGCTTTTCCGGCTGGCGGCTTTATAAGCGCAACAACAACCAAAAAACCCTCCAAGAAAGCATTGACGCCGACGAGCGGGCCATTGCCATTGCCACCCGCTTTGGCTACACCCTGCCCAATGCCTACAAAAGCCTGGGCAGCGCCCTGAAAACCTTGATTGAACAAACCCCCAAAAAGCGCCAGCGGGATCGCTACATCAAACGGCTGGAAGCCCTGAAGAAGAGCGCCGCCAAGGCGAAGGAACGCGCCCGCAACGAACGGGGCGACCTGAGATCGGCCTACTAGCCCTGGCCTCCTAGACCCGGCGCACGGGCAGGGTGGGCACAGCGGAGGGGGGTGGATCGAGCTCGATGGTGGCCACCACTTGACCGTGGTCAGACTTCCACGGCTCGATGGTTTCATCCAGCAGGGTTTGGTCGAACAGGTGGTCGTTATAGACCGAAACATAGGTGACGCGGCCAATGCGATCGCGGTTTTGGGCGGCAAATTCTTCGCTCACCATGATGTGATCCAGGCTGTCGTAGTGGCCGTTGTGGATGTGGGTGTAGTAGTGATCGCCATAGCCAAGGCGGGCCTGGATGTCCTTCACCTGATAGAGCAACACGTCCCACACCGGGGCTTTTTTGCGGTAGGGCCAACGTTCCCAGGGCGGTTGACCCGCCACAATCTGGGTGGTCACCGCCGTATGGTTATCGTTCACGTCGCCCATGACAATGACGGGATAACGGCGATCCTGGAGCACCTCCATCAGCAGGCAACGCAGGGCCGTAGCTTCCGCCGCCCGTCGAATCAGGGATCGGGCGTAACCCTTCGCCACCTCCACCGGATCCCCCCGATCCACCCCATCGGCCAGGGCGGGGCGCTTCGACTTCAGGTGAATCACAAACACCGTGCATTGGATCGTCTCGGTGAGGGCCAGATCCACCGCCAGCACCGGGTGGGAAAACTGCCGCAGCGGCAGCTCGGCCCCATCCAAATCCAGGGCACTACCGGGGGGAAATTCCGCATAAATCCGCTGATCCAACACGGGAAACCGGGTTGCCAGGGCCAGCCCAGGGCCACGGCCAGCCCCCTCCGCCATCACAATACTGTGTTGCCGGTGATACTCACTGCGGTGCAGGGCTTCCTTCAGGGCTCCCTGGTGAAAAACCTCCTGAAACCCCACAATGTCCACCTTCATGCGGTCTAATTGGCGACCAATCCAGGTGAGCTTTTTCAGGTAGTCATCCCGGCTGTAGGCTTCGCCGGGATAGAACTCCCGCTCCGGCAGGGCAAGGTTGGAGAGGTTGAAGGTGCCCACCCGAAACAGGCGGCGTTCTAGGGGAGAAAGGCTATCGACCACGGTAACTACGCATCCTCGGTAAGGGGCCTAGGCGGATTCCCTGAGCTATGGAATACAGGCCACGGACTATAGACAGTAGCCTAGCGGATTCCCTAGAGTTTGTTCACTGTTGCTCCTGGGGTTGGCTTTATACTAAGTCAGACCCTACCGTGATCACCCATAGACATCACGGGGGGGAAAAGGTTTGGGAGAACAATGCCCTGTGCTAAGTGCAAAAAACGGTACATCAGTCACGACACCCTACCCACCACAGGCCATTCAGGCCGCGATGGAGGTGGGGGAGTTGGTTTTTGAACTCCCGGATCCCAACGATGAGGCCATTTCAGACTATGAGTTCAACCGCCAGGTGGAAGCCGCTTGGCAGGTGTGCGATCGCTTTGACCTGCAAACGGACATTTGGCGAGGGCGCATTCTCCGCACCGTGCGTGATCGGGAAAAGCGGGGCGGCGATGGTCGCGGCACGGGCTTTCTCAACTGGCTGAAGGAGCGGGAAATTACCAAAAGCCATGCCTACAACCTAATTGAACTGGCGGACAGCGCCGACCAGCTTTTAGACTCAGGGATGCTGACCCCCAAGGATGTCAACCAGTTCAGCAAACGCGCCTTTGTGGAAACCGCCAAGGCCGCCCCCGAGGTGCAGCAGTTAGTGAGCGACGTGGCCCGCAAAGGGGATCACGTCACCCGCCGGGAGGTGCGCCAGGTGGCCAACGAGTGGGCCGCCATGACCTCCGAGTTAATTCCCGAAACCCTCCGGGAAAAAGCCGCCAATAACACCATTCCCAGCCGCTACATCGCCCCCCTGGTGAAGGAAATGGAGAAGCTACCGCCGACCCACCAAACCACCCTCAAAACCGAAGTTGAACTTAACCCCGACCTAGACACCCTCAAACAAGTCACCGCCGAAGCCCGCTACCTGTCCAAGTATTTGGCCTCCGCCAACCAGGTGCAGTTGCTCGAAACCGGAGACTTTGACCTGGAACTGGCCCTCGAGGAAGCCCTGCGGGTCGGGTGCTTGAATTCCGCTGCCGACATGGTGGCCCAGGCGGCCCTGATTGAGCAAACCGCCGCCAAACTCTACACCGCCTGGAAACGGCTGAATCAGCTTTCGGAGCGGGTCTATGTAGACAGCGGCGACAGCACCCCCAACCTCCGCGCCCTGCTCACCGCCCTCAGCCCCATCATCGGCGATACGGTGCAGGTGCGCCTCGGGGAACTCAATAGCGCCACCGCCCAAACGATTCGCTGGCGACTGACCGGCGAGGAGTAGCCTGACCGGCGAGGATGAATGGGCGGGGGGGCCAGCGTCGGAGCCGGAAGCGGGTTTCTAGCGCTTGAAGTCCTAGCTTATCCCGAACTCAGGCTATCGACTTCCGCCGCGCCGTTGGCCTTTTCCTGGCGGGCCATCGAGGACAAAGCTCAGACCAAAGGTTTGGGCGAGGTTGCAGGTTTGGTGGTCAGTGAGGTTGGTATCACTGAGTTCCAGGTTATAAAAGGTGACGCTGGGATGGGTGAAATACGGCCCTGCGTGCCAGGTGCCCACCGCGAGCTTGATGAAGCAATGTCCCGGAATATGGAAAGCCCTGAGCGCCCTGAGGTCGGGGTGGGTCGCCTCGCTGGGTGGGGCCACGGCCATCAGCCAATCCCTGTCTGCCAGCGCCCCTAGGCATTGGGTACAGCGACGATGGCGGGTGATGGTGTGAAATTCGGTGCCAGCGTGGGGCAGGGTGATCAGGTAAAAGCGCGGCTTGCCCTGATCTAGGACAAGCTGGGCATCGGCGGGGCCAAAGGGGGCTCCGTCGGCACTCGGGAAAATTACCTGGCCATAGGGCAAAAAGGCCTCAGCGGTGATGGGTGCCGCTGTGAGGATGCGCCGACTGCACGGGGGAGAGGAGACAGACATGGCCAATTCACCATCAAACCTGCCCCTAGGCTATCACTGGTATAGGGTTGCGGCTGGCCATTAGAGGCGCTTAGAGGCGTTCCACCGGCGTTCCACCGCAGCCCCGGGCGCAGGTCAGCTTCCCCGGTATCCGTGGGCGCAAAGACCTCACCCATGAAATACCGGGGACAGGCTTAGGCGGCGATCAGCCCTCGGTGACGCAGCAACGCTTGGGTACTGGGTTCGCGCCCCCGGAAGGCTTTGAAGACCTCCAGGGGATGACGGCTGCCGCCTAGGGAGAGGACGGTATCCCGGAACCGATGCCCGGTTGCTTGGATTGCGGCTTCGTTGTCTAAGCCCGCTTCTTCAAAGGCCGCGAAGGCATCGGCACTGAGCACCTCGGCCCAGAAGTAGCTGTAGTAGCCCGCCGCATAGCCCCCGGCAAAGATATGGGTGAAGGCGCAGAGGAACCCGTCTTCGGGCAAGGGTTTCAGGATAGAGGACTGGGACGCAATGCGCTGGTTCACCTCGATAATGGTTTCGCTGCCGTCAGGGCGGTAGCGGTGATGCAGTTCAATGTCCGTCCAGCCAAAGCGCACCTGACGCAGGATGGCGCTTCCGGTCATAAACGTCCGGGCGGCAACAATTTTCTGGTACAGATCCTCCGGCAGTGGTGCCCCGGTATCCACATGGCGGGCCAGGGTGAGCAGGGTATTGCGGTGGTAGCACCAGTTCTCCATAAACTGGCTGGGCAGTTCCACGGCATCCCATTCCACGTTATTGATGCCCGCCGCCCCGGTGTAGTCCACCTGGGTGAGCATGTGGTGCAGACCGTGGCCAAACTCATGGAACAGGGTTTCCACATCGCGGAAGGTCATCAGGCTGGGCTTTCCATCCACCGGGGGCGCTTGGTTACAGACCAGGTAGGCCACGGGCAAACGCACCTGTCCGGCGATTTTGCCCCGGTTAATGCAAGTATCCATCCAGGCCCCACCCCGTTTTTCCGCAGGACGGCTGTAGGGGTCGAGGTAGAAGTGGGCGATGGGTTCACCGCTGCCGTTGAGCACTTGGAAATAGCGCACATCGGGATGCCAAACGGGGGCTTCGCCATCGGCGGGGACAATGGTGATGTCGAAGATGCGGTGGGCTAGGGCAAACAACCCGTCGAGCACCTGGGGCAGGGGGAAGTAGGGCCGCAGTTCTTCGTCATTGAGGCCGTACTGCTCTTCCCGAATGCGCTCAGCCCAAAAGGCGGTGTCCCAGTGGGTGAGATCCTGGGCCTCGGCGGATCCCTTTTCAGCGGCGAAGGCTTTCAGATCCGCCAGTTCCTTCACGGCGGTGTCGTAGCTGGCGGTGCGCAGTTCGCCCATCAGCGTATCAATGGCCTCCACCGAGGGAGCCATCTTGCGGGCGAGGCTCAGTTCAGCATAGGTGCTGTAGCCCAGCAGATGGGCCATTTCGTGGCGCAGGGCCAGAATTTTCTCGATGTTGGGGTTATTGTCCAAATCGCCCTCGGAGGCGCGGGTGACAAAGGCGCGATAGAGGGTCTCCCGCAGATCCCGCCGCCGACTGTGCTGCATAAACGGCCCATAGCTGGGAAAATCCAGCGTGATATGCCAGGGGCCAGCCTCCGGGGTGGCCTCGGTTTCCCCGGCATCACGGGCGGCCTGGGCAGCCTGGGCCAACAGGCTGGGGGGCAGTCCGTCAATGTCTTCGGCGCTGGTGAGGGTGAGCCGGAAGGCTTTGGTGGCATCCAGGACATTGTTGGCAAACCGGGTGGTCAGTTCCGCCAGGGCCTGCTGAATGTCATTAAAACGATCCTTCTCCGCCCCTTCTAGACCGACGCCCGACAGTTCCGCCTCACGGATAGACGTCTCCACAATGCGCTGCTGGGCCGGGTCGAAGTGGTTCCAGTCGGCACTGGCGCGCAGTTGCTTAAAGGCGTCGTAGAGCGGCTTGCTCTGCCCCATCTGGGTGGAGAACTGCACCAAGGCGGGCTGCACGGCCTCGTAGGCGGCTCGCAGTTCTGGGCTATTTTTTACCCCCATCAGGTGGCCCAGGATGCCCCAAGTCCAACTGAGGCGCTCCTCCAGGTGGGTCAGCGGTTCCACCAAGCCATCCCAAGTGGGCACCACGTGGGACTCTAGCTGCGTCAAGGAGGATTGCAGGCTCTCCAGCAATGTCGCAATTCCAGACTCAATGTGGGCGACTTCAATCTGGTCAAAGGGGGGTAACCCTTGGCCAATGAGCAGTGGATTGTCGTGGGTGGAGGGAGAAATCGAGGGGGTAGCCATCATCATGACGTAAATGCAGGAAGGATTGTCTTAAGGCCGTTACGACGGGATGAGCCCATAACAGCCCCTTAATATTGCCACACCATTCCAACTTGGGGCGGGCTATCCTTTACGATAGCTTCATGACCACCGGAATGTGGTTCATTCTTAATAACTGCGGCCCTTTATGGTCTCAATGCCGATGCCCGCCAAATCTCGATCTACCCAGCCCGATGCCCAAGATTCCATCCCCTGGAGCTATGAAGACACCGTGGCGACCGTGGAGGCCATCATGGCCGATCTGGAGTCTGGGCGGCTGCCCCTGGCGGAGGTGATCACCCAGTTTGAACAGGCGGTGCAGTCGATCCAACGCTGCGAAGCCTACCTGGCGGAAAAACGCGCCCAGGTCGATATTTTGATCGAAACCCTCAACGATGCTTAGCGACCCCTAGGCAAACCCGGTACAAGGCGAGGGGCGCTTCCGGGTATGGTTAAAAACGGCAGTTTGTGAAACCCATTGGTGGAGGGTAGCGAAGGGGCATGGCTGAGGCGACCTGGGATCGGCGACATGTGCTATCGCTGGCAGACTTCACGGCGGCGGAACTGGAAACCGT
>JAYKHF010000101.1:0-9085 GCA_035285305.1 Leptolyngbya sp.
CTAGGCACAGCCTACAATCGGGCCACAAAACACCTCACGTTAAAATGGGACTATTCACCCGCCCAATTTGGCTGAATTTCCTTTCCCTGCTGCCTGCCACCACCCTGGCCGTACTCACCCTCGCCATTGCCTTTCTGCGGTTCTACGATGCCCAAGACTTCCCCCTCCTCGGATTCATCGCCCAACCCCGCCTTTGGAGCAACCGACTCACCGTGGCAGCCCTCCTGGCTACATTGGCTAATTTCGGCGTTGAGTGGAACCGTCGAAATCGAGAAACAAACCGCTTGGCTGAAGCAAGAGAACGCGAGGCTCGCCGAGATCGACTCCAAGTACGATGCCTTGCGGCGCAAGTCCGCTACCACCTCGACCCCACCGACGACTACCGACGAGAACTAGCCCTGGCCTTGGCCCAGCTTGAGGAGTATCAGCAGGTGTTGGATCAAGAACCAGGGCAAGACTAAAAAGTGGGCCTGCCATAGGGAAAATGCATTCGCCCTTGCACCCATGTCAGTACCCAAGCCCCTGCCACATCATTGCTCCTCAAGGAACGGGGTGGCGGGGGCAGCGGATGATGTGGGAGGAGGAATGTCGCTGGGGAAGCAGCTTAACCAAAGCGGCCTTGTACGTAGTCGCGGGTGGCGTCTTCGCGGGGGTTGGAGAAGATTTTCTCGGTATCAGCGTATTCCACCAGGTAGCCCACCTTGCTGCCAGATTCGGTGGCTTCGGCGTTGAAGAAGGCGGTTTTGTCGGAAATTCGCAGGGCTTGCTGCATGTTGTGGGTGACGATGACGATGGTGTAGAACTTCTCCAGTTCCCGCATCAGTTCCTCGATTTTGAGAGTGGAGATGGGGTCGAGGGCGGAGCAGGGTTCGTCCATCAAAATGACTTCTGGTTCGATGGCGATGGCGCGGGCAATACAAAGGCGCTGCTGTTGGCCACCGGAGAGGGAGAGTCCGCTGTCTTTGAGCTTGTCCTTCACTTCGTCCCAGAGGGCGGCGGATTGGAGAGATCGTTCCACCAGTTCGTCGTAGTCGCCCCGGTAGCCGTTGATGCGGGCGGCAAAGGTGATGTTTTCGTAGATGGATTTGGGGAAGGGGTTGGGCTTTTGGAACACCATGCCAATGCGGCGGCGCACGTTTACCGGGTCAACGTCGGGGCCGTAGAGGTCACTGCCGTGCATGGTGATCTTGCCCTCCACCCGCGCCCCTTGGATCAGGTCGTTGGTGCGGTTGAAGCAGCGCAGTAGGGTACTTTTGCCGCAGCCGGAGGGGCCGATGAAGGCGGTGATTTCGTTTTTGAAAATGTCGAGGCTGACATCCCGCACGGCCAGGGAAGATCCGTAGTAGACGTTGACGTTTTTGGCCCGCAGGGTGGCTTCCTCTACGGGGGTGTTCGGCCCAGGCTGACCAAGGGTATCTGACATCATGGCGACCAAATTTCTACAGTTAGGAGTCGTGGATTCTGTTAGGAGCGAGATCCTAGGGGCGAGATCCATAGTATCCATGGTCGCCTTGGCAGGATGCCCCACCGCTGACGATCATAGGGAAAGGGACGGGCTAGGCGACGCGGTTTAGGGAACGATGCTGTTTCCAGCCTCCTAAACCGAGGATAGCTCCAAGACCACCATTGCCCCAACGGCTTTACTTTTGGAAGCGGTTCCGCAGGTAAATGGCCAAGGAGTTCATTATCAACAAAATGACCATCAGGACGATGATGGCCCCCGCCGCGAGGTCGTGGAAGGCGGGCTGGGGTCGGGAGACCCAGTTGAAAATTTGGATGGGCAGCACCGTAAAGGGGCTTTGCAACCCGCGCAGGGAGAGCTCTGGCAGGAAGGGAATGTAGGTGAGGGCTCCGATGGTGATCAGCGGTGCCGTTTCGCCAATGGCGCGGGAGAGGGCCAGAATCACCCCGGTGAGGATACCGGGTAGGGCCAGGGGCAGAATGTGAGCCCGCACCACTTGCCAACGGGTGGCCCCCAGGGCAAAGCCCGCCTGCCGCAGACTATTGGGAATTGCCCGCAGGGATTCCCGGGTGGCGATGATCACAATGGGCAGTACCAGCAACGCCAGGGTGAGCGCCCCAGACAGCACGCTACGCCCCTGGGTGATGGGCTGCATAATTCGCACAAACACCTGGAGGCCCAGCAGACCATAGATAATGGAGGGTACCCCGGCCAGGTTGGAGATATTGATCTCGATGGCCTTGGCAATCCAGCTATCGGCCACAAATTCTTCGAGGAAAATGCCTGCCCCGACCCCAATCGGGAAGGTAAACAGAGCCACCAGCACCATCACCCAAACGGTACCCACCAGGGCGGAAACCAGCCCCGCCTCTGTGGGGCGTCGGGAGGGATAGGTGGTGAGGAAGTTCCAGTTGATGACGGGCAGCCCATCGATGAGCACATCGAGAATCAGAATGGCTAACACCGCCAAGGAAAAGATCACCGCCCCCAAGGAGAGGTATTTGATGATCTGGTCAATCAGCTTGCGGCGGCTCAGGGCGCTTTGGACGGAGGTCTGGTCGATGTCCCAGCCCTTATCCATCTTGCTAGGTTGAGGCGACAGAGAGGTCATTCGTAGGTCTCCCGAAACTTACGCACATACCAGAAGCTAAAGATGTTAAAGACGAGGGTGACGAGGAATAGCGTCATCCCCACCGCAAAGATCGATTTGTAGGCGATGGAACCGGCTGGGGTGTCGCCCAGGCTGACCTGCACAATGTAGGCGGTCATGGTCATGATTGGCACGAAGGGGTTGAGGGTGAGGTTGGGATTTTGCCCCGCCGCCAGGGAGACAATCATGGTTTCGCCCACCGCCCGCGAAATGGCCAGAATAATCGACGCGACAATCCCCGACAGGGCCGCTGGCAGCACCACCCCAAAGATGGTTTCCCGCTTAGTCAGACCCAGGGCGTAGGATCCGTTTCGCAGGGAATCCGGCACGGCATAGATGGCATCCTCACTGAGGGAGGCCACCAGCGGCGTGATGGAAATGCCTAACACAATCCCGGCACTGAGGCCGTTGAAGCCGGAGAGCCCCGGAAGAAAAAGCTGTAAAAATGGCGTGACTAACAGCAGGGCAAAGTAGCCAAATACCACCGACGGCACCCCCGCCAACACCTCTAGGGCTGGCTTGAGGATGCGGCGCAGTTTGGGCGAGGCATACTCACTGAGATAAATAGCCGACAGCAGCCCCAAGGGCAGCGCCACAAGGATGGCAATCATCGAGGTGAGGAAGGTGGCGCTGAGCAGCACGAAAATGCCGAACTGCGGGTTAGAAAACAGCGGTGTCCACTGTTGATCGGTCAAAAAGCGCCAGATTGGCACTTCCTTAAAAAATTCAACGGCCTCGAACAGCAGCGACAGCACAATGCCGATGGTGGTGGCCACCGAGATAAAGGCAAATACACCAAACAGCGCCACAATGGCCCGCTGGCTCCATTTGCTCAAGGCCCGGTTAGGACGCCACAGGTCAGAGGGGCCTGTCGGCGGAAGGTTGGTAGTCATCGCGTTATCTCTTAGCGATAGGGAAAGGCAGGGGGTGGGCAGATCCGAAGATCAAGAAGATCAATCTAAAGGGGTCAGCGCCAAACAACACTGACCCCTTAATCACCTATTAAACGCTAGTCGCTTAGGTTGGCACTAGAGGTCGTAACCAAGGACAACCCTTAGAGCAGATCCGCCAGTTGCTTGCCCACGGCAGAACCGCCCTCAAACACCGAGCCCGTGACCGCATTGGCGGCTCGATCTTGCACCTTGGTGTTGAGATCCGCCGGTAGGCTGACGTAGCCCACTTCGTCGATCAGGGAAGCGTTGGCCATATCCAGGTAGAAGTCCACGAAGGCTTGCACCGCCGGGTTTTCTGCCAGGGAGGTGGTCTTCACGTAGATGAACTCGGGCCGAGACAGGGGCTGATAGCTACCATCGGCAACGGTTTCAGCGCTGGGAGCCACACAACCACTCCCACCATCGATTTCCACCGCTCTCAGACGGTCGGAGTTTTCCACATAGTAGGCGAGGCCAAAGAAGCCCAGACCATTGGCATCGGTGGATACACCCTGCACGATCACGTTGTCGTCTTCGCTGGCGGTGTAGTCGCCTCGGCTTTCGCCGTCAGCGCCGATGGCTTCCATGAAGAAGTCGTAGGTGCCGGAGTCGGTACCGGGGCCAAACAGGCCCAGGGGTTGGTCGGGGAAGTCGGCTCGAATCTGATTCCAGTTGGAAACAGTGCCCTGGGCAGCGGGTTCCCACATGGTCTTCAGTTCGTCGGTGGTGAGGCACTGGGCGAACTCGTTATCGGGGTTCACCACCACAGAGAGACCGTCAAAGGCGATGGGCAGTTCAACAAACTCAATGCCCGCTTCCTTACAGAGGTCGATTTCTTCCTGCTTGATGGGGCGAGAGGCTCCGCTGATATCGGTTTCGCCCGCACAGAATTTCTTGAAGCCGCCGCCCGTACCGGAGACGCCCACGGTCACCGCTACGCCGGGGTTAGCCTTACCAAATTCCTCAGCCATGGCTTCGGAGATGGGGAACACCGTGCTAGAACCATCCACCAGTACAGACCCAGTGAGGTCAGACCCACCTGCGGCCATGTCATCGGCAGGGGCTTCTCCGGTGGTTTGGCCGCCGCCACAGGCCACCAGACTGAGGACACCCGCTAATAGCAAACCAGAACGACCAATGGAAAATAAACGATTGGACATAGCTTCCTCGGTTTCACCTTCAAACACAATACAAGCCAGTAGGCCAGAGTTGTTTTATCACAAAAACGATGTTTCCGCTTATTTCAGCAAACATCTTGATTGCCCAAGATTCGTGCCTTAAGGATCGCTTTTGCTCAGCCAAATATACCATCAATTGCCTTTAATGCAATTCGTCTTCTGCATTTATGAATCCTGTAGATTGCCTCTGCAAATTCCTGTTGATTCAACAAGAATCCAACCTCTACAGGCATCCTGCCATGCGTTGTGATTCCTGATCAATAGGGTATCTGAGGCTTGAATCTTGAGAAAACGACTTTGCTTTACCTCGCCAGTTTATGGCTTGTTCGGAGCATTAAAATCACGATCTAGAATTCCTAATCTTGCCTTAAAAAACTAGGAATAGAAGATCCACAACCCTAAGGCTGGTCAAAGCAACAGTCTAGGCTGTTGTTTGATGACAACTTTGCCGGATTCAAGACGATTGAATTCCTAGATTGTGTGAATGACTAGCAAAACTTTCCATGACTACAGGGTTATGCTATCCCAGGCGTGTTAATAACGGCTTGAGATCACATTAACGGTGGATTGGCCTTAGGTTAAGCTACGATTAAGAAATCCTGGGACAGGGAAAGCTGATTGACTGACAAAACTTACCAGAACCCAGATTTCTCAAAGGGTCAGGAGACCTGACCCCGACATGGCCTAAATGCGGTAGGGGCGCGGTTCCCGCGCCCGGTGCAGAATCTTTTGTCAGCCAACCAGCAGGGAACGTATCCCCCGTGGAACTCGATGCAAGGCTGGGCGTGAAGGCCCGTGAATCCGGACAATTAGGGACAAGACCCAGGGTGACGAGGGTGCTGCCCTAGCAGATAGCCCAAGGATCAATGATCGTGGCCTGGTCAAGGGGCAATTGGGTCGCAAGGCCGAGGGTAATGGCCACACTGATGACCGTCCCCAGGGCCATCAGCACCGGGGCGTCGGGCCGCTGGCCTTATCCCGAACTCAGGTTTGGTTAGCCTCGGGAAGCCGTTGAAGAACGTGGTCGGAGGGCAAAAACTAGGCTGTTTCGTCCGCGCCAAGTCTAATCGACCTGGTTGACTGACAAAACTGGCGAGAACCCAGATCTGTCAAAGGGTCAGGAGACCTGACCCCTACAGGGAACCCATGCCGTAGGGGCGCGGTTTTCGCACCCGACCCAGAATCTTTTGTCAGTCAGCCAGCTAATCGACATACACGACGACGTACTGGTTGTTGTAGGGCTGGTAGTAGGTGGCCCCACACTGGTAGAGCATCGTCCCTTCGATATAAATTGTGGAACAACCGGTGGGTAGGGTCGCCGCGTAGATTGTGGATCGCCGAATCACTCGCCGCGTGGTGCGTCGAGCCGCCCCCGCCACACTGACCGGGGTCGCGGGCCGACCCACCACCGCTGACGCTGGGGAGGCGACTAGGCCACCACTACCGCCACCATCGATGACGACACCGGTGGCTAACAGCGCTACGGTGGCGATCACGACCCGATTGATACCTTGCATCTTCATGACTGAGCCTCCTCGGCAGATTGAAAGTCTTCTCGTTCGCTGGGGGGAAGGGCTTCGAGTCGCTGTGCCCCAGCCGGAGCGGTAAAGGTGAAGGCCTGGGGGCCAACCTGGGGGCTGGTGTTCCAGTCGCGCAGGCGAGTTTCGTACTGGGGCGCACCCGTCACCCACTTGGTGGTAATCACATACTTCATGGGCAGAGGCTGATCCCCCGTCTGCACCCAGATCTGCCAGTCCACATCGTCCTCCCGGAAGGCCAGATGGTGAACTTCTACCCCGTCGATGTAGCCCGTACCGAGGTACTGGCTGCTGGTCACGCCTGCCATCAGCACCTCGTAGGGGTTGCTAAACAGCAGGTCGGCCCCCGGAAAGGGAATGCCCGTGTCGGCCTCAACGGCGAGAATGGCTTCCTCCACAGTGCCCGTCAAGGCTTGCTGTACGTAGGCGTTGATCCGTCGCCCAAACAGGGTGATCTGGCTACCGTTAAACACAATATCCACATCGGCCAATGGCCCCTGACGGTGGATATGGATCCCATTGGGCCGACTGAGCAGCACCGAGGCATAGCTACTAAATTGCAGCTTTTGCCCGTTGGTCGTGATCACCTCAAAATCAATGTCGGCATTGAAACTGAGGGCTTCGGTCTCGGCCAGGTAGTCCGACATCAATTGCAGAACTTCCGTGGCTAGGGGGTCAATCTCCTGGGCCTGGGCCGACATCGGTGCAAGGGCTCCCGCCGTGAGGGCCATCCCGAGGGCGAGGGATACGCCGCCGATTGGATTTAGGAAGCCGATTGGATTTAGGAAAGCGTAGCTGTTCATCGTTGTACTCACTCAAGAACGGTTGATTTGGGGGAGGGGGAACGGGTTCCTAATCCGGCTTTGCGAACTCAAGTTGCGCCCTCGTTGTTCGGTGGGTATGGAATGCTCCATTGGTTTTGAACGATTGGAAACGAGTCAGGCGTGGGGACCGCCGTTGAGGCTGGCCGATGGCAGCCCCTAGACTGCGTTATCTAGCCCTTGACCGCTGCCCCGCCGCTTAAAAGCGGAAGCCGATATTGAGGTAAGGGCCATGCTGATCAACGTTGAGGTTAATCCGGCCAGGGTTGTAGTCGGTGAAGCCGAAGCGATACCCTGCCCCCAGGGTGGTATTGCCCGAGAACATCCAATCCAACCCGCCCTGGATGTCGTACTGCATCAGGCCACTAATGCCGAACCCAGAGACAGTGCCCGTTCCAACTAGGGCTAATTTGGGGTTGGCATTCCACCGCACCCGCCCGCCAACCAGCGGCGATACGACGGTACGACTGTTGTCAAACTGACCCGCCCCCCCCAGGTTGGTGGTTAACCCCAGCCGGGTATTCACTTGAATGAGACTCAGGCCACCCAACGCATCAAAGACAAAAGGCCCTAGATCGTATTCAGAATCAATGCCCGCCGGATTCACCTGCGCTGGATCGTAAAAGCGGTAGCTGCCCACCAGGTCGGCTCGCATCAGCTGGGTCGTTAACCTTGTGTTGACTTGGGTAGGGATGAAGGCCGCAGCACCCGGAAATCGTACATCCCGGTTGACCGTGCTATTGGTGGACAGGGAAACGTAGTCAAAGTTGGCGAGAACCCCAAGCCTATAATTCGGGTTCCAGGCTTCAAAGCCACCAAGGAAGGCGAAGTTTAAGTTATTACGTAGCGCTGTCCTAATTTGGTTGGGTTGCAGGTCAAAGTCGATCCCTCCTCCAGAACCGCCTGGGTCATCATTGAGGTTACTAAAGTTGGCTGACCCTGAAATGCTGAGGGGAACATAGGCGTAGGGGGCTAGCAAAAAGTGCCACTTATCCCCCTGGGAAGACGCTGATGCCGTTTGAGCCCTATCCAGGGACGGAGCGAGGGGCGCTTCGAGGAGATCCTCACTGGCTACGGACATCTCCGTCCATAGCAGATCCTGACTACTGGTAGAGGCTGGAGGTTGGAAATGCTCCGTGGGGGCTGTGTCATTCAGGTTGGGGCCGGGGTTGGCCCCCAATGGGGCCGATTCCACAAGGGGTGAATCAGAACCGGGGGGTGAATCAGTCGTCGGAGACTCCGATGGCCACCAGTCCGCCGAGGGAACGGCGGGTGCCCCATCCTCAGACCGTCCCTCAGCACCCTCAGGTACCTGGTCTAGCGCCGCCTCCGGCGATGGTTCTAGGGGGATGACTTGGGCGTCAGCCCTTGCCAGTGGGGTCAGCAGCAGCGCAACGGCGGCGAGAGTACCCAGGCTAATTAATCCGGTTTTATCGCTCATTAAAATGCTCATCAGCGTGGCCAATACCGCTAGCTGCGCGAAGCTGCTTAACATAACAGTTCTTTGATATTAAAAGTACTATCCATGGACAAATCGCTGGTTAACAGGAGGGCTTAAAAAGGCCGCTCAGCGTGAAGAAAGATGGATTACGATGGCGCTTCTCAGGATGTTAGGCATCAAAAACCGCCATCTCCTAAGGCACAAGCCCCTCAGGAGATGGCCCTTATGCTTGATAACCCTAGAAATATCACGCTTCCCCTTGTCCGACTTGTCATTTTGCGCCAACATCCGGAAGAGAAGCTTAAGAACCGGGGAATGCCGACCCCTGGTTGACTGACAAAAGATTCTGCATCGGGCGCGAAAACCGCGCCCCTACCGTATTGGGTTCATGTAGGGGGCAGGTCTCCTGACCCTTTGACGGACGTGGCTTCTCGCCAGTTTTGTCAGTCAACCAGTGCCGACCCAGCCTTAAGCCCCCCTATCTAACACAATCACTGGGCCAAAACTAGAGGATCTCGCACGCCGCCTCCTAACCCGACAACACCCAAAGAGCTTGGCCAGCC
>JAYKHF010000102.1:0-28867 GCA_035285305.1 Leptolyngbya sp.
ATGGCGAGGGTGAGTACGGCCAGGGTGGTGGCAGGCAGCAGGGAAAGGAAATTCAGCCAAATTGGGCGGGTGAATAGTCCCATTTTAACGTGAGGTGTTTTGTGGCCCGATTGTAGGCTGTGCCTAGTGGTCTGTCAGGCTTAAATTTTAGGGTTGCAGATATCCTCAAGGCCCTTCGACAAGCTCAGGGCGACCGTAAACGACACGTTCGGGCTGAGCTTGTCGAAGCCCTAATTCTTAACCTTGACACTGCACTGGGGGGATACTGGGAAGCTTGGACCGTGGATGAGAGCCGCCAGTTGACGGCCCATGGGAATTCCCGGCGGCATGGACGATGGCGGCTCAGCGCATCGTTGGCACCACGGATATGATTAGCTTTGGCCATTGGGTTCATCAGCAATTGTGACCCCTTGGTTGAGCGTTTTGCGTCAGAATAGCTACATTAATCAACAACCCAGTTGTTGCCGCCTAGGCCTAGTTAGCCCCCGATCCGACTAGCGGGATGGCTAGCCTCGGACAATGGGCCTTGGGCGCTTGTACAGACTTAGGGAGAAGATACCCATGGTTGCAGCCGTCGCGAATCCTCAGCAAAAGCGCTTGACCATTGCGGTGGAATCCATCGCCGAAGAGGTCACGACCATTCGATCCCTCGACTGGGATCGGGATCGGTTTGACATTGAGTTTGGCCTACAAAACGGCACGACCTACAATTCCTTTATCATTCGCGGCGAAAAGATCGCCCTGGTGGATACCTCCCACGCCAAGTTTCGGGAACTGTACCTAAAGACTCTGACCGGGGAGATTGACCCCAAAACCATTGATTATCTGGTGATCAGCCACACCGAGCCCGATCACAGCGGCCTCGTGCGCGATGTGCTGGAATTGGCTCCCCAGGCCACGGTGGTGGGGGCCAAGGTGGCGATCGCCTTCTTGGAAGACTTGGTACACCGTCCCTTTGAGCGGCTGATCGTGAAAAACGGTGACACCCTCGACCTGGGCAACGGTCACCGGCTGGAATTTGTCAGCGCTCCCAACCTGCACTGGCCCGACACCATCTTCACCTACGACCACAAAACGGGGATTCTCTTCACCTGCGATGCCTTTGGGATGCACTTTTGCAGCGATGCCACCTACGACGAAGACCTGGAGGTGTTGTCCCCCGATTTTCGCTTTTACTACGAGTGCCTGATGGCCCCCAACGCCCGTTCGGTGCTGGCGGCGATGAAGCGCATGGATGCCCTCCCCCCGGTGCAGATGATCGCCACGGGCCATGGCCCCCTGCTGCGCTACAACGTGGCCGAACTGACCGGACGCTACCAGCGCTGGAGCCAGGAGAAAACCAAGGCCGAAGACCTGGTGGCCGTCTTCTACGTGTCAGACTACGGCTACAGCGATCGCCTCTCCCAGGCCTTGGCGCGGGGCATCACCAAAACCAGTGTGGCCGTGGAAATGATGGACATGCGATCGGCTGATCCCCAAGAGGTGACGGAGTTGGTCAGCCGTGCCAAGGGTCTGGTGATTGGCCTGCCCCCTGCCTCTGGCCCCATCGCCAACGAAACCCAGGCCACCCTGGGCACCATCCTGGCCGCCGTGAGCGGCAAGCAAACCGTGGGCCTGTTCGAGTCCTATGGCGGCAACGACGAACCCATTGACCCCCTGGCCAACAAGTTTCAAGACCTGGAACTGGCCACCGCCTTTGTGCCCCTGCGCGTCAAAGACACCCCCAGCGAAGCCCTCTACCAGCGCTGCGAAGAAATGGGCACCGACCTCGGCCAAGCCCTGGCCCAGGCGGGCAAAATGAAAAAGCTTAAATCCCTAGATGCCGACCTGGAAAAAGCCCTCGGTCGGATCAGCAGCGGCCTCTACATCATCACCGCCCAAAAAGGCGAGCGCTCTGGGGCGATGTTGGCCTCCTGGGTGTCCCAGGCCAGTTTCCAACCCCTGGGCTTTACGGTGGCGGTGGCAAAGGATCGGGCGATCGAATCCCTGATGCAGGTGGGGGATACCTTTGTGCTCAACGTCCTGGAAGAGGGCAAGCACCTGCCCCTGATGAAGCATTTCCTAAAGCGGTTTGCCCCCGGTGCCGACCGCTTCGCCGGAATCCGCACCCGCCCCGCCACCAATGGATCGCCCATTTTGGCCGATGCCCTCGCTTACCTGGAATGCGCCGTCACCAGCCGGATGGAGGTCAGCGATCACTGGATTGTCTATTGCACCGTCCAGGATGGGAAGGTCTCTCACCCCGATGGCCTCACCGCCGTTCACCATCGGAAGGTGGGCAACTACTACTAGCCGCTTCTGGGGTTAGGGTTGGCTGAGTTCTCAGACTCCAGGGTGGTTCAAGCCTCCTCAGTCGATCACAAAGTCCTTGCAAGACCTCACCTAGCCGCCCCGATGTGATCCCAGAGTTGGGCTGGGCTGAGGTGATCCCAATGGTCGTCAAACCAGCCCAGGGTGCCAAAGCCCAGGGTATGGGCACCGGGCATATCGTGGGCATAGTCGTGGGCCAGGGTCAGCGCCGCCTGCCGCCCAATGGGGGTTTCAAAGACGGAGGAAAACAGCAGGGTGGGGGCATGGTGCCGCCAAAAGCGTCGTAGCCGATCTGGCCAGCCAGCAATGGCGGGCTTCACGACCCACAGCCCCGTCCAGCCCCGTCGCTGGTGATCCTCAAGCTGGGCCAGGGTAGCGACGGATTCATCCAAGGCCAGGGGGGTTTTGAATTGTTGGGCAAGGCGCTGCATGGCGTGAAACTGCTCCGGGGGCAAGGGTTGCTCTAGGCACTCAATGCGTCCCTCCTTCCCATTCACCTGGTCACAGACCCTTAAAAGCTGGGCGGCAGCGGCGACCGTTAACCCGCCATTGGCATCTAACCTGAGGCGAGCGGCGGCGGGCAGTTGGGCCATCAGGGTCTCTAGCCAGCGGCATTCTTGGCTGATGTCCGCCACGCCAATTTTCCATTTGAAGGTGCGAAATCCCTGATCCCACAGGGGAAGCCACGCGGTCAGGGCCGCGTCTGTGGCGGGGAGAAGGGCACAGTGGGGCAGCGGGGCGGCGGCGGGGCGAGGGGCCGAGGAGGAGATGCGGGCGGACTGTTGACCGATCCAGGCGGAGGCGAGACCGAATTGGGTGGCCGTGAGGTGGGGCGGAATATCGGTTTCGGCTAAAGTCGTTCGGTTTTGCCAGAAGCTCGGTTCTAGGGACTGGCAAAAGGTGAGGGCCTGGGCTAGGGTTTCGGTGCCAAACCAGGGCATAGGGGCAATTTCGCCGTAGCCGATGTGGCCTTCACCATCGACTAGGCGCAGGATTAGGCCCTCCCGCACAGCCCATAGACCGTGGGCCGTGCGCAGCGGTTGGCGAAAAGGGCGTTGATAGGGGCGAATCTCGAACCCCATAGACTTATCAGGCGATGGGTTAGCTCAATTGGGTACTAATCAGAAATCCTAGGCTGAGCAGGACACCGCTCCAAAAGTGGAATCCAATGGCATAGAACTTGGCGTTGCTGACCTTTTGGGGCTGGTGGTGGTGGCGATGAACGTGGCGGCTGAGCTTCCAGGCGGAGAGGGCGCTGGGAAAGGCCAGGGCTGTCCAGGCTGGAAACCAACCCGTGCAGATCCCCAGGGCCACCGTCATCAAGGCCAGCCCCGCCAAAACCGGAACGACCTGCGCCCCCCGGCGGGTACCCATCCGCACAATGGGGGATCGTTTCCCGGCGGCGATGTCATCTTCAACCTGGTGAAAGTGGGAGCAGAACAGGACAAGACTGGTGGTGAAGCCAACGAAAAACCCCGCCATTTGGCTCCCCCAAGACCAACTCTGAGTTTGGCTATAGTAGGCGGCCCCAACGCCCAAGGGGCCAAAGCTTAGGAAGCACAGCAGTTCCCCTAGGCCCCGGTAGCCCAAGCGAAAGGGCGGGCCTTGGTAGCAGTAGCCCAGCATACAGCAGAGGGCAATCAGGATCAGCACCGTGGGGTCTTGCTGGGAGAGGGCAATGGCTAGGATGCCCAGCAGCCCGAGGGCCAAGCAGCCATTGGCTAGGGCGAAGACAAACCCCTTATTGCGGGTGAGGTTGACCACGGAATGGGCTTTGTTAATGTCAATGCCCGTTTCGGCATCAAAGACATCGTTACTGAGATTTTCCCAGGCCAGGATGAAAATGGCCGATAGCAAAAATAGCCCGAAAATTGACGCCATGAATTGCCCGGTTTCGGCATAGGCCACCAAACTACCGACCAAAATGGGCATGATGGCCACGCTGTACATCGGGGGTTTGGCCGCCGCCAGCCAGAGTTTGCGAGGGGCGGGGATGGGGGTGGGATGGGTAGAAGATTTTGCCGAACGGGTGGTCATAGCCTTGCCATTACTCCAGTTTCAGCATATCGCTAAGCCACCCCCCAAACCATGCCCTCCCCCGTCCTCGCCCCTGTCCAAAGGACTAGCTCAGCCACAGTAGGCCCCCTAGCACCAGCCCCACTAGCCCCAGGGCCAACCACAAAAACCCATTCTCGCGGCTGTTGATCTGGCTGGGATCGAGGGGTGGGGGCTCAGGTTTGGCGGCAGGTTTGGGGACGCGGCGGGGGGCGGTCGTGGTGATCCCCCGTCCACCGAAATGGTCGCCGTCTTCTAGGGTGCCCAGATCGGGGATTTGGCTCATCCAGTTGCCGGGACGACGCAGTTGGGGCGCTTGTAAAATGTACAGCAAATTTTTGGCCTGCTTGCGCACCTCCAGATCGGGGTGGCGGGTGAGCGCTTCGCACAGCACCTCGGCCTCCTGGGATCGACCGACCGCATTGTAGGCGTTGACCAGCCAGATCTGAATTTCGCCCCCCAGGGGTGTGGAGGCCTTGGCGATCCCCGCCGCTGTCTCAAAGTGATCGACGGCCCGTCGATACTGGCCCCTTTCAAAGGCGGCTTGGCCATAGGTGTATTCGGTTTGGGCCTGGGCAAGGGAGTCGGCGGTCATGGTGGCAAAGGTTTCGCAGAACGGGGGACGTCAAATCCAGGTTTCCCTTCAAGGGGCGAAGGCAGGGGCGAGGGGAAATCCCCTGCACGATCGCGGAGGCCTAGGCCGTTCCAGAGAAGGTGAGGGCGGTGGAAATCGTCCAGAGGTCAATGAGCAGTAAAAATAGCGTAAAGACCAGCAAAAGGCCGTACATCCAGGGTTGGGCCAGGGGTTTCACATCCTGGGTATCGAGGGAGGTGTAGCGCTGCACAAGGCCCACCAACCGGGCAAACCCCGCCACCCGCATCGGCAGCAGGTAGGCGTTTTGGTCGGTGCCCACGAAGTAGTAGACGATCCCCCCCTGCCCGGTGGATCGAGGCTTGAGCGCCTGGGCCTCCGTCCAGGGCAAGCGCCAGCCCCCCCGAAACAGCCAGCGAATCCAGCCGGGATAGGTCACTTCAATGGCCTGGTCATCCACCACCACCCGCTGGGCTAGGGCACCGTATAGCCCAATCCATCCCAGGACAATGCCCACCGTCAGTAGTTGGGGGGATACCGCCGCTTGGGTGGCCTGGGCCAGAAAGGGGATCGGCCCCAGCAGAGCGCCATAGAGTAGCAGCAGCGTTAGGCGAATGAAGGGCGCGATGGGAAACACCTGCGGGGAATCCGGTGGAGAGACCACCAGGGGAGGGGCTGTCTCTGGGGCGGCAGGCGGCATGGGCGAGGTGGGGCTGGAATCCATGGCGGACGGGGGATGAGTGGAAGACCTTCCCTTAAGGTAAATACTTTTGCACCACCTGCCAACCCGACCACCCCACCCCAGCCAGGGCTAGGGCCAAGCCACCGTTCAAGGCCAGGTGCAGCGTCCGTGCCCAGGGCCGTGCGGGGCTGATGCGGCTAGCACTCCATGCCGAGGCCAAGACTAGCCCGACCACCGACAGCCCCAAGGGCAGGTGGATAGAATGTCCCAGATGCCCATATTCGCCCAGGGTGCCCACCAGGCCAATGGCCAGCAGCAGCAGCACCAGCAGCACTAGGGCCAGCCCCAGGGAGAGGTGCAGAAGCCGCAGCCCAGCCGGGGGCGGATCGGCCTGCCGCCGCCGATAGGCCCAGTACAGCCCCGTGGCCGCCAACAACCCATAGCCCGTGAGGGTCAGCCCCATAGACCAGGCCGCGATGCGCCATAGCCATAAAAAAGAAGGTAAGTCCAACGTTTGAACCCAAACACCAGAAGACTTACTTTTTGAATAGCATGACCTCGCCCTAAAGCGGCGATCAATGGCACGGTCTGTTACACAAGTCGCTGAATCGATCCCGGGGTGGCTGGCCTCAATGACCTCCCAGCCCTCTGGAACCAGCCAACCCATCGATCCAGGTATCCCCGGGGCCGCCGAGGACTAGGAGGCGACGGCGGCTGGGGTTTCAGCCGGAAGTTCAGTGCTAGCCCCGCTGGGCGGATCCACCTCTTCCTCTTGGTCAATGGCGAGGCGATCGCAGGGAATGGTGTCTGACAAAATGGCGCTGGCCATCATACCCGTATGGATCTCGAGCAGCGCCTTCAGTGGGGCTTCAAACATCAACCGCTGGCCCGGAAAAACGACCCGTTCAAAGTACCAATCCGGGATATTGGTAATGCGAGCAATCTGAATCTTGCTGGTCACGTTGACATAGCAACAGAGAACCGGCTGGGAGTTATCGGAGAGGAGGGGATCAAGAATTTGTGCCATTGATGCTGGGGGCATAACTGCATGAATCACTCTGGAAACCCTAGCACTTGGCGATCCCCAACGGCTGTAAAGGCGACTACCAACCCCTGCGCCTCTGTCAGAATACAGAACAGAACGTTACGTTTCTTTAGAAGACTTTATCTACTGGGGAAGTCTTCATCGCTCGGATTAACGTGGGAAAACCTGGGTCAGCTTCCCTTTTTCTGTTGTGCGCCTTGGCCCTTTGCACCTCTTTTTGCCGGATCATAAGACGGCTTATTTTGCGATCCCAGGTCATTATCTTAAGTATTTCTTTAGATTTGAGTCGCTTCTCCGCCCCGTCTCGATGGCATCGCCCCAGGGAGAGGATCGATCTCCTGGGAGGGCGAACTCCTACCCCTGGACTCCAAAACACCTCAGCAATGGCTGTACTCTGGGTTAAGACATAAATCGACACAAACTTGTATGGCCACCATTAACGACAACTATCTCAAACTGAAAGCGGGCTATCTGTTCCCGGAGATCGCCCGCCGGGTCAATGCCTTTGCCGAAGCCAACCCCAATGCCCCGATCATTCGCCTTGGGATTGGCGATGTCACGGAACCCCTGCCGGAAGCCTGTCGGAATGCCATGATTCAGGCAGTGCAGGACATGGGGGATCGCGGTTCTTTTAAAGGCTATGGCCCCGAAC
Source organism: Leptolyngbya sp. (assembly GCA_035285305.1). GTDB lineage: Bacteria > Cyanobacteriota > Cyanobacteriia > Phormidesmidales > Phormidesmidaceae > Nodosilinea. The sequence goes on from JAYKHF010000102.1 coordinate 7,337, forward strand.
AGGGCTACGGCTGGCTGCGGGAAAAAATTGCCCAGCACGACTTCCAAGCCCGGGGTTGTGAGGTGGATGCCTCGGAAATCTTTATCTCCGATGGGTCTAAGTGCGACTGCGGCAACATTTTGGATATTTTCGGTAACAACAACTCCATTGCCGTCACCGACCCAGTCTATCCCGTCTATGTCGATACCAACGTGATGGCAGGCCATACGGGGCCAGTCAAGGACAATGGGGAATACGAAGGCTTGGTCTACCTGCCCATCAACGCCGAAAACAACTTTACCGCCAGCATCCCCAACGAAAAGGTGGATCTGATTTACCTGTGCTTCCCCAATAACCCCACCGGATCCGTGGCCACCAAGGAACACCTGCAAGCCTGGGTCAACTATGCCCGTGCCCACGGTTCCATCATCCTGTTCGACGCCGCCTACGAAGCCTTTATCACCGATCCCACCATTCCCCACTCCATCTATGAAATTGAAGGCGCTCGGGAATGTGCCATCGAGTTTCGATCATTTTCCAAGAACGCTGGCTTTACCGGCACCCGTTGCGCCCTCACGGTGGTGCCCAAGTCCCTTAAGGGCAAGGCCGCCGACGGCAGCGAGGTAGAATTGCACGGCCTGTGGAACCGCCGCCAGTCTACGAAATTCAACGGCGTATCCTACATTGTGCAGCGGGGGGCCGAGGCGGTCTACTCCCTCGAGGGCCAAGCCCAAACCAAGGCGCTGATCAACTTCTATATGGAAAATGCCCGGATCATCCGCGAGCAATTGACGGCAGCGGGGATCAGCGTCTATGGCGGGGTCAATGCCCCCTACGTGTGGGTGAAAACCCCCAACGGCCTCTCCAGTTGGGACTTCTTCGATAAGCTGCTGCACACCTGCAACGTGGTGGGCACCCCCGGATCAGGCTTTGGGGCGGCTGGGGAAGGCTACTTCCGCATCTCCGCCTTCAACAGCCGCGAGAACGTGGTGGAAGCCATGACGCGCATCACCGAAAAGTTCCGGGCCTAGAACCGAAGCCCTCACCCCCAGCCCCCGGAGCCCTCACCCCCAGCCCCCGGAGCTCTCACCCCCAGCCCCCCGGAGCCCTCACCCCCAGCCCCTCTCCCACAGGGAGAGGGGAGCCGGAAGTGTCTCAAAGTCCCTCTCCCCGTGGGAGAGGGATTTAGGGTGAGGTTCCGGGATCGGGGGGGTGTTGGTTCAGGAGGCGCAGGCGAGAGCGACCAGCCAGGGGCAGGGCCAGGGGATCGTCGGTGTGGATTTCGCGGGCAGCACGGACGAGCAGGGCGGCGGTCACCAGGCTTGCGATCATGGAACTGCCGCCGTAGCTCATGAAGGGGAAGGGCAAGCCCGTAGTCGGCAAGACGCCACTGGCCACCCCCATGTTGAGCAGGGACTGACCCACCAGCACCACCATGGCCCCAATGGCCACCAACTTGTGGAGGGGGTTGGTCACTCGCAGGGCAACGATCAGCGCCACGGAGGCATAGATGGCCAGAAAGCTGATCAGGACTAGGCTACCGATGAAGCCAAATTCTTCGGCGTAGACCGCAAAAATGAAGTCGGTATACTGAATCGGCAGGGCATAGAGCTTTTGCTGAGACAGACCAAACCCTTCTCCCCAGAGCCCGCCCGATCCAATCGCCAGCAGGCTTTGAATCAACTGATACCCCTGATCGCCGGGGTCAGCCCAGGGGTTGAGGAAGGAAATAATCCGCTGTCGTTGGTAGGTTTTGATGCTGATGCTGAGGATGCCCGTCGCGAGACCGCTGAGGGCGGCCAACCCCACATAGCGATAGGGTATCCCCGCCGCGAGGGCAATCAACCAGAGGGTGAGGCCACAGACGGCGGCGGTACTGAGGTTGGGCTGGAGCAAGATCGCCGCTAGGATGGCCGCAAAAATGCCCAGCCAAGCCAGTCGATGTCGCCAGGACAGTTGATCCCATTGGCCAAACAGGCGGGCTCCCTGCAAGACAAGACAGGGCTTGAGCAATTCCGATGGCTGGATCATAAATGGCCCGAGGGGGAGCCAGCGCGTGGCCCCGTTTACCGTCACCCCTAGGGCGGGGATGAGGGTGAGCAACACCAGGCCAAACAGGACGAGCAGCACGCCCCCCGCCCCCCGCAGCAGGCGATCAAGGGGGGTGTGGACAAGGCGGTTGAAGAGGATGAGCCCCACCGTCATCCACATAAGCTGCACCAGAACATAGTGCAGACCATGACCCTGTTCCGCCACGGAAACGGCATAGGAGGCGGAAAAAAGGATCAGCAGCCCAAAGCCCATCCAGAGAAACGTCAGCCAGCGTAGCCAACGAGATTCCGCTGACCATTCGGCCACGGTGGGATCAAACCAGGGGATAACGCGTAGGAATTTCAAGAATCCGCCCAAATTTTCAGGGTCAGTATAGCCGAGGAACGACCCGACGACACAGCCTTTCCCGGAAACCGGGGCCGCACAGTGGCTCAGCGCTCTACCGCATTCGGGCCATGTAGGGGTCAGGTTTCCTGACCCTTTGACAGATAAGGGTTCTAGCCAGTTTTGTCTGCCAACCAGCCTCACAGCCCTTTCCCCACGGGGGACGCTTGGCGAACGACAAGCTCAGGACGACCGTAAACGACCCGTTCGGGCTGAGCTTGTCGAAGCCCTAATGCTTAACCTTGACACTGCACTAGGGTTAGGGCAAGGGAGGTCTAGGCGGTTTCGGCGATGCGATCAGGCAGCACGCCCTCTAGCAAGGGGGCGAGATCCTGTTTGAGTTGTCCGGCCCGAATGAACTCAGCGTAGGTATCGGATTCGATGGCCAGCAGTTCCTCCCGCAGTTGTTCGGAGGCGTAGTGCTGAATCTCGGGATGCTTCCGCTCCAGCTTGGCCAGTTTATCCTTCACTTCGCCGAGTTGGCCCTCCACCAAGGCCCGTTGATAGCCCACAAATTCCGGGTCGAACTCCTGGTTGCTTTCAATTTCTCCGAGCCGTTGCAGCACCCGGGTTAGGGCCACGCGGTGGGCACTCATTTGCTGATACTCCACCCGCATGGGCTGGTCGCCCAAGAGGTTGAGGGCTTCGAGCAGGGGTTTGGTGGTCAGACCTTGCACCAGCAGGGTAAAGAGCATGACCCCAAAGACGATGCCGATCACTTCCTGGCGATCACCCAGCACCGCCGGAACGCTCAGGGCTAGGGCCACCGACACCGATCCGCGCAGGCCACCCCACCACAGCACCGTTTGCCCCGCTAGCGGCAGATCCATCTCTGGCCCCGTGACCGCATTGCTGAGGGCACCCAGGCCATAGACCCCGATGGCGCGGGCCACCAGCATAATCACAATGGCCACAAAAATCTTGTCGAGGTTGGCCATGAGTCCGGCAAATTCCACCTGGTCGCCAATCAGCAAAAATACGATGGAGTTGATGAAAAACGACACAAACTCCCAAAACTCCGACACCACAAGGCGGGTGCGGGGGTTCATGCCAATGCGGGATCCAAAGTTGCCCAGAATTAACCCCGTCGTGACCACGGCAATGACGCCCGATCCCCCCAGTTCCTCCGCCACCAGGTAGGTGCCATAGGCCGACACCAGGGTGAGGGACTGCTCCACCAGGGGAATATCGAAGCGCTGGGTGAGGAAGGAGAGGCCAAAGCCAATCAGCCCGCCAATGCTGACGCCGACGCCGACAAAGACGAGGAACCGGGCCACCGTCACCGCCGCGTCGAGTTGTTCTAGCCCCAGGGCCAGCCCTAGCAGCAGGTTAAAGGCCACCACCGCCACGCCATCGTTAAACAGGCTTTCCCCCTCCATGATGGTGGTGAGTTTTTTATCCACCCCCAGTTCCCGAAACAGCGCCACCACCGACACCGGATCCGTGGCGGAGAGGCTGGCCCCCACCAGCAGGGCCGTGGCCAGGGAGGCTCCGGCAAAGGCTTGCAACCCCCACACCAAGCTACCCACACAGATCACCACGCCAAAGACGGCATAGAGGATCACGGGTACCGCATACTGCTTCAGGCTTTGCCAATTCAGATTCCAGGCCGCCTCAAACAAAAGCGGCGGCAAAAAGATAAACAAAATCAATTGGGGCGAGAGGTTAATCAACCGCACATCCACCAGGGCCAACCCCAGCCCCACCAGCAACAGCAGCAGGGTATAGGGGATGTTTCGCAACACACTGAACATGCGGGACAGGGTGGCCACCCCCAAGGACACCGACAGCACCAGGCAAAACTGGCGCAGGTGAGCCTCAATACTGGGGTCTTCCAACATCGACTCAGCGGCGAGGAGAAAGCTGGCAGGAAGCGTGACGGGTTCAATCATGGGGGCAATCCTGGGGACAACGTCCTGGGGTAAGGGACAGGCCCAAGATATCGGGCCACACAGTACCGGCCTGCATCAAGGGCGGCACAGGCAACATAGACTACCACCCGGGGATTCGGCAAGTCCCGCCAGGGGCAACCAGCCAGTCTCAAGATGGGGCTTCTCCGAGAAGATGATATCGCTGTCGGCCTCTGGCTTAAGCAACGTTCGGGCTGAGCGGTGAGCTAGTCGAACCGTCGAACCGTTGAAACCGTTCGGGCTGAGCGGTGAGCTAGTCGAACCGTCGAAGCCCAGGGGCCACGCCTTTTCCCCATGGGGGACGCTTGGCGAACGACAAGCTCAAGGCGAACGAAGACGCTAGTTCACGCGGTCAGCCCCTTGAGCAGATCGGCAGAGGTGGCCACGGAACCAAAGACGCCCCCCTGCATTTTGATCATTTTCAGGGCGGCCAGATAGTTGCCGTAGTCGGTGGCTCCGGTGCAGTCCGACAGGAGCAGACATTCGTAGCCCCGGTCATTGGCGTCGCGCATGGTGGTGTGGACGCAAACATCGGTGGTGATGCCCGTCAGGATTAGGTTACGGATGCCCCTGACCGAGAGAATCAGGTCTAAATCGGTGGCGTAGAAGGATCCCTTACCCGGTTTGTCGATGATGATTTCACCCTCCCGGGGGGCCAGTTCCGGGATGATTTCCCAGCCCGCTTCTCCCCGCACCAAAATGCGGCCACAGGGGCCAGGATCGCCGATGCCTGCGCCAATTTGCTGGGATCGCCACCGCTTGTTCGCGGGCAGGTCAGACAGGTCGGGCCGATGGCCTTCGCGGGTGTGAATAATGGTGAAACCCTGGTCTCGCATCACCGCTAGCACGGATTGAATGGGCTCGATGGGGGCGCGGGTGAGGGCCAAGTCGTAGCCCATTTTGTCTACATAGCCGCCCTGGCCGCAGAAATCCGTCTGCATATCAATGATGATCAGGGCCGTATTGTCGGGGCGCAGGTCGCCATCGTAGGGATAAAGGTAGGGATCAGCGGAGATATAGCGGGTCATTCAGGGCAATTCCACCAGCAAAACCATAGCCCAGCTTAGCGGCTCAGGTTTCGCCAGTTGTGATACACGATACCAAACCTCAGTGGCTAGGCCTCAATAGGTGAGTTCTTCGGATTCGTAGCTGTGGGGTTCGAGGTGGATGGTGACGCGGGCGGGGCCATAGAGGGTTTCGAGGTGGGCTTCCACGGCTTCGGTGATGGCGTGGGCGGCGTCCACGGTGGTGGGCTTCACAACGAGGTGCATATCGATGAATACCTGACGACCCAGCAGCCCCCGGGAGGCAACGCTGTGGCAGTTGAGCACCCCCGGCACCTGCATCACCTGGTCGTGGATGGCCTCCGGGGCAATGGCCATTTCATCCACCAGCCAGGGCAGATTTTCCCGGAGAACGGCCCAGCCGCTCTTGAACACCAGCAGCGCCACCGGAAAGGCCAGGGCCACATCCAGCCATTGGATGCCCCGCCAAATGCCGATCAACCCCACCAGCACCACCATCGTCACCCAGATGTCGCTCATGGTGTGACGGGCATCGGCCACCAAAATTTTGCTGTTCAGGGCAAGGCCCACCCGGCGCTCATAGAAGGCCACCCCAATGTTGATACCCAGCACCACCAGCATGACCCACAGCGCCGTTGGCCCCATGGTCACCGGATCGCCCCCCACCACGAGGCGCTCGATGGCACTGGTGAGGATCTCAAAACAGGCAATCCCCAAAAAGGCGGCGATGCCCAAGGCTCCGATGGCCTCAAACTTGTGGTGGCCGTAGGGATGATCTCGGTCAGGGATGGGGTTAGCGAGGCGGTTGGTGGCTAGCCCTAGGACGTTATTGGCGCTGTCGGTGACGCTGTGGAGGGCATCCGCCATCAGGCTGAGGGAACCGGTTAAACTGGCCACCGTTGCCTTCAGCAACACCACCGTCAGGTTGAGAGCCAGGGTAATCAACAACACCCACTGTACTGTGCGGCGAAAATCGCGCTCTCCGTGGTCGTAGGTTTGGGCCATCGTTATCCCTCCTTGGTTTCCTGAACCGACTCCCAGGGATCTATTCTGCCCTAGGCATCCGCCTGAATACGACGGACTTCCGCCATCGGCGAAAGTCCACCGCGCCCCTAGGGTTTGTGGATCGGCGCAGGGGGAACAGGTTGGCTGGGGAATCCTACAAAAACGCCAGCCTGACAATGCAGGACTGGCGCGATAAGCTCACAGATATGGCTGTCCTTAAGATGCCCAATTTTGTCCCTAAAGCGCCATCGCTAGGGGGCAAAATCGCAAAGCTTTCGATTTTCTTTAGACTTCCGTGATGGCCTGGATTAGGCTTCTGGGGGCGCATTCTCCGCTGCTTCCAGCCGCTGCAAACAGGCGACGAGGGCCGCACGGACGGACGCATGGGTATATTCGTCGTCGGGGTGCGGGGCTTGGCCCGGTTTCTGAAAATGGGGCCGTTCATCATACAGCCGTCCCCACAGCACATCGGTTTGGTGAACCAGGTCATAGAGGGTTTCCGGGGAGTCCAGTACGGTGTTCAGCAAGTCCTTGACGGCCTCCACCGGATCCTCCAGGTGGCGGCTGAGGCGGATGGGGTCGTCCTCCAGCCAGCGGGTGAGCACCTGCTGAAGGGCTCCCTCCAAGTCCTCCAAGTTCGCCTTGAGGATTTGCAACGCCTCCCCCTGGGCCTGCACCAGCTTAGGCACCGGAGATTCCCCCTTCATGAACCCGCCAGCTTCCTGGCCAATGGCCGCCGCCAGGGAAAAGGGCCGCCCCCGCCGAATGTCCTGCTGAATCTCAGCATCGGAGGGTGTGGCGGTCGAGTCATCACCAGGACTGAGGGGGTCGGGCATGGGGACTACCGTTGGGAAGGAATATTGCCCCCTTCCGGCTCCCCTCTCCCTCAGGGAGAGGGGCTGGGGGTGAGGGCTCAAAGAAACTGGGGGTTAGGGTTCGGCAGAGCAATCATGATCTGCCGAACCCGCTGATGTCGTGGCCTATTCGTACAGCCAGGAGTGGGCGCTGGTTTTCCAGGACACCAGTTCCGCCGCCGTGAACCACAGGGCAATTTCGGCCTCGGCGGTGTCGGGGGCATCGGAGCCGTGGATAATGTTGCGGCCCACGGTGAGGCCCAAGTCGCCTCGGATGGTGCCGGGGTCGGCTTCCTGGGGCTTGGTAGCGCCAATGATCTTGCGGGAGGAGGCAATCACATCCTCGCCTTCCCACACCATGGCCACCACGGGGCTAGAGGTGATGAAGTCCACCAATCCGGCAAAGAAAGGACGATCCCGGTGGACGCCGTAGTGCTTTTCCGCCAGTTCGCGGGGCACCGCCATGAACTTCATTCCCACCAGGGTGAAGCCTTTTTTCTCAAACCGACCAATAATCTCACTGACCAGACCGCGTTGTACGCCGTCGGGCTTAATCATCACAAAGGTGCGTTCCACAGATACGGGCTCCTAACTTGAAAATGGTAAGACTGAAAACGGTAAGACCTCTTCTATGCTCAGAAACGGTGGACACTTTGTAAAGGATTTTGGTAAAGGATTTTGGTAAAGGGTTTTGGTAAAGGGTTTTGGTGAAGGGTTTTGGTAAAGGGTTTTGGTAAAGGATTTTGCCAGAGCGCTTGCGGCCCCAGGCCCACCACCATTTCTAGCCTCCCTATCCACTGCGGCCTAGGCCCGAATCACCTTGAGGGTGCGGAGGGTGGGGTCACTGGCCCCGGTGACGTAGCCCCCCTGCTGGGCCATGGTGGTGAGGTGGGCCAGGGCAGCGGCGGTGATTTCCTCGCCAGCCATCACCGTGGGAATCCCGGGGGGATAGGCCGACAGGGTTTCGGCGCTGAGGTGGCCGACGGCTTCGGCGGCAGGCAGGGTGGCGCTGGGCGAAAAGAAGGCCTCCCGGGGCGACAACGCGGCCAGGGTAAACGGCTGGCTGGGATAGGCGGCGTGGGTTAGGCAGAAGGTTAAGGCGGATGGATCGGCGTTAGGGGCTGGTGATCGGCCTTGGTCAGCCAGTTGGCGAAATCCGTCTAGGCCATGATCGACATCGGCAGCGGTGTTGCCCAGGCTGACGATCAGGGTGAGGTGGCGTAGTTCTGGTAGCTCCACCGTAACGCCCAGGGTGTCGTTGAGGATTTCGTCGGCCTCCAGCCCCGTGATGCCCAAATCCGCCACATCCACGGTAATTCGGGTCACGTCCAAATCCCGGACGCTGGGATAGGAAATAACATCCTGGGGGGAAATTACCCGCAGCCCCGGTAGCGCATTCAGCCGTTCCCGCAGGGTTTGGGCCAGGGCCAGGGTGTCGGACAGCAGGGCTTCGCCCTCGGTGGCCATCTGGTGACGGGCGGCATCCAAGGAGGCCAACAGCAGGGCATTGGGGCTGGTGGACTGGGTGAGTTGTAGGGCCGCGTGCAGGCGATCGCGGTCAATGTGATCGCCCTGCACATGGAGCATGGAGGCTTGGCTGAGGGCGGACAGCACCTTGTGGCTAGACTGCACCACCAGGTCGGCCCCCTGGGCCAGGGCGGGCTTGGGCAAGGCGGGATGGAAGGCAAAGTGGGGGCCGTGGGCTTCGTCCACCAAGAGAGGAATGCCGTGGGCATGGGCGATGGTGGTGATCGCCTCCAGGTCAGAGGTAATGCCGTGGTAGGTGGGCGACACCACGAGCACCGCCTTGGTGTCTGGATGATGGGCCAGGGCAGCGGCTACGGTTGCCGCCGGAATACCCAGGGCCAAGCCCAATTCCGGGGCATACTCCGGATCCATAAACACGGGCCGCGCCCCCGCCAGCACCAGCCCCGCCACCACGGAGCGGTGGACGTTGCGCGGCACCAAGATTTTGTCCTGGGGATTGCAGACCGCCAGAATCGCCGCCTCTAGGCCACAGGTAGACCCATTGGCCAAAAACCAGGTTTGATCGGCTCCAAAGGCTTCCGCTGCCAGGGTTTGGGCCTGGAGAATGACGCCTTCCGGCGCAAATAGATTGTCCAGTTCCGTCAGTTCCGGCAGGTCGGCCCGCAGCGCTCCCTCCCCCAGCAGTTCCCGCAACCGCGCCGGTGCCCCTTGCCCCCGCTTGTGCCCCGGCGCATAGAACGCGGCCTGGGGTCGCTGGGCACAGAGGCGCAGGGCCGTGAGAAAAGGCGTCTGGGTTTGGTCAAGCATCATCCCACGGGGCTATGGGCCAGGAGGATCGGGCGCTAGGCCGCCGCATCCGGGGTGGGCTGGTCAGACTTCGGTTTAGCCACACGTTGCCAGATGGCCGTCGTGACCAGGTGAGATAGCAGCCCCATCGGCCCCGCAAACAGGGTAAGGGCCAGGGAATGGCGGGTGAAAACTCCGGTTTCCTGCCCTTGGAGGTAAATCCAGCGGCCCACAAACAGGTCGAAGGCGAGGTAATGCACCCAGCCCGTGGCGGTGACAAAGGGAATGGCGAAGAGGTTGGCCAAGTCCGCCAGTTTCAGGTTGGGGTCGGAAAAGGCTTCGAGGCCCTCCACATTGCCAAAGCTGGCCACAAACAGGAACAGATACACACTCGCCAAGGCGGCGATCGGCCACAGGGAGGCCATGATCGTGCGGGTCAGTTTGGCGTTGGGCACCAGCACCATCAGCGTCCAAAAGGGCAGCACAAACAGGTTAGCACCGCTAAAAATAAGCTCTAGCAGAGAGTCGTCAATGGCCATTACAGATGATCCTTTCCTAGGGGTTGCGTTTCAGCGTGGACATCGGTTTCTAGTGTGCCACTGTCCACAGGATTAGGTGAGGACTGGGCTTCGAGGGCAGGAACGCCGCGCACCCTCACCCAGCCCAGGTAGGGGAGATGCTGTTTGAGGGCGGCTTCAACCTCGGTGAGGACGGCTTGGCTGGCGGCGAGGGACAGATCTGGGGCGAGGGCTATGTCTAACTCGACGTACAACCGATGCCCCAGCCAACGGGCTTTGGGGGCTGTGGCCTTCTCCACGGCGGGAACCTGCCCCAGGGCGTCATCCACCGCTTCTAAAAATTCTGGTTCTACCCCATCCAGCAGGCGAGTAAAGACGGTCTGACCCGATTCCCAGACAATCTTCAGCAGCACGGCGGTGATCACCAGGCCAATCGCCGGGTCAGCCCAGGCATAACCCAGGCTGACCCCCAGGGCGCTGAGTAGCACCGCCAAACTCACCAAGCCATCGGCCATGGCGTGCTGACCATCGGCAATCAGGGCGGCACTGTTGATCCGTCGGCCCACCCGCATCCGAAATAGCGCCACTAATTCATTGCCGACAAAGCCCACCAATGCCGCTGCCGCCAAGGCCCCCAGATGGCTCAGGGGTTCGGGGTGGTAAAAGCGCTCGATGGATTCATAGGCGGTGATCAGCGCACTGACCAACACGACGCCGACAATGGCCAATCCGGCCAAGTCCTCTAGCCGCCCAAAACCGTAGGCAAAGCGTTCGGTGGGTGGGCGGCGGGACATTAAAAACGCCACCCCCAGGGGCAGGGCGGTGAGGGCATCGCCGATGTTGTGAATCAGATCCGCCAGGAGGGCGATGCTGCCAGAAATCCAAAAAACGACGGCTTGCAGCACCGCCGTGATCACCAGGCCCACCAGCGACCATTTCACCGCCCAAAGCCCCTGATCCGAGGCGGCAATTTCGGGGTCAATGGCTCCGTGGACATGGCTATGGCCCCCATGCCCGTGGTGGTGATGGCCGTGGGAATGCCCGTGATGGGGGTGCCCGTGGTGGGAATGGCTGGGGCGATGGCCGAGATCATGGGCAGGCCGGGACTCCCCATGATCTTGTTCCGTGGATGGTTGGACAGCGGGAGATGGGATCCCAGCAGCCTCAGAGGACAAAAGCCCTGGGGCCTGGGAGGAAGAGGATGGGGGCATAGCTAGGCGACAACAGGGGACTAATTAGCGCTGAGAACCGTTTGGGCCGAGGGATCGGGATTATCGACCGCCACCAGGGAGGGATCGGCTGGGCTGGGCGCATCATCCACCGAGGGCTGAATGGCGAGGTCAAACCAAAAGGTGGTGCCCACGCCGACTTCACTCTCGATGTGAACCTGGCTGTTGTGTTTCTCAATGATGTTTTTGACGATGGACAGCCCTAGTCCGGTTCCTTCCAGGGTGTGAACGCGGTTCTCGACCCGGAAGAAGCGGTCGAAAATGGCCTGCTGATCTTCGGGGGCAATGCCAATGCCGGTGTCGGCCACCGCCACGCGAATACAGTCGGATGGGGTGTCGTCGTCGGGGCTAGCGCCCTTGGCATGGCAGGGCACACGATGGGCGCGGAGGGTGACTTTTCCCCCGGGCTCGGTAAATTTCAAGGCGTTGCCCACCAGGTTGGTGAACACTTGCAGCAGCAGGTCGTAGTTGCCCAGCACTAGGGGCAGTTGGGGTTCCACCTCTTGCAACAGTTCGATTTGTTTGTCCCTGGCGTGGAGGCGGTGGGTGCGCAGGGTTTGCTCGATGGGCTGCACAACGTCCACGGCATCGATGATGTACTGACGGCTAGACTCCAGCCGCGACAGATCCAGCACGTCGTTGACCAGGCGGGTGAGGCGGTCGGTTTCGTGGTTGGCGGTTTCGAGAAATTCCTTGCGTTCGGTGTCGCTCAGGTCTTCGCCGTATTCGTGCAGGGTTTCGATGAAGGATTTGATGTTGAACAGCGGGGTGCGCAGTTCGTGGGACACGTTGCTGATGAACTGGGCCTTGGCCTCATTCAGGGCCGCTTCCCGGGTGATGTCCTGCACCGTAATCGCCAGCCCTTTGACATTTTCCTTGGCCTGATCCAGCACCGTATTGAGGAGAATCCGCAGGGTGCGATGGCTGGGTTCCGTCAGGGGAATGCGAAATTCCATCGCTTCGGCCTCGCCCTGGACGGCCTGAAACAGGGGCCGCGTCAGTTGCACCCGCACCGGGCTGGGCAGGTGTTCGAGAATATTCGCCCCATCGAGGGACTGGTTGCCCCAGTTAAACAGGCGGCGGGCGGTGGGGTTCACCAGCACGGCGTGCATGTCGCTATCGAGCAAAATTGCGCCGTCGGCAATGGTGGAGACCAGGGTTTCCAGCTTGGCCTTTTCCGCCGTCAGTTCTTCAATATTCTGTTCTTCGTAGCGCTCTAGGCGCTCGGCCATGTCGTTGAAGCTATAAATCAGCTCGCCCAGTTCACCGCCCAGGGGCAAGTCAATCCGCTGCTTGAAGTTTCCAGCGGCAATGTTTTTCACCCCCAGCAGCAGTTCTTTGATGGGCTGGGTAATGGTCAAGGCATTAAACACCGCCCCCAGAATGACCATCACCCAAATGGAGACAAACACCGCAATGGTGACATCCCGCGTCAGGTGCGATGAGGCCACGACCGTGGGATTGGGGTTAATGCCGAGGGCCAACACCCCCAGGTGCTTGCCGTTGTAGTTCAGGGGCACAAACACATCGGTGACTTCCCCGGCGGGGGTGAGGTGCTGGCGCACCAAGGGCTGATCCGTCGTTTCGGCATAGCCCTCCGGCAGTTGCATCCGTCGTCGCAGGGTGAGGGAGTTTTGCACCGCCGCTTCCGAGAAGGGAATGCCGAAGAAAATATCGCCGTTCTCGTCGGCATAGAGCATATACCGCACGCTGGAGGTGCTTTGGTAGAAGCTGTAGGAGAAGCGAGCCAGTTCCGTGCGGTCGGTTTCGCTCACCAGGGGGGCCACATTCGCCGCCAGCAGCAGGCCCAGGTCGCGGGCAAAGCGGGTGTCGTTCAACCGTGCATCGTATTGAATGGTGTTGACCGCCCAAAAGGTGAGGCTGCTGGTGATCAGCGACACCACCAGCGTCGCCCCCGCCATCAGCCGGGTTTGCAGGGTGAAATCGCCCCACCAGCGAAGGAACAGTTCTTGGATCTTAAGAAGTAGCCTGATCAAGGGTGCCCTGGAAGACTAGACGCGCAAGTTAGCCTATATTCTGGCATGATCTCGCCCCGTTCGCCGCCCGTTAGCCCTCAAACAGCCCCTCAAACTCCTGGCGCAGGGAGGTGTAGTTCACCACTCGCCCCACCAGCAGCTTGTCTTGGCCTTGGGCGGTTTCAAACCGCTGCTTCCAGTGGCGCACGTCGTCTTCTTGGTGCAGCCAAAATTCCACAATCTTGCCGACAATCGCGTCCCAGTCCCAGTCGGGCTTACGGTGAATGGCCTCCGTGGCGTTAATGAAGGCGTCTAGGGTGCAAATCGGACTGCCCAAAAAGGCTTGGCTGCGCTGGGGCGTGGTTTCCATCCGCTGCTGGTGGGTGAAAAAATCTAGCACCGGAGCAACGCCGACGATATCAAAGCTGTAGGACATGGCAAACACTGGAACTCAGCGGGGTTTGGGGTGGGGTGTTGGTGATGGGGGTTTGGTGATGGGAGTTTGGGGTTTGGGTAGACCCGTAGGAGGGGTGATCAGAATGGCCAAACTAGGCCCAACCCAACGGCTGCACCCCTTGCGATAAAACAGGTTTAAAAAATGATTGTGGCTATGCTAAACGCTGTCCCCCAAGGCGGCAAGTCCATTGTGAACATCCTTAAAAATTCCATTTCTAGGCCGGAAGGTTAGACTAAGAAACAGTTCTAGGCTGCCAATGGGATATTGAGGCCTAGGGCAATGTTCACCTGTCGGCCCATGTCTATGCGTTTCTCTGGTCAGCCTGTCTACTCTCGCCGTTCCCAGTCTTTGCGTACCACGGCCACAGGGGCCATCACGGTGGGTTGGCTGTTGTTGCAAAGCCTGATGCCGTTGCCCCCGGCCCTGGCTCAGTCCAGCGCCGAGCAGGAGAAAATGTCCTACGGCGAGTTCTTGAACAACATCAATGCGGGCCTGGTGGAGAGCGTTGAGCTCGACGAAACCCGAGGCGTGGCCTACGTCACCCTGGAGAGCGATACGGAGGATCAGCCGCCCCATGAGGTGCTGCTGTTTGCCGGAGAGCGCAACCCAGAACTGATCCGCACCCTGCGGGAAAACCAGGTGGATGTGAACATCCGCGACACCAGCGGCAGTTCTGCCCTGGCCTGGTTAGCAACCAACGCCCTGCTGGCGCTGATTTTGATTTTGGGCCTGCTGATGCTGTTGCGACGGGGGGCCGCCGGGGCCGGAAACGCCATGAACTTTGGCCGATCCAAGGCCCGCTTCCAGATGGAGGCCAAAACCGGCGTGGTGTTCGACGATGTGGCCGGGATCGAAGAAGCCAAGGAAGAACTGCAAGAGGTGGTGGCGTTCCTCAAAAGCCCCGAAAAATTTACGGCCATTGGAGCCCGCATTCCCAAGGGGGTGCTGCTGATTGGCCAACCGGGCACTGGGAAAACCCTCCTAGCCAAGGCCATCGCCGGGGAGGCCGGGGTGCCCTTCTTCAGCATTTCCGGCTCCGAATTTGTGGAAATGTTTGTGGGGGTCGGCGCGTCCCGGGTGCGCGACCTGTTCCGCAAGGCCAAGGACAACGCCCCCTGCATTGTGTTCATCGACGAAATTGACGCCGTGGGTCGGCAGCGGGGGGCTGGCATCGGCGGCGGCAACGACGAACGCGAACAAACCCTCAACCAACTCCTCACCGAAATGGACGGCTTTGAGGGGAACAGCGGCATCATTGTCATCGCCGCCACCAACCGGGTGGATGTGCTGGATACGGCCCTACTGCGGCCGGGACGCTTCGACCGTCAGGTGGTGGTTGATCTGCCCACCTACAAGGGGCGGCTGTCGATTTTGGAGGTTCACGCCCGCAACAAAAAAATTGAGCCCGATGTCTCCCTGGAGGCCGTGGCCCGCCGCACTCCGGGCTTCTCTGGGGCTGAACTGGCCAACCTGCTGAACGAAGCCGCCATCCTCACCGCCCGCCGTCGCAAGGAGGCCGTCACCATGCAGGAAATTGAGGACGCCATCGACCGCATCACCATCGGCCTCAGCCTCACCCCCCTGCTCGACAGCAGCCGCAAACGCATGACCGCCTACCACGAAGTGGGCCACGCCCTGCTCACCACCCTGCTCACCCACTCCGACGAGTTGAACAAAGTCACGATCATCCCCCGTTCCGGCGGCATCGAGGGCTTTACCCAATCCCTGCCCAACGAAGACATCATCGACAGCGGCCTCTACACCCGCAACTGGATTGTGGATCGGATCACCGTGGCCCTGGGGGGCTTTGCCGCCGAAGCCGAGGTGTTTGGCGACGACGAAACCTCCACCGGAGCCAGCGGCGACATTCAGCAAGTCACCAACCTCGCCCGCCAGATGGTGACCCTCTACGGCATGACCGACCTCGGCCCCGTTGCCCTCGAAAGCATGGACAACCAAGTGTTCCTCGGTCGCAACCTGATGCCCCGCAGCGAGGTCTCCGAGGAAATGGCCAGCAAAATTGACGCTAAAGTCCGGGAAATCGCCCTCACCTGCCTTGCCCGCGCCCGCCAGGTCTTGCGCGACAACCGGGTGCTGATGGATAACCTGGTAGACCTGCTGATGGAGCGGGAAACCATCGACGGCGACGAGTTTCGCCAAATCGTGGGCCAATACACCGAAATTCCCGAAAAATTTCTGGTGAAAGCCAGCTAACTGACCTGAGTTCGGGATCAGTCAAGGGCTGCAATCGCTAGAAACCCGCTTTCGGATCCGACGCTGGCCCACCCGAACTGAGGTTGGCCTGGGCTGAGGGGTTTTCGGGCTCGGCTGGGGCCTCTGCCTTGGTGTGGATCAAATGGGAGACGAGTTGGCTGACCTCCCGCAGGCGGAGGGGATGGGCCAGGGTGGCCGTGCTCCCAGGGACAGGGCTGGGGGTTCCTGCGGGGCTGGGGGCGGTGAGGGTAAGGATGGGAATGGCCTCGATTTGGCTGGCCTCTAGGGTTTGGCTGAAGAGGTGACGCAGGGCCAGAATCAGGGGCACACCATCCAGGGCTTGGGTATCGAGGATAACTAGGGCCGGGAAATCAGCGGGCGTCAGGGTAGCCAGGGTGTCTGGCCCCATCACCTCTAGGGCGTAGCCTTTGCCGCGCAGATAGCTCGATAGGCGGCTGGACAGCACGGTATCCTCGGTAATTAGCCAAATCAGCGGGGAGGGATCCCCGTGGTTTTGACCGGTGGGGGACACCTGGGCCAAGGTGTCATCGGCGGTGTAGGGCAGGTAGACGGTGAAGCAACTGCCTTCATCGGGGGCGCTGGTGAGGGTGATGTGGCCGCCGTGGAGTTCCACCAGGCGTTTGACCAGGCCCAGCCCGAGGCCCGTTCCTTCATACTTGCGGTTGAGGGCGCTGTCAATTTGGATGAAGGGATCGAATACCCGACTTTGGTCGGCGGCGGCAATGCCGATGCCCGTATCCCGCACCGCCAGACAGAGATGGGATGGCTGATCGGGGGTGGCGGGCTGCACTGAGGCCTCCAGCGTCACAGATCCGCCCTGGGGGGTAAATTTGACGGCGTTACTCAGCAGGTTAATCAACACCTGCCTCATCCGCCGTTCATCTATGGTGATTCGGGGCAGAACCGGGGGAAATTGGGTGGCGATCTGGATGGCCTTGGCCTTGGCCTGGGGCTGCACAAAGGCCAGACTGGCGGTACAGAGGGCCACCATATCGATGGGCACCGTGAGGTCGAGGGTCATCTGCCCCGATTCCAGCTTGGAGACATCTAAAATGTCGTTGATCAACTCCAGCAGGTGGGAACCGCTGCGATCCACGGTTTCTAGCGCCTTGATCTGCTGGGGGGTCACGGGGCCAAACACTTCCTCCAGCAACCCCTCGGTCATGCCCAAAATGGCGGTGAGGGGGGTGCGGAGTTCGTGGCTCATGGCGGCGAGGAACTCATCCTTGAGGCGGGTGGCCCGCCGCAGATCCTCGTTGGTTTGCTGAAGCTGCACCTCCGCCTGTTTGCGATCGCTAATGTCGATGCAGTAGCCCACAATTTCTTCCTCGGGTTGGCCCTGGGCATCGCACACCAGCTTAAGCTCATTCAGCATCCAGCGATATTGCCCATCCCGATGTCGCCAGCGATACTCATGCACCGAATGCCCATTCTGGAAGAAGGCCGCCATTTCCCCCTTCACCCGTTCGGCATCGTCGGGGTGGATATGTACCCCCCAAAAGCCTTCCCAGCCGATGATTTCCCTGGGGGTATAGCCCACCATCCGCTCGATGTTTTGGCTGATGAAGGTGATCGTATAGTCTAGCCCGCAGGTGAACAGAGCAGCGGGGTTCGTGGCCAGGATAAACTCCAGGCGATCCTTGAGGCGCTGGGTTTCAGCCTCGGCCTGTTTGAGGACGGTAATGTCCTGCACCGAGCCCAGGATAGAGGTCACCTGTCCGTTGTCGTCGCGGCTAAAAATGGTGTAGCGGTTAAACACCCAGCGGGTTTCACCGGTGGCCGTGTGAATACAGAACTCGTTGCTGCGGGTTTCGCCATCGGCCAGGGTCTGGATATGGGCATAGTCCGCGTTGATCTGGGCCAGTTGATCGGGGGGGAGCAAGGTCTCGAAAAAGTGCTCCCCCATGGCCATGGTCTCGGACACGCTGTAGCCCAAGATCTCCTGGACGGCCCCGCTCACGTAGAGGTTGACCTTGGCCTGGACGTCATACACGTACAGAATGTTGGGCGAGGTGTCGGTGATCTGCTGCAAAAAGGCACGACTTTCCCGCAGGGCTCGCTCAGCGCGTTTGCGATCCCGCATATCTACCACCAGGCAGAAGCTCTCGGTGTCGCTCACCATCACCGCGCTAATCAGCACCGGAACGCGATGCCCTTCCCGGTGAAAGTAGTCTTTTTCAAAGGCATTGAGGCGGCCCTGTTGGAGGATGTCTTTTGCCAATTGTCGATCCTGGGCTTGATACTCAAGCGGGGTAAGGGTATCCCACCGGAGGTCTCCTGCCTCCAAGGCTTGGCGGTCGTAGCCCAGCAAGGCCAGGAAATAATCGTTGGCATCGATAATCCGCCCCGACGCATCGACTAAAATCAGCCCCACCACGTCCGACTGAAAGAGCTTGCGAAAGCGCCCTTCACTGGCCTGCAAGCTGCGAATGGATTGATTGAGATCGGCCTGGGTGGTTTGGATGGTGGCGACCATCTGGTTAAAGGTGTGGGTGAGTTCGGCCAGTTCGGCAATGGCGGTGTGGCTAGACAGGGAGTCTGTGGCCCCGGCGGCGAGGGCTTGGCTGGCCCGGTTTAAATGGCGCAGGGGGGCCAGGATCAGCCTTGCCGTCAGCCAGCCCAGCCCCGTGGTAAACAGCAGCATACCGCCCCACAGCCACCAGAGTTTTTGTTGGCTGGCCTGGAGGTTAGGCATGACGTCCGACTGGGGCAGAATCAATAGCAGCAGCCAGTCTAAGCCATAGCCGTCTTGGTAGGTCTGCACCTCCGCATAGAGCAGTTCCCCCCCAACCCTCACCTGAGTGGGGTATATTCCCTCCAGATTGTCAAAGCTGCCGTAGGTCTGAAGGAGATCGCGCGAGACGGCCCGCAGCCAAGGCCGGTTGCTGTTTTCGGCATAGAACCGGATCACATTCCCATCATTGGCGACGGCATAGGGTGATCGCATGGTGGAACTGGCTATCAAGGCCCCCGACCGTTCTAGGATAAAGGCCTGACCCTGGGGGGAAAAGGCGAGTTGACTCAAAAATTCACTGATATCCCCCAGACGCAAGAAGGAGGCTAACGTCCCCTGAAACCGGCCCTCGGCATCCCGCAGGGGCAACAGGGCACTGAACGACAGTTGGCTGTTGGTGTGGGTGAGGAAGAGGGGCGACCACCCCTGGCGGTCGAGGGACTGGGCGGCCTGATACCAGGTGAGTTGATCCACCCTGAGATCCATCTGATAGGCCAGTTGGGTGGGCTCCCCTCGGTTATTCACCGCATAAAACCGGCGATCACCGGGCCGATCCGGGGACTGCCTGACCAGGTATTGTGTATTGAGGGGAAAGACTTGCCCCGTAACTTGCTGCACCTGGTCTATCATCTCGGTGTTGGTCAGTCGCCCATAGCCCACCTCTGTCCCGTCTGTTGTTGCCAGGTGGAGGGAACTGAGATTGGGGGAAAGCTGCATTTTCTCCCAAATGATCCGTTGGGCAGCCTGCACATCACCGATGATTCCGGGGTTTTGCTGAAGGGCCTGCTGCGTCACCCGGAGCGCCTGCTGCTGCCGACCCAACTGCCGATCCAATTCCGCCCGAATCCGCTGATTGGCCTGTTCCAGCAGGCTATCGGCCACCTGTTCGAGATCCCGTTGGGCGCTGCGATGGTAAAAGTAGGCGACAACCCCCACCGATCCGGCCAACTGCACGACGAAGGGCACCACCAACACCCACAACAACGGGATCTGGGGCAAGCGTTGCCGCTGAATCATGGGCCAAACCGAGCGTAACGGCAACTTCATAGTGAAACTAAAAACTCAATGATGCGGCATGGGTGGGCGATCAGAACGGCTGATTTAGCCCGACTCTGGTGAACCGTAGCCCCCGTCGATCGGGTGGTGGTTAAGGGCTTCCCATCGTTTTTCCAGTTCCGCCCGCTCTTGCTTAAGGTTCCGTTCGAGTTCCTGGATTTCATCCCGGCGGGCAGCGGTTTCGAGGGCGCGGCGTTCCACCTCCTGGGTCTGCAAGGTGAGGGATTGTCGCCACTGTTCCGCCCGTTCGATTTCCTGCTGCAAGGCGGCGGGGGTCAGGCCATAGCTCAGGTAGTGATCCACCAGGTCGAGCACCCAGGGAGTGGCATCTTCCACGGTGCTAACTTGGTCGCCATCGTCCAGTTCCACCAGCACCAGATGGCCCTCCTGAAACGCCAAACCACTGGTGGCCTCTAGCCTCTGCCCCAGGGGGAGGCGTTCCCAGATATTTTCGGCAGTGCGAGCCGCGAGCAGCGCCAGTTCAGCCCTACCCAGAAATGCATTGTTTTGCACCTTCGCCAAATACTGCATGGGCCAATCAATGGACAGCAAGGGGTGAATCGCCTTGGCATGAGTATACCGTTAGAGTTCGCCCCTAGTGCCTGTTGCCCCCCACTTCACGCCCTTTTACCCCCCTTTCCGCCCCCCTTCACGCCTACTTCAGATCCCCTTCAGATCCCTTTCAGCCCCCTTCAGCCTACAGCGGCGACCTCTTCCCTAGGCGTCAGCAGGTCGCTGGCCTGAACCAGCCCCCGGTGATCGTCCACCCAGGCCTGACGGGCGCGAATCACCTGCTGCCCCTGGAGGGTGACGAGGGCAAAATGCCGCTGGGTGTGGCCGTCTTGCTGCCGCCAGCGGGGCACCCTGGCCGCATTGAGGTAAACCGTTGACCCATCCCAATGGAGTTGACGACGCAGGCGATCTTTGCGGTGGCGCAGGGTGTGGTGCATGTGCCCAAAGGCCACCAGGGAAACCTGCTTGCCTTGGGCCTTGGCGTAGGCAATGGCGGCGGCGAGATCGGGATCGCCAAAGTCGCTGCCGAGGGGATTCCAGTCTCGTCCACAGGGGTCTTCCGGGGTGGCCCCCAACCCCTTGGGGCCGCAGTGACCGATGAAAATTAGATGGTCGTGGCCCGTGGCGTCCACCGCCTGACCCAGGCGTTCAATGGACTCCTCAAAGCCTTTCACCCCGTAGCGTTCGGCGTAGAAGGGCGCATTCGTCCATTTCGATCCACCCCAGCTAAAGGGCCGTCCTCCCACCACCGACAGCCCTAGGGACGGCAGGTCTAAATAGCCATAGCCGACGTGGCACTCGCCTAAATCCTGCAACTGCTGGGCCACCCGGTCTTCTTGGCGGCGGTTGTAGGGGCATTTTTTGCGGCCCCAGGGGGTGGCACTATACCAGGCATCGTGGTTGCCCAAAATCACCGCTTTCGGCAAATCTAACCGGGCAATTTGGCGGACTAAGGCCACCGCCTCGTTGCCAAAATCTCCCACAAACAGCGCTAAATCCACCCCCAATTGCTGGAGCGCCAACCCATCGGCCTCGCTCCACTGATCATGGACATCGCCCACTACGGCTAGGGTGATGGAATCAGACACAGGGGCAGGGGGCACAGGGGGAGCGGAGATCATGGGCCAGGGACGGAAGAGACTTTTTCTATTAAAGGTCAAAATGAAAAGACGCCCAAATTCCGCCCCAACTCCGCCCCAACTCCGCCCGAATTACGCCCAAATTAAACGACAATAAACGGGTATTCACCGGGCTAACGCCATGCCGCACCTGATTTTCACCGACCTCGATGGTACCCTGCTCAACCCAGAGACCTACGACTATCAGGCGG
>JAYKHF010000103.1:0-2978 GCA_035285305.1 Leptolyngbya sp.
TCGGGGAGTGGTAGGGGCGGGGTTTCCCCGCCCAGAGGATGAGGCGTAAGCGGTCAGAAGTCGGAAGTCGGGAGTCGGGAAATCGGGGAGTGGTAGGGGCGGGGTTTCCCCGCCCAGAGGATAGGGCATCAAGGTCAGGCTTTCCCAACCCGGATTTTGCGTGGGGGGTTAGACGGTGCTTTGCCCCCAGGATAGGCGGAGCCACCAGAGGACAACCAGCAGACCCAGGGCAAACCAATCCCAGCGGCGCAGGATCAACTGATACCAGCGGACTTGGTGTTGGTTGGGGCTAGTAAAGCCACGGACTTCCATGGCAGCAGCGATTTGTTCGGCCCGCAGCAGCAGGTTTTCTAGCAACCGTTCCACCACCGCCAGCCACACCTGGGCCGATCCGCGCACTCCCAGTTTCTGCCAGTTAATCGCCCTCGTCTGCACCGAGCGCACCAAGTTTTGCACTTCTTCTAATACCAGGGGAATAAATCGCAGGGAGAGCGTCACCGTTAGGGCAATTTCTGTGACCGGGAGCCGAAACCAGCGCAGGGGCTTCATCAGGGCTTCGAGGGCCAGGGTAATTTCTTCGGGGGCGGTGGTCAGCAGGTAGAGGTTGGTGCCGTAGATCAGCGTAAATAATAGCGTACCGACCCGAATGCCCAAGTCCATCGAACGGCGGGTGACGGTGATCGGCCCCCAGTCAAACACCACATAGCGGTAGGTAGTGGGCTGGGGCAAGGCGGGTTCCGTGGCACTGGGCTGATCCCCAGCCTGGAATTCATCCTGATTGCCAGGTTCTACCGTTGATTGATTCCCGGATTCAGTCGTGGGTTGTGTTGCTGATAGTGCGGGATTGAGGACTTCCGGGGGTGGGGTGCGATCCACCTGGCTGACCTCTAGGCCGTCGGGCATCACAAAGGTGAGCAGCATCACCGCCAAACTCAGCAAGGCCAACCAGCCCAACTGCTGCCGCCACACCCGATAGGGAATACGGGCGGAGATCGTGAGCAGCAGCAGCAACCCCACCAGGCCAAAGCGCCACTGGGCATTGGCCAAAATGGGCGTCACCAAAATACTCATCAGCCACACCATCTTGACCCTCGGATCCAGCCGATGCAGCCAAGTGACGGGCTGTTCTAAATACAGACCAATGGGCAGAGAACGAAGGAGATCCATAGGGCCGTTGCCGAGATGAGAGCGGGAAGATTTAAACCATCAAGGGATTAGCGGTCAAGTCCCCGGAGCCCACCCTAACGGGACGCAAGCTACACCCCCAGCCCCTCTCCCAGGGACGAGAGGGGGGCCGGACGTCTTTTTCAAAGTCCCTCTCCCACCTTGGGAGAGGGATTTAGGGTGAGAGCTTCCGGGGCGTTTAGGGTGAGGGCTTCCGGGGCCGGGAGGGTTTCGAGCAGGGTAAGCAGTTCGCGCTCGAAGGCGACCTGGGCGCGGTTGGTGCGGCCTCCCACGTAGAGGATGCCGTCCTTTGCCAAGGCCCACACCTGGGAATGGGACACATAGCTCATCATCACCCCGATCATCAACAGCCCAAAGCCTGCGTAGACCAGGGGAATACCGGGATCGGCTTTGATTTGCAGTCCGGTGCTGCCGATCACATCCACCAGCCGCAGGGTGACGCCGTTGACGGTGGTGGCCATACCGGATCGCAGGGTGGCGACCAGTTGGCCGTCGTTGTCGTAGATCAGCGCTGTCCCTTGCAGGTCACGGGCGAGGAGGGTCACGCCTGCACTGAGGTCGGGCTGGGTGGGCACCCAGGTTCCCCAAAGGCGGGGGCCATTGGTCTCTAACAGTTTCATCGGCAGTTGCAGCACCGGACTTTGGTTAAGCTGAATTTGTACCGCCGCAATGCCCCAGTCGGCTTGGTAGAGGGTCACACCTCGGTAGCGCAGGGGCTCGTTAACATGGATGGTTTTGCGGTCTAGTTCCGTCCCGGCGGCATCCACCACGGACAAATCTGAATAAAACTGGTCGATGTTGCCGTCGGGGGTGTAATCAATCCAAAAGCGATTTACCCGCACCGCCCAGTCTGTGGGAATTTGAGCCTTGGCCCATGGCCCCGCATCAAAGATGTTTTGAATCTGAAAGGTGTTGCCGCTGGGCACAATTTCCTGGGCAAAGAACCCGGTCATCGAACCCCAAATTGCCCCCAGCAAAATCAAAATCATACTGGCATGGACGATAATCGGCCCAATCCGCCCCACCAGGCCCTTGCGTCCGTAGAGGGCGTCGCTTTCCTGAAACACCCGGTAACGGCGTTTCCCCAGGCTGGTTGCCAGGGTGGCCAAATCGGCCTCGGTGAGGGTGGTGCTGAGGGCCAGCTTTTGGAACTGGCGCGGCTGGGTATAGTACTTCCAGCCCTGGGCGGCTCCTAGGGCTGGAAATTGCCGGGTAAAGGTGCAGGCGGTGAGGCTGGCCCCAAACAGGATCAGCAGGGCCAAAAACCACCAGGTGCGATAGACATGGTCGAGGCCGATGGTCAGAATCACCTTCCAACTGAGGAACCCAAAGAGGGCCGGATCCTCCGGGTAGTTGGTTTGGTAGAAGTCTAGGGTTTGGCCCTGTTCCAGCACCGTACCCGCCATGCTAAACAGGGCAATGGCCAGCAGCAGCAGAATCGCCAGCCGCAAATCCGCCAGCAGGGGCAGCAAATCTTGTTTGAAATAGTGCCGCACCCCTTGCCACAGACCGCTTGGGGAAGCCTCAGAAGATGTCATACCGTCACGAATATATATATAGACAACCTACCGCAATTCCCACCCCCGAACCACCATCCCCTCCACCGCCTCGTCCTTGGCTTGGGATTTGGCTGAAGCCAGTCCGCCATTCGACGGTTGAGTGCGTCCTAGGCACAGCCTACAATCGGGCCACAAAACACCTCACGTTAAAATGGGACTATTCACCCGCCCAATTTGGCTGAATTTCCTTTCCCTGCTGCCTGCCACCACCCTGGCCGTACTCACCCTCGCCAT
>JAYKHF010000104.1:0-21432 GCA_035285305.1 Leptolyngbya sp.
GGGGGATCCCCCGGCTACTCGGCTTCAGCGTTGGCCTCTAGAGCCTGGACAGGCAAGACTTGCGTCACCCGCACCAGGGTTTCCTCCTTGTTCGGCTTCACTAAGCGGGGGCATTCTCCCGTACGGCCTAGGCGAGGCACCGTGGTGGTCGGAAGAATGGCCACCCGGTCGAGGTTGGTCCATAGGGTGAGGGTGCTGTGGCTAGGGGCGGGCAGCAGGGTCAACAGTTTGTCGGTTTTGAGGCTGAATTGGAAGGCTTGGCTACCCAGGTCGCCCCGTTTGGTGATGCGGAGATCTTCGACAGGGAGGCGTTTACCATAGCCCGCCGCTGAGATCAGCAAGACCTCGTCATAGCCCGATTGCACGGTGACGCAGCCCACCAGCCGTTCGTATTTGCCGAGGCGCATTCCCTGGGGGCCTTGGGCGGTGCGGCCCATCAGGGGCAGGTTGTCATCGTCGATGGGAAAGCGCAACACCCGCCCCCCGGAGCAGGCGAGCACCAGGTCATCCCCCAGTTGGGCCAGGGAAACGTAGGCCAGTGCGTCGTCGTCTTTCACCTTCAGGGCGGTGAGGCCGCGCCCGGTGAGGCTCGTGAATTCCTTGAGGGGGGCGCGTTTGATTTTGCCTTTTTGGGTGACCAGAATGAGGTCGTGCTCCATCAAGTCCTCGCGCAGGATGAACTGGGCCACGATGGCATCGGCCTCGGCGGGGACGGAATCGGGCAGCAGGTTCACCAGGGGCACGCCCTTGCCCTGGCGGGGCGGCGGCGGAATATCCCCCACGGAGACGGTGAAGGCGCGGCCATCGCGGGTGAGGGTGAGCAATTCCTGGGTGGCGAGGGCGGGTTCCACCTGGACGATGGGGTCGTCTTCAGTGGGATGAAGTTTGGGGTCGGTGTCGGTGTCTAACCGCGCCTGTCGCCGTTGGTAGGAACGCTGGGAATAGCGGCGGACGTAGCCTTTTTGGGTAAACTCCACCACGACTTCTTCGTCTTCGACCTCGGCAATGATCTCTTCCACTTGCTGGGTTTCTTCGGCTCGTTCTTCGTCGCTTTGGATACGGGTACGGCGAGGATCGTTGAACTTTTTACGCAGGGCCTTGAGCTCTTTTTTGAGGGCTTTGAGTAATTCCTTGCGGTCGGATAAGAGGCGCTGCAATTCGTCCCGTCGCTGGGTCAGTTCTGCAAATTCAGACTCTAAGCCCTGGCGTTCCATGCCCGTCAATTTGCGCAGGGGCATGGCCAAAATGGCGTCGGCTTGGCGTTCGCTGAGGGTAAATTGCCGCTGAAATTCCTGCTTGGCGGTGGTGCCGTCGGGGGCATTACGAAGAATGTCGATAATCGCATCCAAATTACCCAGGGCCGTGAGCAAGCCTGCGGTGATGTGGCGCTTAGCTTCGGTTTTTTCGAGCTGGTGCTGGTAGTGGCGGGTGAGGGTGGTTTCTCGGAAATCCAGAAACGCCTGCATCACTTCCCGCAGGGGCATTTGGCGGGGCTGGCCATTGTCTAAGGCCAGCATGATGACGCCGAAGTTGGTTTGCAGGGGCGTGGTGCGGTACAGATCTTGGAGTACCTTTTGGGCCGGGGTATCGCGCTTCAGTTCGATCACAACCCGCATTCCGTCGCGATCGCTTTCGTCGCGGATGTCGGCAATGCCGTCCAGTTTATTGGCATTCACCAACTGGGCAATTTTTTCAATCCAGCCCGCTTTGTTTACCTGGTAGGGCAGTTCCGTCACCACAATGGCGTTGCGACGCTGGCGACCCTTGCCGGGACGAATTTCCTCAAACTGACAGATGCCGCGCACCGGGATGCTGCCCCGCCCGGTGCGATAGGCATCGAGAATGCCCTCCGTGCCAATGATTTCGCCGCCGGTGGGGAAGTCGGGGCCAGGAATCAGCCGAAATAAGTCCTCATCGGACATTTGGGGCCGATCAATCATGGCCATCAGCCCCTCCACCACCTCCCCGAGGTTGTGGGGCGGAATGTTTGTTGCCATGCCCACGGCAATGCCAGAACAGCCATTTAGCAACAGGTTGGGGAGTTGGGTGGGCAGAACCACGGGCTCCTGCTGGGAACTGTCAAAGTTGTCGATGAAATCCACCAGGGCTTCGCTGATGTCGCCCAGCATGGCCCCATGGCTGATGGGCGAGAGGCGGGTTTCGGTGTAGCGCATCGCCGCCGGGGGGTCGTTATCCACCGATCCAAAGTTGCCGTGGCCATCCAGCAGCGGGTAGCGGCTCGAAAAGGTTTGCACCATCCGCACCAGGGCATCATAGACCGCCTGATCACCGTGGGGATGGTATTTGCCGAGCACATCCCCCACCACGCGAGCACATTTGCGGTAGGGCCGATCCGGCGTTAGGCCCAGTTCATGCATGGCATAGAGAATGCGGCGGTGCACGGGTTTCAGACCATCCCGCACATCGGGTAACGCCCGCCCCACAATCACGCTCATGGCGTATTCCAAGTACGACCGTTGCACCTCGGTGTGGAGCGAGGTGGGAACAATTTGACCCGAAGCAAGCAGGTTCAGTTGGTCGGACATGGGTGGGGGTTCCTGGATGGAAAGCGGGGAAAGCTAACAATGCTGTAACTTAATCGCAAGGGGAGGGGCATGGCAAGGGCTGAATGCAGATCAGCCGCGCCAGGAAACCCACCATTGGCCCAACGGGGTTGCCATTACAGCCGCCACAAACCGCAACGTTACCCTGGCTGCATGGGTTAGCCTACAGTTTTCTAAGGGTTTTGTTTGTGGCATATTGAGCGGGGAGCAGGGGATATAAACACCATGAAAGCTGTCCTGATTGTTGAAGATGATTTAGTCAATGCGCGGGTATTCTCCAAGATTTTGACTAAACGGGGAGGGTTAGCCGTGAAACATACCGAAGACGTGGAAGAGGTGATCGCCCTGGCCCGTAGTGGGGAAATCAGCGTCATTCTTATGGATGTGTCCTTGGCCCACAGCATGTACCAGGGCAAGCCCATGGACGGCATCAAAATCACCCAACTGCTGAAGGCCGACCCCCAAACCGCCCAGCTACCCATCATCCTGGTCACGGCCCACGCCATGGAGGGCGACCGGGAAAACTTCCTCAGCCAAAGCGGAGCCGATGGCTACATTACTAAACCCGTCATTGATCATCAGGAATTTGTCGATCACGTGAAAGCCGCCATGGGTGACGAGATCGATGAATAGGTTCATTTGTACTATAAATTTCCCCTAGGCGCAAGGGGGATCCCTATGGCAATCGAGGATCACCCTGTCCGCCCCCAGGGTTCGCTAAGATCAGGACACTCTCTTCCAGGAGCGCCCCGCCCTATGTCTCCTCGGCCCACCGCTGCCCCCCCGCTTGAGGTTCCCCAGAATCCCTACATCGTCCCGGCAGGGGCGCATCTGCCACCGAGGGAATGCTGGCCAACCATGTATGATCTGCCCAGCGAAGACCCGGAGGAGCCTGGGTTGCCTGACGAATTCCATGACTTTCAGCCCCAGCTACTCAGCGCCACCTTTCGGCTAGCTGATGTGGCCACCAATCGCATTTTTACCGCCGCCGACTTGAATTTGTACTACGACATTACCCATCCTCGCTGGTACAAGCGGCCCGACTGGTTTGCCGTCGTGGGGGTTTCCCGTTTCTATGAAAATCGAGACCTGCGGCTCAGCTACGTCACCTGGCAGGAACAGGTGAATCCTTACCTAGTGGTGGAGTTACTCTCTCCTGGCACCGCTGAGGAAGACCTAGGCCAAACCATCGTCACCGATCCCAATGCGCCGCCCCCCAAATGGCAGGTCTATGAGCAAATCCTCCGCATTCCCTACTATGTGGTGTTTGACCGCTACACGGGCCACCTGCAAGCCTTCCGCCTTGGAAATTCTGGCTATCAACCCATGGCGATCGTCAATGGTCGCTTCACGATGCCAGAACTGGGCCTTGGCCTAGGGCTGTGGCGCGGGGAGTTTCAAGGCTTTGTCCGCGACTGGCTGCGCTTTTTTGATTCGACCGGACAGTGGATTCTAACCCCAGAAGAAGCGGTTCAACAGCGGGCAGAACAAGCTCAACAGCGGGCAGAACAAGCTCAACAGCGGGCAGAACAATCTGAACGACGGGCAGAACAATCTGAACGACGGGCAGAACGACTGGCAGACCTTCTCAGAGCCCAGGGGATTGATCCGGATCAGTGGGTCTGACTCCCCTGGTGGTGCTAGGACGAGGGAACCAATCCGCCCGTCCTCCGGCAACGCTGGGGCTGTCATCGCCTAAGCTGGTGAGAAAGGGCGAAAGGCGATTTTCCATGCTGGATTTGGCACGATTGGCCCAGCAGATGCAGGGCATTAGTCAACATTTGGCCCAGGAGGCGGAGGCGGCCCAGGGGCGGGTGCGATTGGCTCGGCACTGGATGGCCACCGCCGCCCAAAACCAGGCGCAATGGGTGGCCCAACGGCACGACTATGCCGATCACCTGGCCTTTACGGCGGCGTTGCCCGTGGAGCCACTGACCAGCCGCATCCCCCTGGATCCGGCCCCCACCGCCCACACGGTGCTGGCCACCGATGGATCGCAAATTTCCCCCAGCCACCACGAAATTGCCTACTGTTACCTGATCAACGTGGGTCGGGTGATCCTGCACTATGGCCAGGGGCGGTTTCCATTGTTAGATAGTTTGCCGGAGGTGATCTATCGGCCTGAGGATCTTTACCAGTCGCGCCCCTGGGGCATTGGTACCGAGGAATGGATGGGCCATCGGCGCACCGTCGCGGAGGCCCTGGCCCTGGCGGAACTGGGGGCCATGATGACCGAGGGCGATGGAGGCCCCACCCCGCCCCCAGGCCCATGCTCGGAAATGCCGACGGCGGGAATGGCAGAATCCCCGAAAACCGCCGCTGCCACCGCCCCAACCACGATGGATCGGTCCGTGGATCGGTCCGTGGATCGGTCCGTGGATCGATCTGCCCCGGTGCTAGCCATGGCCGATGGTTCCTTGATTTACTGGTTTCTAGAAGGGCTACCCGCCGAAGCCCGTGACCACATTCTCACCCCGATCTTGGCGGCGTGGGATCGGTTGCGACGGTTGGGCATTCCCATCGTCAGCTATCTCAGCGCCGCCCGTAGCAGCGAAGGTCTGAACTTTTTGCGGTTGCCAGCTTGTCCATTTCCCCAACCCCACTGTGGCCAGCATTGCCAGGGGCAATGGGAGAAAGCGCCTTGCAGTGGGTTTATGCCCCTGCGAGATGCGGTGTTTTGGGCCACGGAACTGGAACCGGGCCAGCGTAGCCCCCTTTGGCGCAGTTCCGCCAGCATCCTAGACCTCTATGGCGACCAGCGGATTTACTTTTGCTACCTTCACGTTGGCCCAGAGGTGGCGCGGGTGGAGATGCCGGAGTGGGTGGTGGCGGATACGGCCCAGTGTGAGATGGCCCTGCGCCTGGTTCTGGCCCAGGTGCAAAAGGGCTATGGCTACCCGGTGGCCCTGGCAGAAGCCCACAACCAAGCCGTGGTACGGGGGGGCGATCGCCAGCGATTTTTTGCCCTCCTAGAACGGGAAATGGTGCGGGCGGGGCTAAAAAACATCGCCACTTCCGCCAAGGAAGCCCGCAAACGGGGAAGTATTGCCTAGCTGAAGTATGGCTTCGCTACGGCGTCTCTAACCGAGCCACATGAACCAGGGCATCGCCTTGGTTCACCAGGGGATTTTGGCCGTGGCCGATGACAATTCCGGCCATGGGGCTGCGGACTTGGACGGGTTTATCGCCGAAGGTATCGCTGATAAACCCTAGGGGTTGGCGGGCTTTGACCGAGTCTCCTAGGCGGGTGGCGCAGTGCCAGATGCCCCCTCGGGAGGCCCGTACCCAGCGAGTTTCGCGGGTCTCGACACTGGTCGCCGGGGGCAACGAGTCGGGCGCGGCATACATCCCCAGATGGGCCATCACTCGATAGATCCCCTCTACGCCAGACTGGATCGCCCCTTCATCAAACCGCAGGGCTTCGCCCCCTTCATAGAGCAAGGTGGGGATATGGCGCTTGGCGGCGGCTTGGCGCAGGGATCCATCGCGGTGGGCCGAATGGAGGATGATCGGTGCCCCAAAGGCCTTCGCAAAGGTGTAGGTGTCTGGATCCGTGAGGTCGGCCCGCACCTGGGGCAGGTTCGTGCGGTGAATGGCGGCGGTGTGCAGGTCAATGCCGTGGGTACATTGGTTCACCACCTCACTCATAAATAAAAAGGCCAGACGACTGGCCAAGGAACCGCGCTGGGAGCCCGGAAAGGAACGGTTGAGATCGCGGCGGTCGGGCAGGTAGCGAGATTGCTCTAGCAAGCCGAAGATATTCACCACCGGCACCGCAATCACCGCTCCCCGCAGGCGATTGGGCTTCAGCGCCCTGACTACCCGGCGAATAACGTCCACGCCGTTGAGCTCATCGCCGTGGATGGCCGCACTGAGCCACAGCCGAGGGCCGGGATACTTGCCATTAATCACCGTCACCGGCAGGGACATCATCGTGCCCGTGGGCAACCGCGCTACGGGTAAATCCAGCCGTACCCGTCGGCCTGGGGGAATGGTCTCGCCACCAATCACAAGGGATGGACGGGCATCGGCCACCATCGCAGGAGGCTTTGACCTGCGGGGCCGAAGGGGTACGGGGGCCGAAGGGGAGGGAAATTTCGGGGTCGAATCTGGGTCTGGGTCTGTCGCCAAGTGTTTTGCTGAAGGGGATGGGGTGAGCGCGGGGCAACGGGGACGCTTGCTAGCCAATACCTTGCTAGCCAATACCTTGCTAGCCAATATACCGAAAGACGACCGCCGTAGCCGCATCCGTATATCCCCACTTTGAATTCGCTTGAACCCGCGCCGCGCCTGATCCGCTGCCCCGAGGGGCTTGATCGCCTTACAGTTGCCGCTCCACCTGCACCATGCGCTGGTAGGACAGCCAGCCTGTGCCCACCATAGCCACGGCAAAAATACCCAAAAACCAAGCATGTTCGCCCACGTCGGCCAGGGTGCTGCCCTCGGCGGCGATGCCCACCATGGCCTCAATCATGTGAAAAATGGGGTTGAAGCGGGTGAGATTGATCAGGGATTCCGGGAAAAAGTCCGTGGGCATGAAGGCTCCGCCCAAAATCATCAGGGGAATGCCAAAGGCCGCGACTAGGGAATTGACATCCTCGGTGCGGCGGGCCAACTGGGTGCCCAGCACAAAGCCCACCCCCACGTAGGCCGCCATGCTCAGCAGCACCACCAGCAACCCGGCGGCGATGGAACCCTCAAAGGTGGCCCCCTGGGCAAAGGCGAGGCCGTACATCAGCACCGTTTGGCCTAGGCCAATCACCACATAGGCCAAGCAAATGCCCAAAAAGTAGGACACGCCGCTGAGGGGCGACAGAAACAACCGCTTCAGGGTGTGTTGCTCCCGCTCGGAAACCACCGTAGCCAAGCTGCCGCCCAACCCGCTAAAAAATAACGCCGCCCCCACTAAGGTTGAGGGAGCCGCCAGGGTGTAGGCATCCTCCAGGGGAATTTGCAGCCGTTCCTGCAAGATCAGGCTGTTGAGGATCAGCAGCAGCACCGGGAAAATGGCCCAAAAAATCAGGCTGCGCTTGCGGCACCATAGTTCCGCCAAGATGCGCTGGGCAACGGCGATGGTTTCTCGCAGGTATTTCATGGATTCTATAGACTGTAAAGGCAACTTAATATTACAGTCTATAGAGGTTTCCTCGGGGTAGGGCGGCATCGTCCGAAGCGGCGAAGGTTGCGGTCAGTTCTGCCGAAACTGTCCACTCCCCCTCCTCTGGCCGGGAGGGCTGTGATACCGTCTGCCCAAACCTGCACCGCACGCTGCACACACCTCGCAGGGGTCTCTCCTGGGGGTCATTTTTAGATGTAAGCCAACGCACCTGTCCACATGAGTGAATCCCTTGAGGGGCTGTTTGCCCAAACCCTCGCCCGCCGTAACGTCCTCAAGCTCTTTGGAGTCGGGGGTATAGCGGCGCTGTTGAGCTATTCTCGCCTGAGCAAACCTCAGCCCACGGTGTTCCAGCAGGATCGCCTCGAACTGCCTGTGCAGGTGGGGCGGGATCTCAAGGCGGTGGTGATTGGCGGTGGCTTGGCCGGATTGGCGGCAGCCTACGAACTCAGCCAGCGAGGTGTCGCCGTAACGCTCATTGAGCGATCGCCCCAATTAGGCGGCAAAATTGCCAGTTGGCCGATCCAAGTGGGCGACGACCACTTCATGATGGAGCACGGCTTCCACGGCTTTTTCCCCCAGTATTACAACCTGTTCAGCCTGATTAACGAGCTAGAGATTCGCCAGAATTTTAAGTCCTTAGACTACTATTCCCTGGTGTACAAAGAGGGCTACGCGCCGGAGGTATTTCGGCCCAGCAACTCGGCTTTTCCGTGGAATGTGGTGGATTTGGCCATTTCTTCCTCCAATCGCCTCAAGTGGGGTATCAACCTCACCCACATGAAGCACCTGGAGGTGTTTCGCGAAATTACAGGCTTCCGCAACCCCCAAAGCTACGATCGGCTCGATCATCTTTCCGTGGCGGAGTGGGTGGCCAACGACTTCCCGAAGGGGCTGTACGATCTCTATTTCCTGCCCTTTGCCAAGTCCAGCCTGAACGCGCCGGATGTGCTGAGCGCCGGGGAACTGATGCAGTTCTTCCACTTCTACTTCTTTGGTAACCCGGAAGGGCTGGCCTTTAACGGCACCTGCCAAGATATGGGCCGCTCCCTGGTGGATCCGATGGTAGAGGCGATCAAGGCCAACGGCGGCGAGGTGCTGACCGGCACCACCGTCAGCCAGGTGCGCTGGGATGGGGACAAAATTACCGGCATTTCCTATCAGAAGGGCAGTGTGGCCACCAACCCCGTTCCCTTCTGGGTGGATCGCAACCCCCTGCTGAGTAACGATACCCTGGAATACTTTGGGGCTGGGGATCAGGTCTATTCCCTCGCTCCCGGCGCTAAAACCGCCCTTTCCCTCACCTGCACCCACCAGGGCTGTAGCGTGCAGCGCCAGGTGGATACCACCGCCGACGGCTACCTCTGCCCCTGCCACGGGGCCGCCTATGCCAGTGATGGAGCCGTGCTGTCTGGCCCTGCCCAGGACAATCTCACGGCCTTCAACGTCCTGCAACGGGAGGGTGATCGCGTTCAACTAATCGCCGCCAACGCCGAATCCGGCGGCAACCCCAGCCACGACCTCAGCGCCGACTACTACGTCATGGCGGCGGATATCCCCGGCATCAAGTCTCTCTTTGCCCTGGCGGAGGGCACCGTAGAACCCACCCTTGCCCAGCAGGTGGATGAACTCCAGGTGGCCGATCCCTTTGCCGTGGGACGGTTCTGGCTAGATCGCGACTTCCCCTGGGAGCATAGCTGGTTCACCTCCCTCTCGGGCTATCGCCTCACCGACAGCATTACCCTCTACCACCGCATCCAGGAAGACTACATTGCCTGGGCCGAACGCACCGGAGGCAGTGTGGTGGAGCTCCATGCCTACTGCTACAAGGAAAAGGAATTCCCCACCCAGGCGGATATCCTGGATACCTTCGAGGCCGAGCTCTACGAGATTGTGCCAGATCTCAAGGGGGTCAACATTCTCCATCGGCAACTGGTGAACCAAAAGAACTTTGCCGGATTCCCTCCGGGGAGTTTTGCCAACCGTCCCCAAACCGCCACCACCGCCGACAACCTCCTATTCGCGGGCGACTGGGTGCGGATGCCCTTCCCCTGCGGCCTGATGGAACGGGCCGTCAGCAGCGGCCTCCTTGCCGCCAACACCATCCTCCAGCGGGAAGGGGCCAAGCGCCGCCCCATTCTGACCGTTAACCCAGAGGGGGTGCTGAAGATTTAGTGGATCGATCCAGTGCAGCCTGCACTGTACCGAAGGTCAGCGTCGGGAGAACGTCACCGGCAACCCCTAACGATGGGCTGCCCACCGTTCAGGGGATTGATGCAGAAAGAGGCGTTTGGCGGCGCGGGTAAAGGCCACATAACAAAGCTGATTGCGCTCGATCACATTGCGATTCGCCCGCAGGGAGGGGATATCCACGAACACATCCTGGAAGGTCGATCCCTGACTTTTGTGAACCGTGAGGCTGTAGGCATAGTCCACATCGTGGAAGCGCTGGCGCAGATCCCAAAATTCCATCCAGCGTTTTTCCTGGGCTAGGGCATCCAGCTTCGCTTGAAATTCCCCTTGCCCCGATTCGTGCAGCACGCGCAGGGTTCTGTAGTCACCCTCTTCGGTTTCCACCTCTAAAATCCAGACGGGCCACTCGCCCTCGCGCCCCCGGGCCGTATCGATCACCTCACATTCAGCGGAGGTGGAGAGAACCAAGGTTTCCTCGTTCAGGCAGGGATTGAGGGCAATCAGCCGTTCCCCCGAGACAAATCGGGGCGCATGGGGCGGGTGCAGAGCACGGCGAATCATCCGGTTTAGTTCGGCAACGCGGCGGTTGGTGTAGGCTAGGGCGCGAACTTGATCGGGGTTGTCTTGGTAGCTAGGGCTGGTAAAGGCTTTGATCAGCAGTTTTTCCCAGGTGGAGCGGGGCAGCACAAAGCAGCCCTCGGTGTGGTCGGCGTTGCTGTCGGTTTGGAAGCAGGGCCAATGGGGGCGCTCCAGGTTGCGGCGCAGGTCTTCGGCAATGACGCCAATCGCCCCGCCGTAGCGCACCACCTCGGTTAACTCACTGCGGTGCAAAATGTTGCGAAAACAGGCGGATTCCGGCTCGTTCACCGGGGGCAACTGGGCCGGATCCCCCACAAACAAAATTTGGGTGCCGTGGTACAAATTCGACACCGCATTCACCAGCAGTTCCCACAGTTCTTCGTTCACCATGGAGCATTCGTCCACAATCACCAGGCGATAGCGGTCAAACTGGCTACGCTGCTTGTTGTCCACTCGAAACACCTGCCTGCCGTCCTCCTCATTCACCACCGGACGCAGCCCCAGCAGTTTGCAGCAGGTCATGGCGTCCACCTCCAGTCGCCACCGCGCCGCCATGGTGGCCAGCACCTTCGTGGCCTTGTTGCTAAAGGCCGTCAGCACAATGGAACGATGATCCCCCCGTTGTCGCAAGCCCTGGATAAAGGCCTGCAACAGCGTCGTTTTGCCCGTCCCGGCGTAGCCCGTCAGCAGGTAGAGCTTTTCGGTACCCGCCACAAAAGCATCCAGGGCCGCCAGGGCTGCTGCCTGATCGGGGGTGAGTTCCACCGTTCGATGGGGGGTGGAACGATCCTTCGTCGGTCGGCCAGACGGCTTAGAGTGAGACGTGGGCGGCACCATGGGCGATGTCACAGAAGACAGACGGCAACAGGGAAACAACGGAGCCAATCAACGCTGACCAGCCCTCCCCCCCCAGCCCCTCTCCCCGGAGGAGAAGGGCGCGAGAACGGCTCAAAGGCTCTCGTTCTGGGGGAGAGGAATGGAGGGTGAGGTCGATGCTGGCCCCAATCCTAGCCCCGCTCTGGGGTCAGGGTGCCCAGTTCCCAGGGAAAATCGACAGGCTCAACCGTCGGTGCCCTTGCCCCAGGATAGCGATCACACCGTGATAAAATGCGTCATAATTCTGATACATTTCGATTGAATCCAGGGGCACGGGAT
The DNA here is from genome assembly GCA_035285305.1 of Leptolyngbya sp. Lineage (GTDB taxonomy): Bacteria > Cyanobacteriota > Cyanobacteriia > Phormidesmidales > Phormidesmidaceae > Nodosilinea. The sequence continues at coordinate 11,608 of JAYKHF010000104.1, forward strand.
GTCTCCCTTCGTCAATCGGTTCGGTTCATTTGGCTGTGTAGAGAGAGGATTAACCGTTCATGGATGCTGTAATGCTGCTGGCTAAGCTACCCGAAGCCTATTCGCTGTTCGATCCCCTGGTGGATGTGCTGCCCATTATTCCCGTTTTCTTCCTGCTGCTCGCCTTTGTGTGGCAAGCGGCTGTGGGCTTCAAGTAACCTCTGTTCATCCAGGCTATCCACGAACGGCTTGGCTCCAAACCCGATCAAAGAGCTGTCATGGGGCTATGGCAGCTTTTTTAGCGTCTGGATTGGGCGCTCTCCCCAGGTTACAGAACGTAACTAACCGCTTGTATTCGCTCCAGAATGGCGGTTTAGTTTTAGATATCTTTACGTTTTTCATCACCGTTACTCCTTGCCCTTGTTCGGCATCGCCGCCTATGTTCCCCACCCACCGTCCTCGCCGCCTGCGTCAACACCCTCAACTGCGCCGCATGGTGCAAGAGAATATCGTCACCCAGGCTGATTTGATCTACCCCCTGTTTGCGGTGCCGGGGGACAGCGTGGCCAAGGAAGTCACGTCGATGCCGGGGGTGTACCAGCTTTCGGTGGACAAAATCGTGGAGGAGGCCAAGGAGGTCTACGATCTGGGCATTCCCGCCATCATTTTGTTTGGTATTCCCACCGATAAAGACACCGATGCCACCGGCGCTTGGCACGACTGCGGCATTGTGCAAAAGGCCACCACGGCTGTGAAGGAAGCCGTCCCCGACCTGCTGGTGATCGTGGACACCTGCCTCTGCGAATACACCTCCCACGGCCACTGCGGCTATTTGGAAGTGGGCGACCTGAGCGGGCGGGTGCTGAACGATCCCACCCTAGAATTGCTCAAGAAAACAGCGGTGTCCCAGGCCAAGGCTGGCGCGGATATCATCGCCCCCTCCGGCATGATGGACGGCTTTGTGCAGGCCATTCGTAGCGGCCTGGACGAATCCGGGTTTGAGGACACGCCGATTCTCTCCTACGCCGCCAAGTACGCCTCCGCCTACTATGGCCCCTTCCGAGATGCAGCGGAAAGTGCGCCCCAGTTTGGCGATCGCCGCACCTACCAAATGGACCCCGCCAACGGCACCGAAGCCCTGAAGGAAATCGAACTGGACATCGCCGAGGGGGCCGATATGCTGATGGTGAAGCCCGCCCTGGCCTACATGGACATCATTTGGCGGGTGAAGGAAGCCACCAATCTACCCGTCGCCGCCTACAACGTGTCTGGCGAATATTCCATGGTCAAAGCCGCCGCCCTCAACGGCTGGGTGGACGAGCAGAAAATCGTGATGGAAACCATGACCAGCTTCAAGCGATCCGGGGCCGATCTCATCCTCACCTACCACGCCAAGGACGTCGCCCGCTGGCTGGCCTAGGCTGACCCTCCCATGTCCCACCCTCCTCAAAGCAAAGACCTTGAAAAAGATCCTCCGACTCCCCTCTCCTCCCAGGAGAGGGGCCGGGGGTGAGGTCTTCCGGATCTCCTGCCAGAAGAAGGGCCGGGGGTGAGGTCTTCCGCAGGCTTGATGTGATCCCGTCTTGTTTTAACCTGATCGGCCCATGACTGCTCAACCTCCCAACGCCGCCATCGCCGTTCACAACCTGCAATTTCACTGGCCCTCTGGGCAGCCCGTATTGCAGAACTGTTCCCTGACGGTGGAGCAAGGTGAATTTTGTATGCTGCTGGGCAACAACGGCAGCGGCAAATCCACCCTGCTGCGGATTTTGGGCGGATTGCTGCAACCCCAGGCCGGAGAATGCTTTATTCAATCCCCAGTGGGGTTTGTGTTTCAAAACCCCGATCACCAACTGGTGATGCCCACCGTGGGGGCCGATGTCGCCTTTGGCCTGGTAGACGAAAATCTCCCCCTGGCGGAAATTCGCAACCGCGTCGATGATGCCCTCACCGCCATCAATTTACTCGACCTCAAGCGCCGCCCCATCTATGCCCTCAGCGGGGGCCAAAAACAGCGGGTCGCCATCGCCGGAGCCATTGCCCGCCATTGCCATGTGTTGCTGCTGGACGAACCCACCGCCCTGCTTGACCCCGACAGCCAGATCGATCTGGTGAAACGGGTACGCGAACTGGTGAAAGAGCGCGGACTCACGGCCCTCTGGGTAACGCATCGCCTAGTGGAATTAGATTATTGCGACCGAGCCTTTTTGCTGCAAGCGGGTCAGGTGACCGATGAAGGGAGCCCCGAACGGCTGAAAGCATTGTTGCAGGCCGCTTAGGCTTTCGGGTGGTGCATGGCGTCATGGTGCATGGCTTCGCGAATGGCACCCTACGGGATCGGGCATGGCGCTGGGCGTGATTTTCCTGGGCGGGCTGGGTAAGCTAAAACCATATCTCCCCCAATGCTTTCCCCGGCACAGCCATGACCCAACCCATCGACGGGCGCTCGAAGTGATCAAACCCCTCAGTTCTGGGGGATTTGGCAAATTGAAGTCTCGGCTCCACCAGACTTCTCAGAAAATGTAGACGCTTCCCTACTGAACATTGCCCAAGGGGACATTTGCCTAAACGGCGAGCACGGTACCTGATGTGTTGTTGATCACCACTTCGTGAAAGCAGGGTTTGCCTTAGCCGCATTATGTCAGATCTAAAACTGATCTGTTCTCCTCTTCGCGGGGGTGGGCCACAATAGAAGGCAACCCGCTACCGCTCCACGATCATGACCCAGCCGCCCGACCCGAATTCCAGCCCTGAACGCCGCTATGTGCAAAAGGCTGTGGATGCCCTGATCCAGTGGAGTCCGTTGGGGGGAAGTGGCTGGGCCTTTGCACATTTTCTGACTCAGCAAGAGTGGGCGATGGCCATGCTCACGTTTCCGGCCATGGTGGTAACGGCGGTTTGGGCTAGGTATACAGGCAACTTTACGGCTCGACTGGGGGAAATTGCAGGTGATCGTGGCACCCAGGATGCCGATGCCCTAGTGGCGTTGCTAGATCGGCTGGATCGGGCGATTCGCTGGCGCTTTTCGGGGACGGAAGGCCAATATCTTAAGGCCCAGGCCAGCGCTTGTCGTGCCTATGTGAGCCATAACGAAGTACCTTTGCCCTCTGGCATTTTGAACCCCGACCTAGATGAAGTCTATGTGCCGCTGAAGCTCAGCAGCGAGTTTTTGCGGAATTTTGAAGGCCAAGCCCTGCCCACCTTACCGGGCTTTGGCGACAAGCCCGAAGCCATCCTTCAGCAAATGCAGGAGCGACCCACTCAGCAAATTTGGGATATCCTCGCCCTCAGCGCCAAAACGCCCCAGTTTCGGCATTTGGTGATCAAAGCCTACGGCGGCTTTGGCAAAACCACCCTGCTGCGCCACCTCACCTATCTCTATGCCACCCGCCCTCGCCTAGTGCATCGCCGCTATAAGGCCCCTCGCCTTATTCCTGTGCTGTTGTACCTCCGCACTTGGCGAGACACAATTGCCAAACCCGACGCCCCCACCCTGCCAGAACTGATCACCCAGCACCATGCCAAAGCCCTAGCCCAGGGCAAGGCTCTAGATATCCCGATCTCCTGGGCCGAAAACCTGCTGCACACCGGACACCTGTTGGTGATGCTCGACGGCTTTGACGAAGTTGCCGAAGCCCAGCGCCCCGCTGTTAGCCAGTGGATTACTCACCAGATGCAGGCGTACCCAAACACGGTGTTTATTCTCACCTCGCGCCCCACCGCCTACGACACCGACTACCCCGCCGAAAAGGTGCAAACGCCCCTAGCCGTGCAACCCTTTGACGAAAACCAACGCCGTCGCTTTGTGGAGCAGTGGTATCTGTGCCAAGAGCGCTTTCATCGGGGCAACCGCCTCACGCCCGATGTGCAGGAAGCCGCCAAAGAGCGGGCCGAAAACCTGCTGAGCCAAATCGAAAATCGTAAAGAACTGGAGAGCATGGCCGAAAATCCGCTGATGCTGAATATGATCGCCATGTTTCACCGCAGCTACCCCAATGAGCAACTACCCCAGCGTCAGGCCGAGTTATATTCCGGCATTTGCAAACTGCAACTGGGAGATCGCCCCATGGCCAAAAAGGTGGATTTGCCCCTGCCCGCCGAGGCGAGTCAGGCCGTGTTGCAAAACGTCGCTCTGGCTATGGTGAAAGCCGAACAACAGGTGATTCCCGTCGATGCCCTGCTGGACTTGCTTCAACAAGGTTTGGCCGATCAAGACGAAACCGTTGCCCCCCGCCCGTTCCTCGAGACCATTGAACGGGTGAGCGAACTGCTGGTGAAAAAAGACGACGGCTACGAATTTGCCCACCGCAGCTTTCAAGAATACCTAGCCGCCACCCAAATCAAAGATCAGGTACAAAAAGATCCCAGCTACGAAGACCTACTTTTGCAAAACTTCGACAACGAATACTGGAAGGGCACCGTTTTGCTCTACGTGGCCCAGGTCAACCCCACCAACTTGCTCCGTGCCGCCTATCGCCGCAGCCACGCCGCCGCATCCCTCGCCTACGATTGCCTGCGCGTTAACCGCCGCCGTTTAGATGATGACCTAGTAGCCGACATCAAAATTCGCCGCTTTGGCCAGCTAGAGGAATACCTGCAACAGGGCCAATGGAGAGAGGCCGATATAGAAACCTGGCGCTTGATGCTGCAAACCTATGGCAAAGAGCTTGGGCAATTTCTCTATCCGAACGAGCTACGCAATTTTCCTTGCCCCGATTTGCTGCACCTAGATGGGCTATGGGTGAAGTATAGCCAGGGGAAATGGGGCTTTAGCGTACAAAAACGCATTTATGTAGAATGTGGTGGCAAACTAGATGGCCAGTACCCAGGTGCTAAGATTTGGGAAGAATTTGTGAATCGCGTCGGCTGGCGCGCTGGTGATCAATGGTTGAATTATGATGCTCTCACCCTCGACCTTGACCTTACTTTATCTCCGTCGGGAGAATTTCCCACGGCACTAGGGGGTTGGATGGCGGTGTCTCTTCGGGGTCTCTTCTCTCGCACAGAGACTTGTGAACTGTAGCACAAGCCAGTTCTAGGTGTTTTTTAAAGTTTGTAAACGGCGGCTTTTTACACGGTTTTCCTGCCTTTCAACGATTGCTTACCTGGCACCACGGGGCTGCCCAGTGCCCAGCGGGGGCAAAAATCCAGGGGGCCAGATCCCAGGGTTCTTGAAGAACCCTGGGATCTTTTGGTCAGGTCGTATTGGCCTCAAACCGGGCACTTACCACATCCACATTCGTAGGGTGCATTCGCGGCCCCACCATCCTTCGCCCATGCGGTAAAAACCCCTTTTGCCGCAATGCACCGCTATCTCAGCCACATCACACCCCACCCATAACCAATTTCTCTTTGTATGGGCTTTGGTGCATTGCTTCGCGTTGCTTCGCGAATGCACCGTACGGTTGGTATTGCGTTTGGGCGTTACGGTTGGGCTTTATTTTGTGTATCGGTGGAATAGCCCGTAGGGTGCATTCGCGGCACTACCATCTTGGCAAATTTACGCTAAATCTCCTGGGCCGCAATGCACCGCCACCTCGGCCACCCAACACCTTACCCATCACGAATTTCTCCTGGTATGGGCTTTGGTGCATTGCTTCGCGTTGCTTCGCGAATGCACCCTACGGGTGAAGGCACCGCCATCACGGCCACACAACATCCCACCCATAACGAATTTCTCCTGGTATGGGCTTTGGTGCATTGGCGGCGGCGGTCATGCCTTTGCTGGGGTGGCGTTAAATGTTCTGCATCCGGCCTGTGGCCAGGGCCAGCAGAATGGCCGTACCAAAGGCCAGACGGTACCACACAAATACCCAGGTGCTGTGCTGCTTGAGGAAGCGGAGCAGCCAAAAAATTGCCAGATAGGAGGACACCACCGCCGCCAATAGCCCCGCTAGCAGCGGCCCGAGGCCAATGCCCCCTAACCCGCTGTCCAGCAAACCCTTGAGTTCCACTAGCCCCGCCAGGGTGATGGCCGGTACCCCCAACAGGAAGGAAAACCGCGCCGCCGTGGATCGTTCTAGGCCCATAAACAGCCCTGCTGTGAGGGTAGACCCTGACCGAGAGACACCGGGCACCAGGGCTAGGGCCTGGGCTAACCCCATCAGTACCCCATCCTTGAGGGTCAGTTGATCGAAGGTGCGCCGCCGTTGTCCCGCCCATTCCGCCGCCGCCAGCAGCAACGCCATGACGATGGACACGACGGCAATGGTGGCGCTGCTCCGCAGGGGGGAATTGTCAAAGTCGGGCACCAGCAGCTTGATCAACAAGCCCACCACCACAATCGGGATCGTCCCCGCCACAATGCCCAACCCCACCCGGAAGTCAGGGGCATCAAACCGGCGATCCAGGCTGGCCCTCACCATGCCCACCGTCACCTGCCGCAGGTCGTCCCAGAAGTAGCCGAGAATGGCGGCGATACTGCCCAACTGAATTACGGCGGTGAAGGCCACCCCCGGATCGCCCCAGCCCAATACCACTGGCACCATCTTGACGTGGGCGGTGCTGCTGATGGGCAAAAACTCCGTCAACCCCTGCACCAGACCGATCACGATGGCTTGGAAGAGGTTAAGGCTCTCCATTCCCGCCGGAGGAGTCGTCTGGGCTAGGGGAAAATACCCAGGGATGGATCCCAGGGAAGCAGTGACAGTGGGTGTAAGGGGAGAGAAAAACGCTGCCACGGAAGCGATCAACACCATAGACAATGCCTAATAAATGACGGTACTGGGCCTAATGACGGGGCTGAGCCTGGTAAAGGCGGCACTTGAGAATCTGAGGAAAAGGTTAAACCTCAGAAAATCCGGCGGATCCTTAGCCCATCCCCCCGAGGGGCATGTTATGTTACAACTATGTTAAGTTGCCTCTAAGGTTTCCATTGAGTCTCTCCCCTGGCCTAACTCCCAGCAAAAGCCTCTTTCTGTGGTTCTCTGCGGCCCAGATGTGGTTGAACCGCTCCACGCAACAGGTTCAGGTGTTTGGGGCATCATTGGCCCTCGTGATTTTACCCGTTTTTGTGCAAGCTCCCTTAGTGCGCTATTTTCCCTGGGTGAGCTTGGCCATTACCCCCCTCTGGCTCTGGCTGGGCACCATGCTGATGAAGCGTCCTCGCTGGGAGATTTGGGGCGATCTGATCGTCGGCTTTGGCTGGATTTGGCTCACCGGATCCCTCTACTGGGGCTGGTTTCGGTGGGAGCCGGTCATGCACCTGCCCATTGAAGCCCTGGGCTTGCCCATTGCCCTCATCTGTCTAGCCTATGGCTGCGGGCGAGTCGGGAGCTATTTTTTTCTGGGATCTTTGCTGGGCACCGCCGTCACCGATCTCTACATCAACTGGATGCACCTGTTTCCCAGTTGGCGGCAGCTCATGCAGGTTGAGCCCGATGTGGCCCCGGTGGTCTTGCGAGCCACTGCCGTGGCCCTTGAAACCGATATTGCGGCCTGTCGGGCTGTGATGCTGGCCCTCTTTTTGCTAGTGGCTACGGCCATTGCCCTCTTTACCTCTCGGCAGATGGCCTGGTGGGCCTTTGGCGGGGCCGTTTTCAGCACCTTAATTGTGGATGGCCTCTTTTTCCTGAGCGCCATGCTGGCCTAACCGTTGATCGCTTCCCTCTGGGTGCTTTGGCATCCCCGGAGGCCAGGGGGTAGTTTGACCCACCAGATTTCAACCGGGGCGAGAAACGGCTATCTGGGCTTCAAGCAGTTATCGCAGTGGCCACAATGGCTGAGGTGTTGGGCTTCGGTGCGAAAGCCAAAGGCCATCAGCAAGAACTGCCAACGGCATTGACGACCATGCAAAAATTGGTGCATGGAAGGACTGGGGGCCGGTTGGGCCGCCCTAGGAGGGCTGATGTGGGGCTTCAACTGGTAGCAAAAGGGATCGATCCACACCAGTTGCCCCTGGCTGTGCAGCCAAGATAGGGCAATGGCTCCCTGGGGGAAGGCTTCGCTGATCTCGCGCACATCCCCCGTCTCAGGAATTTGGTGCACCAATCGCTGGGCCGTTTGTCGAATCGTTTGGGTTTGGGCCGCAAAGAATTTGGCCCGCTGGCGATCGCTGCTATCCAACCAGCCGGTGGGTTCACTGACCAAACTCAAGGCCACAGCGGGTTCGCCATCCCGTCCGGCTCGGCCCACCTCCTGCACATATTCCGTAATCGTGCAGGGTGTTTGGTAGTGCAGTACCCAGCGGGTGTTAGGCTTGTTCACCCCCATACCAAAGGCGGAGGTGCAAACCACAAACTGAAGGTCATCGGCCATCCAGGCGGCCTCAATGCGACGGCGATCTAGGCCGGTCAGCCCCGCGTGGTAAGGGGCGGTGGCGTAGCCCTGGGCCTGTAGCCCCTGGGCCAGGGTTTCGCTGTCTTGGCGGGTACGCACATAGATTAACCCCGCATGGTGGGGATGTTGGCGCAGAAACTGCGTCATCGCCCGCCGCCGCTGCCCCTGACTGAATACGGGCTTCACCGCCAGATGTAGGTTAGGCCGATGGGGATTAATTCGCACCACCTGGGGGGCCTGAAGTTGTAACACGTCCCTCAGAATACGCTGGGCTTGGGGATCGGCGGTGGCCGTAAAGGCGGCAATGGGCAGCGTACTGCCTGGAGGGCGACATGCCAGCAACGCCTGACGCACCGCCCCCAGCCGTCGATAGGCCGGACGGAAGGTTTCCCCCCACTGCACCAGACAGTGGGCCTCGTCTAAAATCAGGCCATTCATCTGAAGGCGAGGATTACACAACCGCTCCCATACGGGCGGGCTAAGCAGGGTTTCAGGGGACAGATACAGAAGCCGTAGCCGCTGTTGTTCCAGGTCTTGTAAAATGCGGCGGCGCTGATAGGGCGGCATTTGGCTGTGGAGGGTGGCCGCTGGTAAGTGCTTGTCCCGAAGTTCCTGCACCTGGTTTTCCATCAGGGCCAACAGCGGCGAGACCACGAGGGTCAGCCCCGATTGCAGCAGCGCCGGAAGCTGGAAGCAGAGGGACTTGCCGCCGCCGGTGGGCAACACCACCAGCACATCGCGGTGGGCCAGGAGGGCTTGAATAATCTCGCCCTGGGGAGGCCGAAATTGGTCGTAGCCCCAGTGCTGCTGAAAGGTATGGAGCACCTGTTCCCAGGTGATCCGGGTGTCTATGGTCATTGTTCTCCCCTGTTCTTTCTACCCTTGGGATACGTCCAAGGGTTCCCTAGGGGGCGGCAACGGCGGCCCATCTCAGCAAAACCTACAGGAAAAGGCGGATACCACCGGTACCCGCCTGGGAGGAACTTAGCCGCATCAAGCGGCTGAGTCTTAGGAGATCGCAACGCCCTGGTCAGACCACCCTGACGGGAAGCAAGCTACACCCCCAGCCCCTCTCCTCGGAGGAGAGGGAAGCCGGAACGGTTCAACGTTCAGGGATGTAGGGTGAGGGCCAAATCAGGGCAAGAGCGCGAGGTTGTGATCTTTTGTGATCTACTGAGGCTGAAGGACTGACCCATCCGTCTAGCGGAAAACAAAGGGCAGGTTGTAGCCCACCCCAAGGGAGAGACCGAGGCCGAAGCCGCCGGTGACGCGAACGTTGGTGGCGGCGTTGAGGGTAAAGACCCGGGAGATAGGAACATCCGCCCCGGCATTCAGCATCAAGGCTGTGGTGCCGTTGAAGGGAACATCCACCCCGGCCCCCACGTAGGGCTGGAAGCGCACCCCTCGCGCCGAGAGGGTATTGAAGTTATAGGTGAGGGGCACCGTAAAGCTGGTGAACCGCTCGGAGAAGGTAAACCCGGGCCGCAGGGCAAACCGGGGGCCTAGGGAGACCTTGCTAATCACATTGACGCCAAAGTCGCCGACGGCACTCCTGGGATTTCCGAAGCC
>JAYKHF010000105.1:0-6487 GCA_035285305.1 Leptolyngbya sp.
ACCCTGCTAGACGAGGCCGACCGGGACTGCATCGATGCCAACTGTCTCAATACCGCCCTGGTGCCCGTGGACTATGGCGGCGGCAGTAGCGGGGTGCAGGGCATCCTGGGCCACACACTGCTACTGATGCGGTCGGCCCTACCCACCGAGAACATCACCCTCGTGCTGGACTGCTGCTATGCCGGGGGCGGCAAGCGGGGCAACGTCATCATGCGCTCCCAGGTCACCGATTTGGAACTGCGCACCAACACCGCACCGCCCATCACCCAAGCCGAGGGCGAATTTCAGCAAACCCTGCTGAGTCGCCTAGGCTGGGGGCCACAGCAGTTGATCGAGCAAATCGAGTCGCGCCAGGGGCGGGGCTTTGTGGCGGCCTCGGCCAGGGCCAACCAGCAATCCGCTGACTACCCCTTCGAGGGCTTCACCGCTGGGGCGTTCACCTACCTGCTCACCCAGTATCTCTGGCACGAGGTGCGGCCCCTGTCGGTCACCATCCCCGCCGTGGCCAGCAGCACCACCCGCCTCTCCAAGCACAGCCAAATCCCAGAGTACGACCCCCAGGGCGTCACCCGTTCCGCCCAGGCCTCGATCTACCACCTCGACCCTGTAGCCCCCGCCGCCGAAGCCGTCATCCTCGATGCTGGGGCGAGATCTGGCGGCACGGTGAACCTGTGGCTAGGGGGGCTAGATCCCCTCAGTCTAGAGGCCTTTGACCAGGGATCCGAGTTCACCCAGGTGGATGCCCAGGGCAACCCCGTCGGCACCGTGCGGCTACTAAACCGCGACGGACTGCGGGCCACCGGGGAAATCATCCCCCCAAGTTCCGATCAGAGTGCCAACCAGGGCACCACCCGAGGCGCGGCCCCTGCCACCCCCCTGCTGCAAGAACAGGCCCGCGCCATTCCCACCACCATTACCCTGAGGCTGGGCCTAGACGACACCCTCACTGCCGCCGAACAGGCCAGCGCCCCCGACCAACTGCGGGATTTGAGCTTTGTGGAATGGGTGGCCGTGGCACCGGGACAAGCGCCCAAGCCGCCCCACGTTCTCTTGGGCCGTTACACCGCCGAGATCGATCAGCGTATGGTGCAAAACGGTGTGGCCCGCCGCCCCCCGGTGGGCAGCGTAGGTTTGTTTTCCCCCACCCAAGAACCGTTGATGGTGGAGTCTTTTGGTGCCCCTGCGGAGAGCCTAGCCGATGCCCTCCGCCTTCGCCTCAAACCCCAACTCACCGCTCTGCTGGTGGGTCGCATGTTGGCGCTGATGGTGAACCAAACTGCCTCCCGCATTAACGTCAGCCTCACGGTGGATCACCAGGGTTCCCGCAGCGGCACCACCACCCGCAGCGGCGACGACAGTGCCATCATCATCCCCCAACTCACCGCCCAGGGCATCCAGTCCATTCCTGTGAATAACCAGATCACCATCACCGTCACCAACCACGAAGTCATTCCCCTGCACCTGGGGCTGTTGGCCATCAACGCTGCTGGGGAGGTGGCGGTGCTGTTTCCCCCCGCTAGCGACAACGCCAATCAAGATCGCGTTGACCCCGGAGCCGCTATCCCCCTACCCCGTCTGCGGGCGGTGGAACCCCTCGGCATCGCCCAACTGCTGGTGATCGCCAGCCCCACCTCTCTGCAAGCTACCCTTCGCGCCCTGCGCCGCATTGCCTCCACCCTTCGCAGCGCCGACCAATCTGCCCAAGCCCCCAATATCATGCAGAAAATGTTCAGTGCCCTCGATAGTCGCCGTAGCGGTAGCGAAAGCTCTTCCTCTTCCCCATCCGGGCCGCGCCGCCTGGATGTCAATGCCGTCGCCGCCCTCTCCCTGTTGTTTGAAATCGTTCCCCCTGGCTAACCAGAGACCAGATCCCAGGGTTCTTACCAGCATCACGCGGCCATACCAGAGGTGATGGCAGAACCCTGGGATCTCAACGCCCCACCCTCTCACGAATGGATATATAGGGATTACCGCTATAGTTATAACAACAACATTGATTGGATCTCCTATCAATAAGGTCTATCCGATGGCACAGCTTATCTTAAACAACCTTGATCCCAAAATTCTGAGTGATTTGCAGCTTCGGGCCGCCAAACACCATCGCTCTCCAGAAGACGAATTGAAAGCGATCTTGCAAGAGGTGTTGTCTAAGGAGCTAGCTGAAAAAGTCGAAAGAATGGCGGCTTTTCGAGCACAAGCTACTCAAATTCGTCAGTCCTTAGTAGGAAATACTCAAACCGATAGTGCCATCCTCATCCGAGAGGATCGCGATCAATGACCTGTTATGTCGTAGATGTTTGCATTACTATCAAATGGTTTATTCCAGAAATCTTTAGCGAAGAAGCGACACAGTTATTAAGTCCAGATTGCGACTTAATAGCGCCTGACTATTTTTTGATTGAAGCAGCCAATATTTTATGGAAGAAAACTCGCCGCAATGAAATCAATCTTGAAGGTGCTCACCAAATTTTGGCTGCACTCCCAAACTCGCCAATCCAATCTAGAGATACCCACAGCTTTCTCTATGCAGCCTTTGACCTATCCCATCAAACCGGGCGCAGCCTTTATGACTGCCTGTATCTATACTTAGCAATACAGGAAAAGTGCCAGATGGTCACTGCCGACGAAAAGTTATACAACGGCCTAAAGAATACCGAATGGTCACGCTATCTTCTCTGGGTAGAAAATTTTTCTCCTTAGGGATGGTAAAATTCCGCCCCTTTTTTATAATTCTTCTCAGTTACACATAGGTCACAAGCCTGTCTAGATTTCAGGTTCTGCCCCCAACTCGAGATCGCAACCGATATACTCCTATGGGCACCCATCCCCTCGAAACCGCCACTGCTGAATATCGCCACTGGATGAGCCAGTTGGCGACGGAGGGAGATACTTGGCAGGCGGAAACCGTTTTAGCCACGCTGCACAGTCGCGATTGCGTGCAGCACTTGATTGACCAGTTGGCCGATGAGCCTGATGGCCAAGTCCTCGCGCCCCAGCTTTGGTTAGATTTGGCCAATACCGATGCCGAGTTAGGCCGCCAGACCGACCGATTGCGTGCCCAATCCGACCTGCCCCACTGGCGCAAAAGCGTCCAACCGCCGGATCACCATTGGTGGTGGTTTCCGCCCGATCCAGAACCACCCCAGGAGGCGTTGGGCTGGCTGTGGGGGGGCTTCACCGTTGCCCTGCTCACCATTAGCTTCGCCCTGGCCCAGGATACGGCCAGTCGATTTATTGCCAGTGCTCCGGGGGTTTGGAGTTCTCTAGGGGCGATTGTGCCGGTGGTGCTAACGCTGTTTGCCGGGGGCGGTGCGCTCACCAAGGTAGGGCAGCAGCTTTTGGAAACGATTCTGTCGAGCCGTGGCCCCAACCGTCGCCACTGGGCCAAGATCAAGTTTGTCCTGGCCCTCGCGTTGACGGTGGGGCTGTTTACGTTCCATGCCCTGGGCTTGCCCCGCATTGCCAAAGCCTACAACCAGCGGGGCGAAGCTCGCTATGAATCGGGCGACTGGGCCAGTGCCCAAAATAACTTTCGGCAGGCTACCAGCCTCCGGCCCGACTATCCCCAGGCCCAGTTCAATCTGGGGGTGATGCACGAGGAATATCAACAGTGGGATCAGGCCCAGACGGAGTACCTCAAGGCGGTGCAGGGAGGCTACCTGCCCGCCTACAACAATCTGGCCCGCCTGTACTTGCAGCAGGACAACACCGAGGCCGCCGTCACCCTACTGCGAACCGCCCTCAGCGATCCGACCCTGCAAGGGCAAGACCCTGAACTGCGGTACGTGCTGAACAAAAATCTAGGCCAAGCTCGGCTAGAACAAGGTCGTCTGCCCGAAGCCGAAACGGCCTTGCTAGAAGCCATCGCCATTGGCGAATCCCTTGATCCGCGCCGCCCCGATGCCTACTGCCTGCTGGCCCAGGTGCTTAGCCATCCCGAGGCTGTCCCCAGCCCTGGGGGTGAAGACACCCCTTTGCCCACCCTCGAAGAAGCCTGGACGAGCTGCCTGCAACTGGCCAACCGCCCCGAATTCGATCAGTGGGAAGGCATGGCCCGTCAAGCCCTCACCCAATCAGACAGTTCAGACACTATGGAGGAGATGAATGCCAACTAGCTCCCGCCCTACCCTTGCCCTACCCCAAAACCGGCCAGATCTTACCCCCCTTGGTAAGGGGGGCAGGGGGGATCTCCACCCACGCCTACCCTGGATTCCAGCCCTCACCCTCGCCGCTCTAGCCCTTTTTCCCAGTGCGGCCCAGGCCTCCCTCGCCCGGATTATTTCCGTCCAGGGTTCGGTAGAAGTACAGCGGGCCACGGGCACCACCTTTCAGCCCGCTTTCCCCGGTACAGCCCTCTACGGCCCAGATATTCTGCGGCCCAGACGGGGTAGCCGCGTGATGGTGGTGTGTCCCAATGGCCAGAGCCAGTGGCGGGTGCCAGCGGGCACGGTGTCGGCGGTGAATAATGGCTGTCCGGGAACCCCGGCGGCCCTCAAGCCTGAGTTTGGCGTGGGCGACCTACGCGGGGGCAGCGATCCGGCCATTCCCTACGTGATTGCCCCCCGCCAGGATTTGGTGCTTAGCCCCACCCCCACCCTGCAATGGAACCCGGTGGAGGGGGCTACTCAATACACCGTTTCCCTCCGCACCCGACGCGGCACTCTGTGGGAAGTCACCACCCCAGAAGCCACCCTGCCCTACCCCGAAAACCAGCCGCCCCTTTCCCCCGGTACCCGCTATACCCTAGTGGTGGAGGCCGACACGGGCGCGGCCTCCACCGACGAACCCCCAGAACTGGCCTTTAACCTGCTGGGTGGGGACGAAGCCACCGAAGCTGCCCAGCAGATCGCAGCCGTTCAGGCTCTAGATCTAACCGAATTGGCCAGAACCCTGATTCTAATCGAGGAAGTCTACCCCCGCTACCAGCTCACCGCCGCCGCCATCGCTGACCTAGAAACCCTGATTTCCCACGGGTTTGAGCTAGCCCAGGTGCGCCGATTATTGGGGGATATCCACCTGCGTAGCGGCCTGAGTTTGCTAGCGGAAGCCAACTACCTACGCGCCATTGCCCTAGCCACTGCTACCGATAACCTAGAGGAACAGGTGATGGCCCAGTATGGCCTCGGCACCCTCTACCGCCACACGGGCAATGCTGAAGGTGCAATGGAGCAGCTTGCCGCCGCCCAGGCTGGGGCCGAAGCCCTCGGTAATGCCACCCTCGCCGCTGATATTGCCAATGAACGACAGCCGACCCCAAGGTAGGGAGATGACTAAAAACCTGGTTTCTATATCGCTATCTTGACGATAGTGTAGGTTTTCTAGGCGAGAAACCAGGTTTCTGTACTAGCGTTTTAGGGATCAACTACCGCTAGGCTAACTAGGTTTGCCATACTTAAGATCAAAGTCCTGTGTCAGGATCACTATCCTGGGTCAGCGGAGAATCCTTCCATGACGATAGAGACTCACCCCCAGCCTGTCATTCTTTACCCAGAGGCCGATGGCCAACCGATGACCGAGAGTGACCCCACCCGCGACTATTTAATTTACGCCGTTGAGGTGCTGCGGCAGTTTTTCCAGAGCCGTCAGCAGGTCTATGTGTCTGGCAATTTGTTTATCTACTACCGCGAAGGCGACCCCAAATCCGTGGTTTCGCCCGATGTGTTTGTGATCTTTGGGGTCAGCAAGCGGCAACGACGCAGCTACAAAACCTGGCAGGAAGGCGGAAAACTGCCCTCCTTCATCCTCGAAATTACCTCCCGCACCACCCGCAAACAAGACGAGACCGAAAAACCTGCCCTCTACGCCCAACTGGGGGTGCAGGAATATTTTCAGTACGACCCCACGGGGGACTATCTCAACCCCCAACTCAAGGGCTATCGCTTGCGGCAGGGGGGCTATGAACCCATCGCCCCATCCACACCACCAGAGCAGGGCGGGGCAATTAGAAGCGAGGTGCTGGGGCTAGATCTGCGCCTGGTTGACCCTGTTTTTCCGGTGGCGGCTCCTGGGTTGATGTCGGTGGCGAAGGCGCTACGGTTTTTTGATCCCCAAACGGGGGAAAAACTGCTGAATTACGCCGAAGCGGAACAGGCCCGTCAGCAGGCGGAGCAAGCGCTGGGTGAAATGGAGCTGGCTCAGCTCAATGCGGCGGCCCGCCTCTTGCAGCGGGGGCTGACGCCAGAGGAGGTGGCGGAGATTTTGGAGTTG
Organism: Leptolyngbya sp.; assembly: GCA_035285305.1. Lineage (GTDB taxonomy): Bacteria > Cyanobacteriota > Cyanobacteriia > Phormidesmidales > Phormidesmidaceae > Nodosilinea. Next base: position 6,208 of record JAYKHF010000105.1, read on the forward strand.
CCCCTGGCGACGGTGTTGGCGTTGGGGAAGCCTTAGCGGGAGGTCTAGGTGCCCAACGCGACCCCAAAGCTAAAGGAATCTAACGAAACCTCGACCCAAACCCCAGCTATCGGCTAAACCTGGGACAGGCTTTTGTCTTTTCTGTCGCTGTTGCCCCGATGCGCGTTTCTTTGCCATGGCTGTGGTTGCTGGTTGCCCTGGGCCTGCCCCTACCGAGTGGGCTAACTATGCCCCTGCCCGCCTTTGCCCAAACGGCCCCCAATGAAGCCCAGGCCGCAGA
>JAYKHF010000106.1:0-3732 GCA_035285305.1 Leptolyngbya sp.
GGAGTTCCGTATAGCGCTTGGCGGGAAGCCAGCCGGAGACCTTGATGCCTTGGCGCTTCAGTTCCAGGGTCATTTGGGTGACGATGGGGTCGGGTACGGAGCCGAAGAGGACGAGGGGCGGGTGGTCGTGGTAGGCGGTGTCGGTGGCGCTATCTTTGGCGGATTCGTCTTTTTTGGGGTCGTCCTTTTTGCGGCCAAAGCTGAGCAGTTTTTGGATGCTGCTGCGTTCTTCTTTTTCGGCGGGGGTAACTTCTTCGCTGGTGGGGCAGCGCTGGGCCATGGCGGCGAGGACGGTGTCTTCCCCTTGGGTGAAGGCGTAGTCCAATCCGTTGGCGCGGGCGACGACGATGGGGATGCCGAGTTCGGCCTCTAGGCGGGGGGCCAGCCCTTCGAGATCCATTTTGATGATCTCGGTGGTGCAGGTGCCGATCCAGACGATGACGGAGGGGTTGCGGTCGCGCTTGATGCCCTCACAGAGGCGCTTTAGTTCTTCGTAGTCGTTGAGTTGGGCGGAGATATCGCCTTCTTCTAGCTCGGCCATGGCGTAGCGGGGTTCGGCAAAAATCATCACCCCCATGGCGTTTTGGAGAAAGTAGCCGCAGGTCTTGGTGCCGATCACCAAAAAGAAGCTGTCTTCAATTTTTTGGTATAGCCACGCCACGCAGCTAATGGGGCAAAAGGTGTGGTAGTTTCCGGTGTCGCAGTCAAATTCTAGGGCGGAGGCATTGGGTTGAGCTTGGGCAAGGGTCATGGCAAGGAATCGGGTAGGGGACTGGGGGACGCGCCTACCTGGGCCTGTCGTTTTCCCGCCCACCGGATCCGGTACAAACCTCGTCATCATGGGTGGGGGGAGGGGGAGGAGCCACATCGAGGGTGACGGGCACAGGGGAGAGGGCCTCCGGCTCGGAAACCTCCTCCGCTGGCACCAGGGCAACCTCAGGGCGGGCGCTGCTGGGCAGAATGTGCTGTGCCTTCGCCAACGCCTCTAGCTCCTTCACCGGGTTGGTGTTTAGGCCCAGGGCGGCAATAATTCGGTCGGGGCTGCTGCTCAGGCTGACGACCAGGGGCAGCAGGTTGTTGAGATCGGGTTCTAGGGTAGACAGTACTCCCAAGATGAAGCCCGATGACGGTCGCCGTTGGCCGTCGAGGGTCACCCAAATGCCCAATTTATCGATCCACTCGCGGTTGTCGCGGTAGTAGGAAAGCCACTTGATTTTTAGCGATCGCCGCAGTTGTTTACTGTTCACAAATCCTCAAGGCGGGGTTCGCCAATCTCTAGTTCAGAGATGGATTAAACCAGAAAACCGCCCTCGGAGTCAGTGATATACCAGGGATTGATGGGGAAGACTCGCTATAAATCAGAGCCATCGGACAAAAGGGGATGTTCCTCGTTGGCCTCGTTGGCCTCGATGGTGGTCGGTGCTTCGCCATTGTCCAAAATCATCTCTGGGTCAAAATTGAGACCCAACACCTGAACCAGGGCATCTTCGTCGGCGTTGAGCTGATAGAAGGGCACCATCAGGTTTGACAACTTTGGCTCTAGGGCATTGACCACCCCCAAAATCAGGAAAGAGGACGGTCGGCGGCCTCCATCGGGCGTGCGGACAGAGGTTTGCTGCATTTGAATCATCAGCCAGCTACGATTGGCTTGCACATAGTCCAACCACTTCTGGCGGATGACCTGGGTAAAGTTCTCAAAAAAGGCCATAATCCTGACTCTTTTGCTAATTTGAATGGCTGCGTACCGATGATAATGCAGCCCTCCCAAATCAGAACTTTATCCGGCGAGATCTTTGCAGCGGGGAGAAGGAAAGAACCGTAGGGTGCATTCGCGCCAGCAATGCACCATCCACGCGACATATGGGGCGGTGCATTGCTTCGCGAATGCACCCTACGAGGGGCTGAGGGGTCAAACCATCATCAGATCCATCTCCTCCACCTCCTGTTTGGGGGCATCGGCGGGCGGGTTCAGATAGAAGTCCGACAGCAGGCTGAATAGGTCGCGGTCGGGGGTTTCGGTGGGCACAATGCCTTCGGGGCGGGCCAGAATTTGGTCGGCAATGTTGAGGTAGTACTGGCAGACGGGGTCTAGGGAAGGGTCGGTTTCGGCCATTTCAAACACCGTCTTGCCCTTGACGCGGGAAATGCGGATATCTTCGATCAGCGGCAGAATTTCCAGCACGGGCATGGGCACATGCTCGACATACTTGTCGATCAGGTCGCGCTTAGAGGTGCGATTGCCAATCAGCCCCGCCAGCCGCAGGGGATGGGTGCGGGCCTTTTCGCGCACGGAGGCGGCGATGCGATTGGCGGCAAACAGGGCGTCAAAGCCGTTGTCGGTGACGATCATGCAGTAGTCGGAGTAGTTCAAGGGCGCGGCAAAGCCACCGCACACCACATCGCCCAGCACATCAAACAAAATCACGTCAAACTCGTCGAAGGCGTTCAATTCCTTCAACAGCTTCACGGTTTCGCCCACCACATAGCCGCCGCAGCCTGCCCCCGCCGGAGGGCCACCCGCTTCCACACAATGCACACCGCCATAGCCCTTGTAGATCACATCCTCGGCCCACACGTCTTCGTAGTGGAAGGACTTTTCTTGCAGGGTGTCGATGATGGTGGGAATCAGAAACCCAGTGAGGGTAAAGGTGCTGTCGTGCTTGGGGTCGCAGCCAATTTGCAACACCTTACGGCCCCGTTTGGCTAGGGCCACGGAAATATTGCAACTGGTGGTGGACTTGCCAATGCCCCCTTTTCCATAAACGGCGAGCTTGAGTGTTTGGTTGTCCATAGGGATAAGGCGATGTAGGTAGGGCAAACGAGAAAGCCTTCACCCCCGGCCCCTCTCCCATGGGGAGAGATTTAGGGTGAGGGCCACAAAACCTGTGGTTCACAGTTCACCAGGGGCACCTTGCGGTTTGGGGATAGGCGACCCGCCACCGCGAAGCACCCCTAGGGAATCTGATCTCAAACTTGGTCCACGTCGATGGCGTCTGACGCAGCCCAGGGTGTTTCGGCTGTTTGGATTATGGGCCTAGTCCACAGGTCATGAGAAGGGGGCTTAGGAATCGATAGGGGGCCAAGGTAGACCATAGGCGCGTATCAGGTCGTTTATCGGCCTAGGCTTAACCTAATCCACAATTAAGCGCTCCTAAGGAATCAAATTGTTTTTTACGTTCTAGTTAAAATTAAATAAGTACAATACCAAAATTAAAATCCTTAAATCTTTTAGCGCAGAATATTCCCCAGGCCACCCCTCCACCGGGTATTCCCCAGGCCCCGGCAGGATGGGCCTGCACCCAACCAGGCTGGATTTCAGGCTGTCGCCCTGATCTCTCGCGAGTCGCCCTTTCCGGCGGCAATCCGACATACCAGGGAATTTTCTATAGTTTTGTGAAAAAAATATCCATGCAACGAACTGTTGCTAAATATTTGGTTTTTGTCATGTATGGCTGTAGTCAATTTAGCTGTAGTCAATTTAATTAAGACCCGCTCGGGCTGAGCGGTGAGCGGTGAGCGGTGAGCCTGTCGAACCGTCGAACCGTCGAACCGTCGAACCGTCGAAGCCTAGGAGTGTGATGCCCCTGATTGACTGACAAAACTGGCTAGAACCCCTATCCGTCGAAGGGTTAGGAGACCTGACCCCTACGTGGAACCAACGCCCTAGGGGCGCGGTTTTCGCGCCCGACCCAGAATCTTTTGTCAGTCAACTCGGATCGAGGCAGGGGCATT
>JAYKHF010000107.1:0-20103 GCA_035285305.1 Leptolyngbya sp.
CACTGGCAGTTTGTGTTTCCGGCTTCGACTCGCTGTCAAGATCCGCGCAGTGGGGCGGTGGTTCGTTATCACTTGCATGAGAGCGGATTGCAAAAGGCGGTGAAGCAAGCGGTGCGCGGTGCGGGGATTCAAAAACGGGTGGGTTGCCACACCTTTCGCCACAGCTTTGCCACCCATTTGCTGCAAAACGGCTACGACATTCGCACGGTGCAGGAGTTGCTGGGGCACAAGGATGTGAAGACCACGACGATTTACACCCATGTGCTGAATCGGGGTGGACAAGGCGTTAGAAGTTCGCTGGATTAAGTCTAGACAGGCTGGTTGGTGAGCCAGCTACTTCTCCACCAGTTCGCGGAACCAGTTGTCGCTCCAGAGATCGTCGAAGGCAGGTTCGGTGCGGGCTTCCTCTTTGTAGTCGGGATCGAGCCGGACGGCCTGTTGTAGGCATTCTAGGGTCATGTCAGATTCCCGCTGGAGGGCGTAGCAGAGGGCTTTGTTGTAGTGGGCTTTGGCGTAGTCGGGGTCGAGGGCGATGGCTTTATCGAAGCTTTTGATTGCCTCTTCATCGCGCCCTAGTTTGACGAGAGCAAGGCCGCGATTATCCCAGGCTTTGGGTAATTCGGCGTTGAAGCGGGTGGCTTTATCGAAGGAGGAAAGGGCTTCCTCGTAGCGCTCGAGTTCTAGTAGGGAAAGGCCACGATTAAGCCATGCAATGGCATCGTTGGCCTGAATTTGTACGGCTCGATCAAAGGACTGGAAGGCTTCTTCATGCTGTTGCAAAATGCCGTAGGACACGCCACGATTGACCCAGGCTTCGTGGTATTCGGGGTTGATTTCTAGGGCTTTATCAAAGGCTGTGATGGCATCTTCTCGGCGCTTCAACCGGCTGAGTACCATCCCCTGATTGAGCCAGATTTTAGGGTCTTCGGGGGTAATATCGGCCAGTTTTTCAAACACCGCGAGGGCATCTTCAGGACGACGGAGTTCGCGCAGCAATAGCCCTTTTTGGTACAGGGCCAGGTGGTGGCGGGGGCTGATGGTAAGCAGCCGATCTAGGGAAGTTACCGCCGCTTCGAGTTGTTCTAAAGCCTGCTGAGCCTTGGCACGATTCAGCCAGGTATTGACGTTGTTGGGCTGAATTTCCAGGGCTTTGTCGTATTCACCGAGGGCGAGGTCGTAGTCTTCGGCGGCTAGATAGCGATCGCCGGTTTGAATATATTCCTCGGCGGTGAGGAACAGTTCGGGGCGGTTGAGTTCTAGGCGGGTGAGTTTGTCGGTGACGGTGGCGAATTGCTGGCGGGTTTCGCCCATGAAGGCATCGGCAATGTATTCCGGGGTGACTTCGGCGAGGCGATCTAGAATGTCGGACTTCTGGCGCATGGCTTCCGCTTGGATGGCCTCTAGGCGCACCTTATAGCTTTGCTGGAGCAGGGCCAGGTCACCTAAGGCCACCTCGCGGCCTGCCTCCACATCGGCCTGAAGCTGGGTGAGGCGGTCGCCCATTTCAGCCATGAGCGCCTCTAGCCTTGCCCGCACCTGATCCTGGCGTTCGGCCAGGGTGGATTCCAGATTCGCTAGGTCTTCGCTGAGGCGGCGGTCGAAGGTGTCGATTTTATCCAGGACTCGGTCGCGCTTGGTGAAGACCATGTCCCGCACTTGGGCCAGTTGGTCGGTAAAGGCCACTTCCATCGCCTTCACACTCTCTAGGCTTTGCGTTTGCTGGTCGCCCACCTGTTCTTGCAGCACGCGCACTTGTTGACTGAAGGCGGTGGCGGTGGCCTCTAGGTCGCCAAGGATCGTACTCTTCTGAATTTCCGACTCTGTGGCCATCTGGGCCAACTGGCCTTGGAGGCTCTGGGCCATATCCTGAAATTCGTCCAGGGTGCCCCGCTGGCGGCTATCCACCTCGGTGCGGGCGGTGGCGAAGCGGTCGAGGGCATCGTCGGCGGCGCGACGCAGGTCAAACAGTAGGGCTTCCTGGCGTTGTTCGATGTCGCTACGCAGGCCGGAAAACTGGCCCAAGAACTCGTCTGCCGAACGGCGCAGGTCTTGCAGAATGCGGGTGCGCTGGGCTTCGACCTCGGTGCGCAGGTTTGCAAAGCGCTGGGTAAATTCGTCGATGGAATTTTGGATATTTTGAATGGCTAAATCCCGATGGCCGAAGGCGCTGACCTGCAATTCCCCAAGCTGACGGCTGATCTCCTGTTCTTGGCTTTGCAGACGGTCTAGACTTTCCTGCTTGAGGGTAGTCAGGGAGGCGGCAATGTCGGTGGTTTGCTGATTGACCTGCTCGCTGGCCTGGTTGGTGAGTTGTTGTCGCAGGTCGGCGAGGGCCGTCATCACCCGATCCCGCTCCTCTTGAACGGTGGTGGTCATGGCGGTCAGCCGATCCGCGAGGCTGGCTTCGCTGTTGGCCAGCTTTTGCAGAACCGCATCCTGCTGCACTTCCACATCGCCCCGCAGACGGTTGACGTCCCGCAAAAAGCCCGTCTGGTTTTCCTCCATCACCCGAAACACCGCATCCCGCTGCATTTGGGTTTCCTTGCGCAGGGTGGTGACTTGGTCTTCGGCGGACTGGCGCAGACTCACCAGACGACCCACGAAATCCGCCTCGGTGGATTCCAGCTTCACCTGTAGCTCTGCCAGGGTGGATTGCCAGTCATTCAGCGTGCGGGCCTTGAATTCCGCTAAATCATCCACAATGCGGTTGAGCACCTGCTTTTTGGTCAGTGCTTCTTCCTGGAAACGGTCGGTGCGGCTGTTGATGGTGGCGGCCTGCTCCTCCGCTTGGTTCAGGATGTAGTCTAAATCGCGGGTGGCCGACTGGATGCGGGTTTCCAGGTCGGTAATTTCGTTAATTTGCTTACGAACGATGACGGAGACTTCCTGAATCACCGAACGCCGCAGGATCCAAAGCATGGCTACGCCCAGCCCCAGCAGCAAGACCAGCGCCCCCAGCAACACCATAAATAGGGTGGTGGCCCGCCGAAAGGCTAAGTCCGCCTCCCGCTGGAGTTGCTCGATTTCCGCCGTGCTGGCCTGGGCCAGGAGAATCGGGCGTTCCGTGGTACTCACCGAGGCCAGTGACCTCCCCTCTCCAGCCGATCCATTCCCTACCGCAACGACCTCAGCCTGGGATCTTGCCGCGAGGATACCGCCGCTGAGCAGCGCTAGCGACAGCAGCAATAGGGGACGGGGCAGGGTGGCAAAGGGGCGAGAAATCGGCCTCATCAGGGATAGTCCTAGGTGCGGGCTTATGACGGCAAACCCGTTGAATATGCTTAGGATAACTGATAGCCTGACGGCCTGACACATCCCAAGGACGACCCTAGCGGTGGGAATTTCACCAGTCTGGGGCTCGGCAGGGTGGGGCCAAACCTTATAAAAATCCTCAAATTTGCGTCAAGGGGCAGAACCTTCGCTAGCGTAGACGGGCACCTCCTAGCCAACCCTGAAGGACTTTGCCATGACCCAGGCCAAATCCGGCGATCTTGTTGCCATTCACTACACGGGAAAACTCGAAGACGGCACCGTGTTCGATTCCTCCCGCGATCGCGATCCCCTGGAATTTTCCCTCGGCAGGGGCCAGGTGATTCCGGGCTTTGAGGCGGCGGTGATGGGCATGAGCTTGGGAGAATCGAAAACGGAGGTGATTCCTTCGGAGCAAGCCTATGGCCCCTACCGCGATGAAATGGTGATGGTGGTAGACCGCCAACAGATTCCTGCCGAAATCCCCCTGGAGGTGGGTCTTCAACTCCAGTTGCAGGGGCCTGATGGGCAAGCTGTTCCGGTTCTCGTCTCGGAGTTATCGGACAGTGATGTGACCCTCGATGCTAACCATCCCTTGGCCGGAGAAACCCTAATCTTCGAGATCGAACTGGTCGGTCTGCAATAGCCGATGGGGCGGGTCACGGGAAGGCTTCGGCGGGACGCGGCCTACGGTTCTAGCGTCGGGGCATGGCGTTCTAGGGCCAACTGCACCAGGGTATCCACCAGTTCCAGGAAGGGGACGCCGCTGGCTTCCCAGAGCATGGGATACATGCTGGTGGCGGTGAAGCCGGGGAGGGTATTGATTTCGTTGATCAAGACCTGCCCGGTGGCCTCGACATAGAAAAAGTCTACCCGCGAGAGGCCTGCGGCATCGACCGCCTGGAAAGCCTTGACGGCCATCTCCTGAATTTGACGGCTCACGGCCTCCGGCAAGGCGGCGGGAATGGTGAGGTCGGCTTGGCCACTGGTGTATTTGGTTTCGTAGTCGTAGAAGTCGCTTTGGAAGGAGATTTCCCCCAGCACCGAGGCCCGGGGCTGATCGTTGCCGAGGACGGCACATTCCACCTCTCGGGCGACCACGCCAGCTTCCACAATCAACCGTCGGTCGTAGCTCGCGGCACTGTCGAGGGCGGCTTCCAGTTCGCGGCGGTTGTGGGCCTTGGCAATGCCCACCGAAGATCCGAGGTTGGCGGGTTTGACGAAGCAGGGGTAGCCCAGTTCCGCCTCAATGCGATCGCACAGCTTGGGGAAGATGCAGGGGTTAGACCACACGTCACTCCGGTTCACGGCCAGGTATTGCACCTGGGGCAAACCCGCCTGGGCAAAGGCGTTTTTCATGGCGATTTTGTCCATCCCCACCGCCGAACCCAGCACCCCAGACCCCACCCAGGGTCGCTGCATCAGCGTCAGCAGCCCTTGCACCGTGCCGTCTTCGCCGTTGGGGCCGTGGAGCACCGGGAACCACACCTCCACCTCGTTGACCTGACTAAACTGGGGCAGGCGTTGCAGAGGCGTGATGGTGTCGGATTCCGGCAGGTCGGTTAGCGGTAGGCCCGCCGCCAGCACCTCAGCGGCCACGGTTCCGGCCAGCCACACTCCATCCTTGCGAATGTAGATGGGCAAAATTCGGTATTTTTCAGCATTGGCCCCGCTGCCCAGCCCCCGGGCAATGGCCTGGGCCGACCGAATCGAGACCTCATGCTCCCCAGAGCAACCGCCAAATACCAAGCCCACCGTCGTCGCCATGCCGTCGCCCCTATCATGCTAGTTAGCGCATAGGGTATCACAGACTGCTGAGTCTATTGCGGGGGCAGGCCCGTAGGAGGAAAGTCGTCAATGGGCGCGAAGACCGCGCCCCTACTCAGCCCGGTATAGTCCTTACTATACCGGCATCACTTGTCGTCGTTCCGTGGCCAGTCGGCCATATTTATAGTAGGCGGCGCAGGCTCCCTCGGAGGACACCATGCAGGCCCCCAGGGGGCTTTCCGGCGTACAGGCTGTGCCAAACACCTTGCAATCCCAGGGTTTTTTCACCCCCTTGAGGATCTCGCCGCAGGCACAGGCCCGATGATCGGCGACTTGCCGACCCGGCAGGGTGAATTTTTCCTCCGCATCCCAGGCCGCTAGGGCCGCCCGCATCTGCAACCCGGAGGCGGGAATATCCCCCAACCCACGCCATGCAAAGGTGGGGCGCACCTCAAAAACCTCGGTCATGGCCTGCATGGCCACCGAATTGCCCCGGTCGTTCACGAGGCGGGTGTACTGGTTTTCCACGACGCAGCGGCCCTCCGCCAACTGCCGCAGCACCATCCACACCGATTGCAGAATGTCCAACGGCTCAAACCCTGACACCACCACGGGCTTGCCGTAGTGGGTTGCGATCCCCCGGTAAGGGTCGGTGCCAATGACGGTGCTCACATGCCCTGGCCCCACAAAGCCATCCAGTTGCAAATCGGGATTATCTAGCAGGGCTTCCAAGGCCGGAACCACCAGCACATGATTGCTAAACAAACTAAAATTCATCACCCCCTGTTCCCGCGCTTGCAGCACCGTAAGGGCCGTACTGGGGGCGGTGGTTTCAAAGCCAATGGCAAAAAAGACCACCTCGCGATCGGGATTGGCCTTCGCCATCGCCAGGGCATCCAGGGGCGAATACACCATGCGAATATCCGCCCCCTCCGCCTTAGCCTGAAGCAAATTCAGCCGTGAACCGGGCACCCGCATGGCATCGCCGAAGGTGGTAAAGATGACGTTGGGCTGCTGGGCAATGGCGATGGCATCGTCTAATCGGCCCTTGGGCATAATGCACACTGGACATCCCGGCCCATGCACTAATTCAAGGGTCGGCGGCAGCAAATGTTCTAGCCCAAACTTAAAAATGGCGTGGGTATGGCCGCCGCAAACTTCCATAATTTTGATGGGGCCGGGGCGATCCTGGGTCAAGGTTTCCGCCAGTTGGGCAATATCCGCCAAAACCCCCTGGGCCTTGGCTGGATCCCGAAATTCATCCACGTATTTCATAGGTCAACTCTTGCTAATCGCTTCCTGAACTACGATTGACCGTGGGCCAACCCTGTTCGCGTCGCTCACACTTGTGCTATCCGTGACGATAGTGCAAATATCGCTGGCCCTGCGCCAATCCGGGTAATGCCTTTAGGATTGGCCCCCGGATCTATCCCACGCTTGGGTCAACGCCTTGGGTCAACGGCTTGGGTCGGCGGCGGTGATGGCTGCGTAGGCCTGGGCCGCTGCGGCTTGTTCCGCCTGTTTCTTGGTGGGGCCGTGGCCGGTGCCCAGGGGCTGATCCTGGAACCACACCTCGGATCGATAGCGCTGGGGATCGCCCTCCCGACCGGGTTCCGTGGTGCGGTATTCGGGCAGGGCACGGTGGCGCTTTTGGGTCACTTGTTGCAGCAGATCCTTATAGTTTTGACGACTGGGATCGGTTTGCAGACGGTGGGCCAGTCGCTGAAAATGGGGGTCGAGCCAGGGGCGAATTAGGCGAAGGTCGTGGGTTTCGAGGTAGACCACCGCCACCACGGCCTCCAGGGCATCCGCGAGACGCTGGGTGGGCACGCCCTTGGCCTTCAGGCTGGGATCGGTGATCAGATAGGCCGCTAGCCCTAGGTGGGAGGCTAACTGGGCTAGGGTGCGATCGCTAATCAACTGCGATCGCAGGGCCGATAGTTCCCCCACGGAGGCCTGGGGAAAGATCTCCTGCAAGCATTCGGTGGCGGCCAACCGCAGAACCGCATCCCCGAGCAGCTCCAACTGCTCGTAATTCTCGGTGGCGTTCGCCGATTCGTGGGTGAGGGCTAAATCAAGTCGCTCCCAGTTCACCACCACATTGGCTGGCAAACCCAGCTTTTGTAAACACCGCTGAAGCGAATGGGCAGGCACCGTGGACATGTCCTCCTCAAAATTCTCAAGATTCTGCCGATCGATCTCAACCCCAATCGTGCCCTGGGGTTACATCGTGAGGCTTGCAAACAGGTCGGCAATGGCCTGGGGCGGGGCCGATTCCTCCGCCACAATTTCCACAATGCGGTTGCGGGCGGCGGGGCTATAGAGGGCCTCTACGCACACCTCGGCCACCTTCATGCGGGGCAAGCTGCCCTCGAACAGGGTATCGGCGGGGGCCATGACCAGGGGGCGGGGGTCTTGGTCGTCGTTTTTAAGCCCACCGGGGCGGACGATGGTGAAGGTGAGCCCGCTGCGTTGGAGGTAGGCTTCGGCCTGCTTTTTCCAGTACAACACCAGCCAAAACAGGTTGAGCGGGTGGAAAAACTTGGACACGCAGAGGGAAGACACCATAACAAAATGCTCAATGCCAGCCGCCTTGGCCGCGTCTACCAGGTTTTTGGTGCCCACATAGTCCACTTGGTAGGGGCCGGTGGGATCTAGGCTGGGACGGGCTCCGGTGGCCGACAGGAGGACGGTGCAGCCCTCCAGGGCCGCTTGCAAACTGGCGGTATTGCCCACATCGCCCTGGACGATCTCCACCTCGGGGGGAAGCTGGGCCTGGGCGCTGGCCCGGTCTCGCACCAAGGCTCTGACGGGAACACCTCGCGTCAGCAGTTGCTTCACAAGGCGGGATCCTGTTTCTCCGGTAGCTCCGGCAACCAATGCTTTCACGACAATACGCTCCCTGGACGGTTGAGTAGGGGGATGGGGGTGGAGGGTGGGCCTTGGCCGCTAACCCGGTTTCCATGGTAAAGAATTCTGTTACCAAGGGGGCAGATTACAGTTCTTAACCTTATCTCCCTGACCGAACAAAGGGAGATGGGTCGGCCCCTGCGCCGAATACCGCAGCCCCGGCTGAGGGGCGTTTTCCCTCGAATCAGGCACCGATTGCGCCCACTGTATACAGAGTCAGGTATATTGTTTTTGTATCAATGGCAACCATTTATGACCGCATCACCTCGTCACTCAGGCCACCGGGGCAGTCCCTTTATCCAATGGTCGGCGGCATCGTCGTCGGGCCAACATCCCAGGCGGCGGCCCGATCCAGACCTGGTGGTGGATCGGCGACGGCTCCGACAATATCTGTCCTCCCTAGAGGGCTTGTCGGGGGAATAGGGCTCGCATCAGGGCTTGCCCCCATCCCGTCAAGGCTGGCTGTGATGGGGGCAGGGCCACTCCTGGGGTCAGGGGCCTCAAATCCGTAGTCCCTTCCGCTAACGTTAAAGGCCGATTGGGTGTATTCTGTTTTCGTAATTTTTCGGTTCGCCCCTTCTCGCCGTCGTTTGTTTATGGAAGCCCTAGGATAGGTTGACATGAGTACAGATTTTCAGTCGGATACCGCCTTCTCAGAACCGGAAAAGCCCATGGTGGATCTCCCGGAACCTGAGTCTACTGCCGAAGCCCTGGGCGATGAAGCCACCCGACAAATTCAGCAAGTGTGGGAAAAGGTCTCGAGTTTGCTGGGAGATTTGCCCGATTATGTGTCCCAGTTCTTTAAGCAGTACCGTCGGCCTATTGTCACCGTTGGCCTGATTGTTGCCGCCGTCGTGGCGGTGAAGATTGTCCTAGCCCTGCTAGACGCCATCAACGACCTACCCCTCCTGGCCCCCACCTTCGAGCTCATCGGGCTGTTCTATACCGGCTGGTTCCTCTATCGCTACCTGCTGAAGGCATCCAACCGCCAGGAACTCCTCGATGACATGGCCTCCATTCGAGATCAGGTGTTGGGCAAGGGCTAGCCCCCCAGGTACGGTTATAGGCCCCTAGGCATGGGAGGTCGGGCTTTCTATACTGTGGGTATTGCCCCATCCTCCGACCGTCCCAACCCAGGGGATCTTTACCCATGGCCGATGCCAAAGTTCTGATCAAAGCCATTGAACGCCTCGATCACCGCGTCACCCTGGGTGATGTGGCTGCCGAGGCGGGTCTGCCCCTCCACGAAGCGCAGCAGGGTTTACTCGCCCTCGCGAGCGACGTGCAGGCCCATTTGCAAGTCTCTGAAGCCGGGGAAATTGCCTACGTTTTCCCCAAAAACATCCAAGGTATTCTGCTGAGTAAATCCTGGAAACTGCGCTGGCAAGCCACCTGGGAAAAAACCTGGCGGATTCTGTTTTACCTGATCCGGATTTCCTTCGGGGTTATCCTGATCCTATCCCTGGTAATCATGGTGCTGGCGATGATTGCCCTGTCCATCGCCGCCGCCGCCGCCCAGCAAAACGACAATAACCGAGACAGTCGTTCCGGTGGGGGTATGATTTTTATCCCAAGGATGTGGTTTGGGCCAGATCTGTTTCGGATGTTTGACTATCGCTCCTCCCAGCGTCCGCCAGCGAAGCCCACGACCGACGCCAAAATGAACTTTCTGGAAGCCGTTTTTTCCTTCCTGTTTGGCGATGGCAACCCCAATGCTGACTTGGAAGAGCGCCGCTGGCAGGCCATGGCTACCGTCGTCAAAGCCAATGGTGGCGTGGTGGTGGCGGAACAAATGGCCCCCTTCCTAGGCGATTTGGGCCAAGGCTGGAGCCAGGAATTTGAGGACTTTATGATTCCGGTGCTGAGCCGCTTTAATGGTGTTCCCCAGGTCAGCCCAGAGGGGGGAATTGTCTACCAGTTCCCAGACTTGCAGATTACGGCCCAGGAGCGAAAAACCGTTTCACCCCCTCGGTTTTTGCAGGAGCAGCCCCGCCAGTTTAGCCGAGCCAGCGCCGGACAAATCATGGGAGCCATTGCCCTCGGCAGCGCCAACCTGATTGCCGCCCTGGCACTGGGGTCGATGTTGCAAGATAACCAAGCCCTCGTCTATGAATTAGGGGGCCTCGTGGCGTTGGTGAACTCCCTCTATTGGCTGCTGTTGGCCTACGGGTCGGCATTTATGGGGATTCCCATCGTCCGGTATTTTTGGGTGCAGCGGCAGAATGGTCACATTCTTCGTCGCAATCAAGGCCGTGAACAACGGGCGCAGGTGCTAGCCCAACTGGATGCCCCCCTGCGCGAGAAGATCTCCTTTGCCAAAACCCTCGCCGGACAAACCATTGTCGCCGCCGAGGATCTCGCTTATACCACCGAAACTGACCTCACCGACCAAGAAATCGCCAACCGAGACAAAATTGATGAAGAATGGCAAAAATTGCTAGAACAGCGCAAGTCCTCCTAGCCCCTAGCCACCGTTCGGTGATGCGTCTCCGAGAAGCTGATATCGCTGCCACCCTCTGACTTGAGCACCATTCGGGCTGAGCGGTGAGCCTGCCGAACCGTCGAAGCCGTTCGGGCTGAGCGGTGAGCTTGTCGAACCGTCGAAGCCCAGCGGAGTCATGCCTTTTCCCCGTGGGGGACGCTTGGCGAACGACAAGCTCAAGGCGAGCGGTAGAGGATAAGCCGTGTGAGCCTGCCGAACCATCAAAGCCGTTCGGGCTGAGCGGTGAGCCTGCCGAACCGTCGAAGCCTAGGGGATAAAGCCTTTTCCCCGTGGGGGACGCTTGGCGAACGACAAGCTCAAGGCGAACGGTAGTGGATAAGCCGTTCGGGCTGAGCGGTGAGCCTGCCGAACTGTCGAAGCCCAGGGGGTAACACCTTTCGACCCGCTCAAGGCGAGCGGAACCGGTCATCCGTTTACCATACCTTGCCCCGTAGGCCATCGGGAGGTGTAAGACCGTAGCGGTGTAGCAGCGTCGGTAACACATCGTAGATTTGCGCGTCTTTCAGCCGCCGACCCGGTTGGGGGTGGGCGGGGTCGTGGAAGATGGCTAGGCCAAAGGGGGCGTGGTTTGCGTCATCGGGGCCGGTGTCATTGTCCACGGTATAGAGGCTGTGGAGGCCCACGCTGCCGACGGAACGCCAAGCCAAATCGTCGAAATACACAATCAAGTCGGGAGCCCGTCCGCGCACCTTTTGATAGATATCTTGGGGTTTGAAGACCTTGATGGGCATGGGGTTGCCGCTGGGGTCGGTCAGGGTTTGAAGTTTCTCCGTTAGCTCCTGGCGTAGGGCTTCGTAGTCGGCCATGGCCACGGTGCCCTCGGGCTCGCGGCCCTTAACGTTGAAGAAAATCCGGGCATAGTAGCCCCCGGCTCCCCACACCTGGGTTTGGCCCCAATCCACCGCCGCCTGGTCTAGGGGTATCCCCTGGCTGGGAGCTTCCTTCAGGGTGAGATACCCCTGGGCGATCAGCCATTCGTTAATGCAAAGGCCGCCCATCAAAGGTTGTGCCCCGTGGTCGGATACCACCAGCACGGCGGTGTCATCGTCGCAATGGGTGAGCAGATCGCCCACCCGCTGATCCACATGGACGTAGTAATCATGGATGGCGGTTGCGAAGGGAGAATGGGCCTCATACTGAGGATGGCGCGGATCCATCGGTTTCCAAAAGGCGTGGTGCAGACGGTCTACGCCCATATCCACCAGCATGAGGAAGTCTGGCTGGTCTTGGTCAATGAGCTTCTCCGCTAGGGTAAAACGCTGGTCGCAGAGGCGATAGAGATTGTCAAGGATGCGATCTTTTTCATCGGAGCGAAAGTTGGGCACATCCATCATGAAATCGGGCATCCAGGCTTTAATCTGGTCGCCTAGTTCTGGGGGATGGGTGAAGGGTACCTCAGGGCTGGGGGTGAGAAAGCAGGACACCAGGGATCCCTTCACCGCATAGGGAGGCGAGGTGCCGGGGACACTCAACACCGCCACCGACCAACCGGCCTCTCCCAACAAGTCCCACAGCCGGGGAAACTTCACCGCCCGTCCGTCGGAAATGGCCATGGAGTGATAGTCCCGATCTCGCCGATTGCGAAACCCGTAGATGCCCAGTTCTCCCGGATCGCGCCCGGTCATCATGCAGCTCCAGGCGGGCACCGTGATGGCTGGAATGCTGCTCTCCATGGGGCCATACATCCCCTGGGCCATTAGCCGACTGAGGTTTGGCAAATCCCCCCGCCAGCGCTCGAACACCAGGGATGGCTCCATGCAGTCGAGGCCAATAATCACAAGGCGAGGCGTAGGCATAGCAGGGTTTGCGAAAGATCCAAGACGCCTCCATTGTACGGGCGCATTCGTAAGGACGCCTAACGACCCGCCCTAACCCACAGAAGTCAGGGGCTCGTCATCGACGGAACCTATTGCCAGCCCGAGATCTGCCCCTATACTGGAGGCTAATCGGGGAAGCGCTGTCTATCCCCAGCCTGAAGATGCTGCTGTCGTTGAGTTGCTGCTGACCATGCTGAGCCGAGTTGCTGATTCGATTTACTGGATGAACCGCTATGTGGAGCGAGCAGAAAATGTCGCCCGCTTTGTGGATGTGAACCTGAATTTGCTCTTGGATGCGCCCATGGGCATGGAACAACAGTGGGAGCCCATTGTCATCACCACAGGCGATCAGGCATTTTTTCAACAGCGCTACGGCGATGCGACGGCGGAAAATATTCTCAAGTTCCTCACCTTTGACCGAGAATACCCCAACTCCATCATCTCCTGCCTGCGATCCGCCCGGGAAAATGCCCGTTCGGTGCGGGAGGTGATTTCCTCGGAAATGTGGGAGCAGGTCAACGATTTTTACCTGATGGTGAACGAAGCTGCCGATGTGGGGTCGTTATCGGAACTGCACCGATTTTTTCCGGAGGTCAAAATGGCCAGCCACCTGTTTGCTGGCGTCATGGATGCCACCATGACCCACAACGAAGGTTGGCACTTTGGCCAATTGGGTCGCCTGCTAGAGCGGGCCGACAAAACCGGGCGAATCCTCGATGTGAAGTACTACATTCTGCTGCCCGCCATCACCGATGTGGGTTCACCCCTCGATGACCTGCAATGGATCGCGCTCCTCAAGTCTGCCAGTGCCTACGAAATGTACCGGAAGCGCCAGTACCGAATTACCCCTCGGGGCGTAACCGAATTTTTGATTTTAAACCGCGAGTTTCCCCGATCCATCCTATTTTGTTTGCTGGAGGCCGAGCGATCACTGCACAAAATTTCCGGCACCACTCCCGGCACCTGGCGCACCGATAGCGATCGCACCCTGGGTCGGCTCCGATCAGAACTGGACTACCTCACCATCGACGAAATCATGCACCAGGGGCTCCATGAATTTCTCGATAGTTTACAAATTCGCCTTAATAACGTGGGCGATAAGATCTTCTCTGACTTCTTCGCCCTAGAGTCTGCTTGAGCATGGCGGGATCAAGCTATAGGGACTTGCGCATCTGTTCAATCTGATCCAGGGTTGGATCGTGAGTCCAAGTCTCAAAAGCCGTCCAAGCCACCCAGCCAAAGATACCCAGGGAAAGGCAAAGCAGCACCGTAGAGATGAGTTGTTGCAAGGCTGGACTGAGATAAACGCGCATTGGATCACCCCCTAACTCTAATTACGTCAACATCCATCAAAGACATCGAAAAGACATCGAAAAGACATCGAATCGAAGGGAACACTAGCAAGTTCATCCCGTGGGGCTGAAAGCCTGACCTCAGAGAACTTGTTCACACAGTGACGCCGATGACACAGCGGGATCTAAGCCCGATCTAGACTCAATACCCAGGGTATTTATGCCTATTAAAAGGCTACCCTTGAGATTCATCTAGGCCAACGTACTGAGTCCCTATACTCCTATGCTACCCAAATCTCAGAGCTAAGCTGTCATGGCAAGTCAGGGTAAAAGCGAGCTAGCCCTTGTTCTTTAAGGAAAACCCTCGATTTCCCGTCGCCCAGACGGCTTATTCAGCAAGATGTCTAAAAAGCATCCGCCTTTAGCGGATATTTAGAAACCCGGCCTATTTCATTGACTCCACCTTTGCCACCGTCCGTCTCAGAACCGACCAGACCCGAGGCAGCGTCTCCAAGGACACTATCCTGGTCTTGGTGTTCAATCTGGTCGAAATAACAAGACTCCCGGCACCCAAAGTTAACTTTTGTTAATCAGCCATTTTTTTTCTAGTGATACAGTAGGAATATTGACGAGCATGAGGCGGTGATTTGGTTGACTGACAAAAAAATCTGCATCGGGTGCGGGAACCGCGCCCCTATTGTATTGGGTTCATGTAGGGGGCAGGTCTCCTGCCCCTTTGACGGATGTGGATTCTAGCCAGTTTTGTCAATCAACCAGGGCTGTGATTTGAGTAGATCACGTTTGATCTCCCATATCGGTACCGTTTCTAGCGATATTTTTCTCCCGCGCTCTGTACCGTTGGGTCACTCCATGTTTTCAGAATCGAGCCTGCCACAACAACTGAAAGCGGCCCAAGATCTTGTTCAGCAACTTTCTGAACAATTAGCCGTTGAGCGTCAGGCGGTTCAGCAACTTGAGCGGCAGATCGACTGCCAGCGTCAGGATTTGGCGTACCATGAAGCCCAAAGCCATCGGCTTCAGCGGGTGCTGGAAACTAGCCCCGCCATTACCTACAGCCACCAGGCTACGCCGCCCTATGCCTGCACCTACATCAGCCAGGGTATTGAGGTGGTTTTGGGCTATACCCCGGCAGAATTTACCGCAACCCCCGATTTTTGTGTCCAACTCATTCACCCCGATGACGTAGCCCAGGTTTTTGCCCGGATCTCTGATTTGTTTGGGCAAGGCAAGCTGCAATGCGATTACCGAATGCGTCATCGGAATGGACACTATCTTTGGATCCACGATGACCGGGTTTTGCTGCGCGATGCCGCAGGAATACCCCAGGAAGTCGTTGGTTATTTCACGAATATTAGTGCCCGCAAAGCCGCTGAAGCCCTGGTTCAGCAGCAGACTGAGCGGGAAATGTTGCTGCGAGAAATGACCCAGCGCATTCGTCAGACCTTAGATCTCGACTCGGTGCTTAGGACTGCGGTGGATCAAGTACGGCAGTTTTTGCAGGTCGATAGGGCGGTAGTATATCGCTTTTTGCCCGACTGGAGCGGCGATTTTGTGGCCGAGTCGGTGGCCGAATCCTGGGTAAGATTGCTAGATCCTGATCTGCGCCAAGTGTTGACCGATACCTGCCTACAAGAAAAGAAAGGCAGTCGGTTTCAAAACCAAGAAACGTTAGCGGTTTCTAATATTTATCAGGCGGGTTTTCAGCCTTGCCATATTGAACTATTAGAACAGTTTCAGGCCAAGGCCTTTGCCATAGTACCCATTTTTGCCGGAGAAACCCTCTGGGGGCTATTGGCCGTGTATCAAAATGACGATTTTCGTTCTTGGATAGAATGGGAAATTAACCTGTTGCAGCAGATTGGTGGTCAGCTTGGTATGGGGATCTGTCAGGCCAGTTTGCACGAGCAAGTTCAAACGGAATTGCAACAACGTCAGCAAGCCGAAGCGGTTTTGCGCCAGCAGTTAGGGGCCATTGAGTCGGCGGTGGATGGCATAGCAATTCTTCAGAATGATCGCTATGTCTATCTCAATTCGGCCCATGTAAAACTCTTTGCCTACGAAACTGTCGAAGAACTGATTGGCCAAAGCTGGAGAATTTTCTACTCTCCAGAGATGCTAGCGCAGTTTGATCAGACCATTTTTCCTAGTTTGCAGCAGCAAAAGTACTGGCGAGGGGAAGCAACCGCTACCCGCAAAGACGGCACCACGTTTCCAGAATTTGTGTCGCTTACGCTGCTGGATGGCAATATTTTAGTCTGTGTCTGTCGAGATATTACCGAACAAAAACAGGCCGAACTCGCATTACAGGCCCAGAAAAAGTTTATTGAAAGCGCCATCCAGATCAACCCAGACCTGCTGCTTTATTTGTTTGATGTGCCCAGCCAAAGTCTGTTGTTTGTCAGTGAATCGGGCGCGAGTTTATTAGACTATACCGCCGCCGAGATCCTGGCCATGGGAGCCGATCTGGTGCCCAACCTGGTGCATCCTGACGATCACCTTAGTTTTGCCGCCTATATCGATCAACTGGATCAAAGCCCGGAGGGAACCAGTCTCACCTTTGAATATCGTGTGCGCCACCGCGATGGCCACTGGCTGTATTTGCTGCTGCGGGGGCAAGCCTATACCCGCGACGAACAGGGGCATATTCAGCAATTTCTAGGATCCGTTCTAGACATTACCAGCCGCAAACAAACGGAAGCCAATCTCCAAGCCTCCGAAGCCCGGTTTGAGATGATTGCTAACCTCATCCCCGATTTTCTCTGGGAAAGCGAACCCGATGGCTTCAAAACCTGGTGTAACCAACGCTGGCTCGACTACACCGGACAAACCCTAGAGCAATCCTTGGGCCGGGGTTGGCTAGAGGCTATTCATCCCGAGGATCGGGCCACCTCGGTGCTGATTCAGCGAGAGTCTGCCGAAACGGGAGAGCCCCGCCGCGAAGAACGTCGCATCCGCCGCCATGATGGCGCATACCGTTGGTTTGTATCCCATATAGCCCCCATCAAAAATGCAGCCGGTGAGGTAATCAAGATCTATGGGGCCGTCACCGATGTGCACGAAGAACGCATGGCGCTGGAAGCATCCCGGGCAGCGGCAAAAACCGACGCGTTTCGGGTGCGGCTATCGGATGTGCTGCGATCCCTCACCAATCCGATCCACATTCAAGCCGAGGCTTGCCGTCTACTGGGCGAACACCTGGGGGTTGATCGGGTTTTCTACATTGCCTTTGATGAGGCGGCGGGGATATCCCACCTCTATCGAGAGTATTTGCGAGGTGATGCCCCTTCCCTGATTGGAGAGTACCCGCTAGCCGACCATGGTTGGCTTTTGCCCTACCTGCGTCGGGGCGAAGCCATTGTGATCGCCAATAGCCAAACCAGTCTCCTCATGGCCGAGGACGAGCGGGCTAGGCTAGAGGTCACTCAACTGACTGGGATCCTTGCCATTCCTTTAATTAAAGATGGGGCCTTAGTCGGTGCCCTGACGGCGAGCACCGCCGCCCCCCACGACTGGACAGCAGCAGAGGTAGACCTGGTGGGCGAAACCGCCGGACGTCTATGGACAACCATGCAGCGGGCCGAAGCCGAAGCCTCCGTGCAAGACCTTTCCGAGCGGTTAGCTTTGGCGCTGCAAGCTGGATCCATTGGTACCTGGGACTGGGATTGCGTCAATGAGGTGAACTGGGATGACCAGATGTACGTCCTCTACGAGATGCAAACCCTGAGGGAACGGGCCGTCTATCCTAGCTGGCGCGATAGCCTGCACCCCGACGACCGCGACCGGGTCGAAGCGCTGTTGCAGTCGGCATTGCGGGGTGAGGCCGACTACAACACTGAGTTTCGCATTCTGCGCCCGAACGGAGAACTCCGGTGGATTCAATCCATTGCCCAGGTGCAGACGGATCGCCACGGTAGTCCCCATCGAATGGTGGGCATTCACCAAGACATCACCGAACGAAAAAACGCCGAAGCCGCCCTCCTCCAACAAACGAATCGCCTTACCCTGGCCCTGCAAGCGGGAGCCTATGGCGTTTGGGAGTGGGATTTTGTCCAGGACCCCGTCTGGGATGATCGGATGTACGAAATCTACGGTCTACAAAACCTAGGCCGACCCGCCACCTACCAAGACTGGCGCAATCGGGTTGTTCCCGAAGATCTGGCCCAAATCGACAGCCAGCTCGAGCAAAGCCTAGCCAGCCATGCCGCCCTCAGTGCTGAAATTCGCTTTGAGCGACCCGATGGCGAACTACGCTGGGTGCAGGTCTTTGCCCAATTGCAGTGCGATGCCGAGGGCAACCCGACGCGGTTAGTGGGCATTAACCAAGACATTACCGCCAGAAAAGAGGCCGAAACCGAGCTTCAGCTTTTGGCAGATCGTCTGTCCTTGGCCTTGCTGGCCGGACAGATTGGTTTCTGGTTGTGGGACTTAGATCAAAACCTGTTTTGGGATACCTCCCTCTGCCGCATCTATGGCCTTGCCGAGATGGATAAAATCACCGACTGGCAAACCTGGCATGACATGGTTCACCCGGACGATGTGGAGCGGGCGGAAACGTTGCTAGAAGCCGCCATCCACGGCGCACCCTACCAAGGAACCGAGTTTCGCATTTATCGCACCGATGGCGAACTGCGGTGGATTCAGTCTTCGGCCTATGTGCAGCGCGATGAAGACGGCCAACCCTTGCAGATGATCGGCATCAACCAAGACGTTACCGACCGCAAACTCGCTGAGCAAGAACTGCGGAACAGTCGGGCCAAATTTCAGCGCTTGGTGAATGACATTGGCGACAAATTCGTCGTCTTTAGCCACACCAGAACCACGATCACCTACGTGAGTGACGGGTTGCGGCCTGTCTTTGGAATACTGCCCGAGGCCGTTTTGGGCCAATCTTGGGCCGACGCCATCCACTGGCTCCCCGATACCTTGGCCCTCGCCCAAGCGCAATTACAAACGCTGCTTACCGAAAGGGTGCCTTCCCAGGAATTTGAAATGTCCTTTATCCACCCCGATGGGAACATTCGCACCCTGCACATCGTACAGCACCCCGTTTGGGATCATGAGGGCGAACTATTGGCTGTGGAAGGGGTCGCAGAAGACATCACGGATCGCAAAGTTGCCGAAGCTGAATTACGCCGCACCAATGCCGAACTGGAACGAACCACCCACCTCAAGGACGAATTTCTGGCCAACATGAGCCACGAACTGCGTACCCCCCTCAACGCTATCCTCGGCATGACCGAAGGACTGCAAGAGGAAATCTTTGGCCCCCTCACCGATCGCCAGCAGAACAGCCTCGCTACCATCGAACGCAGTAGCAGCCACCTGTTGTCTTTAATTAACGACATCCTCGACCTCTCCAAAATTGAAGCGGGCCAGGTGCAGCTAGACTTCAGTACCATCGGCGTCAGCCTGCTCTGTAGCGCCAGCGTTACCTTTGTGAAGCAGCAGGCCCACAAAAAGCGCCAACAGATCACCACCCTCATCCCCGACGGCTTACCCAAGCTCTATGGCGACGACCGCCGCCTGCGCCAGGTGCTCATTAACCTGCTCACTAACGCCGTTAAGTTCACCCCCGAAGAGGGCCAAATTACCCTCGCCGCCCGCTATACCGCCCTTGCCCAAAACGATGCCCAGGCCGAAACCTGTGTTCACCCCGAAGCCAACCTGGGCGACACCCTGGGTCTGTTGTCTATCTCCATTACCGATACGGGCATTGGCATTGGCCCCGAAGATGCCCAGCGCTTGTTTCAGCCCTTTGTGCAGGTCAACACCGCCCTCAACCGCCAATACGAAGGCACCGGGCTGGGCCTCTCCCTGGTCAAACGCATCGTGGAAATGCACGGCGGCGAAGTCACCCTCACCAGTGAAGTGGGTAGCGGCAGTTGCTTCACCGTTCGGCTACCGATCATCGCCCTTCCCAACGCCGACGGCACCCCAGATCATTTCACTGAATCCACCGAGGCCGCTGCTCCGGTAGACCCCGCCGAGGCTCCCCTGATTTTGCTCGCCGAAGATAACGAAGCCAACATCAGCACCACCAGTTCCTACCTAGAGGCCAAGGGCTATCGCCTCGTCGTCGCCAAAAGTGGCCTAGACGCAATCCATCTAGCCACCACCACCCAGCCCGATTTAATCTTGATGGACATCCAAATGCCCCACCTCGACGGATTAGCGGCCATCCGCCAAATTCGCCAAAACCCCGCCCTCGCCACGGTTCCCATCATCGCCCTCACCGCCCTTGCCATGCCCGCCGACCGCGATCGCTGCCTAGAGGCCGGAGCCAACGACTACCTCAGTAAGCCCATCCGCCTCAAGCAACTCTTCCAACGCATCACCGCCTTGTTAGCCAAGGGTTCTCCTCCATAGCGAGGAAGCATGGATCGGACAAATCGATGATATTTAAACTGATTGCCGCCCCTAGTGCAGTGTCAAGGTTAAGAATTAGGGCTTCGACAAGCTCAGCCCGAACGTGTCGTTTACGGCTGGTTGACTGACAAAACTAGCTAGAACCCGTATCTGTCAAAGGGTCAGGAGACCTGACCCC
>JAYKHF010000108.1:0-16866 GCA_035285305.1 Leptolyngbya sp.
GATGCGCGACAAATGCGTCCACGACTACCGACAGATCAACGTCAACCAGGTGTGGCAAGTGACCCAAACTAGCATCCCAGAGCTACTTCAAGCCCTGGCACCACTCCTCCCCACCGAAGACTAACTACGCCATCTGCTCAGCGGCACCACTGCCACCGCGACCCCTGGCCGAGTAACGGTTTAGAGAGCATCAAAAACCAAAAAAGAGCGCCTCCCCTAGGGGAGGCGCTCTCTGTCATGGACTGGTCAGAGGACTAGCCGATGATTTCAGGAGCTTGAGCAGCAGCCAAGTCCAGAGGGAAGTTGTGAGCATTGCGCTCGTGCATCACTTCCATACCCAGGTTGGCCCGGTTGATCACGTCAGCCCAGGTGCCGATGACCCGGCCTTGAGAATCCAGCACAGACTGGTTGAAGTTGAACCCGTTCAGGTTGAACGCCATCGTGCTGATGCCCAGCGCGGTGAACCAGATGCCCACCACAGGCCAAGCGCCCAGGAAGAAGTGCAGGGAACGGCTGTTGTTGAAGCTGGCGTATTGGAAGATCAACCGACCGAAGTAGCCGTGGGCCGCAACGATGTTGTAGGTCTCTTCTTCTTGGCCGAACTTGTAGCCGTAGTTTTGGGATTCCACTTCGGTGGTCTCACGCACCAGGCTGGAGGTCACCAAGGAACCGTGCATGGCGGAGAACAGGGAGCCACCGAACACACCGGCCACACCCAACATGTGAAAGGGGTGCATCAGGATGTTGTGCTCAGCTTGGAACACCAACATGAAGTTGAAGGTGCCGGAGATACCCAAGGGCATCCCGTCGGAGAAGGAACCTTGACCGATGGGGTAGATCAAGAACACTGCGGTAGCAGCAGCCACGGGGGCAGAGTAAGCCACGCAGATCCAAGGACGCATACCCAAGCGGTAGCTCAGTTCCCATTCCCGACCCATGTAGCAGAACACGCCGATCAGGAAGTGGAAGATGACGAACTGGTAGGGGCCACCGTTGTACAGCCACTCATCCAGGGAAGCAGCTTCCCAGATGGGGTAGAAGTGCAAGCCAATGGCGTTGGAGGAAGGCACAACCGCACCGGAGATGATGTTGTTGCCGTACATGAGAGAGCCAGCCACGGGCTCACGGATGCCGTCGATGTCCACGGGGGGAGCCGCGACGAAGGCGATAACGTAGCAAGCGGTTGCAGCTAGGAGAGTGGGGATCATCAGCACGCCGAACCAGCCAATGTACAGGCGGTTTTCGGTGCTGGTGACCCACTGACAGAACTGCTCCCACAGGGAGGCAGATTGTTGCCGTTGAAGGGTAGTGGTCATGATTAGAAATGAGTGCAGGGTAGTTTGTTAAGGGTTGCTTCCCGCAAGGGGTAGCGAGGTATGTATGTCACTACCTTAACCGAACTGTTGCGTTTTGTAAAGTAAGTGATTCACAAAACGTCAACTCAGTTGGATGGCTAGGCTCGCCATTTAAGGAGTTGGGTTTTAACCGGGGTGACAAACTCGCGGGCTTCCTCCTGGGAACGCTGGTATTCCTTTTTAAGCTGGTAATACCAGCGGGCTAGGGTATCGGAATCCTTGATCAGCCGCAGCACCGATTCATGCTTGAGCCCCTCCTGTTGCTTGATCACCACATCCCGATCCTGGCCCAGGAAAGAGCGAATCAGGGTCGGCAAAATTGGCTGGAGTAGGTTGCCCCAGGGAATATCCCAGTACAACTGAAAGGTGACGTCGGTTTGGTCATCGGTCAGGGGTGTGACGGTAGTGAGGTTAACCACGCGATGCTTCGCCGTTGTGGTCTCCTCGGTGCGTACCCCCGGCAGGTAAAAGATAATCTCGTTTTCGGGCAGGCCACCGATCAGCCAATAGCCTCGGCCCATGTGTTCCGGCATTTGGTGGCGGCGCATGGTAAAGCCGTAGGGCGAGGGGTCGAACCACTTGATTTCATCGTTAAGGGTGCCGCCCCGCCACCACCAGGAACGATGGACAAAGGGCGAGTGAGCCGGATCCATTAACCCCACTACGGCATGGTCGATGTAGCAGGGAAAGCGCATCGTGTAGGTGACGTTAGGGGCGACCTCATCGCCAAAACCGGGTACCCTGGGCACATCAAACCGGGGCGGCTGGGCCTTGGCACGGTCAGAATCCGGGATGTAGACCCAAAGGTTGCCCTGAACTTCTTTGACCTCGTAGTTCCGTAGGTCAAACCGGCCTAAATCCATCTCCTGTTCCGGCATCAGAGAAGGAATTTCGGTACACTTACCCTGCTCATCAAAGCGCCAGCCGTGGTAGCAGCACTGCACGGTTTTGCCATCGTACCAACCGCAACTGAGGGGCACTGCCCGGTGGGGGCAGATGTCTCGGAGGGCAAAGGCTTTGCCCTGGTTGGTGCGGCCAAACAGGATGGGCTCGTTCAAAAGGGTCTTGGCCACCATTTTCCCGGGCTTGAGATCGGCGCTGGGCATGGCATGGTACCAAATGTTGCGCAGTAGGTAGATATCGTTAACGGCAACCACAGGCTTTCGACCCTTCGATTCAAACAGCATTCCATAATCTAACAGAGTCCCTTTCCCCACGGATCCCACCCTTGGCCAGTCCTCAGCCCTGGCCCTACCCTAGGCAGGGGTGAGATGGCATCCCAGGGCTTCGACAGGCTCAGGGCGAACGGTAGATCCTTCCCTGGGACGCATCACCCTGAGAATTGCGTAGTCATGCTTCAGACCCTCGCCCAGCCTGCTATGATAAGAGACTGTGTCATTGTGCCGTTTGAACGTTGCCGGAGAATACCCATGGGCCGCAAGTGTCAGCTAACCGGAAAAAAGGCTAACAACGCCTTCGCCATTTCTCACTCCCACCGTCGTACCAAGCGCCTGCAAGAGGCCAACCTGCAAGAGAAGCGGGTGTGGTGGCCCCAGGGCAACCGCTGGGTGAAGCTGCGTCTGTCTACCAAGGCCATCAAAACCCTAGAAACTAAAGGCATTGATGCCATGGCCAAGGCGGCGGGTCTGAATCTGAACAAGTTCTAGTCTCCAGCGATTGGGTTAGCGATTTAGTCACCCTAAACTCGCTTATTCACGCAACGGTTTTGGCCAGATCTCCCTAGGACGGCGACCCATCAAAGCCGTAGGGATGAAAGGTAACTGAGACAAAAACAAGGGTCTTATCGCTGTAAGCCGCCTTAGATGTAGATCTAGGGCGGCTTCTGTTGGGCTGGACAATCGATGGAAGCCCTTGGCCTATCCCGAACCGGGCTGACTGACAAAAGATGCCGTGGCGGGTGCGAAAACCGCGCCCCTACGGCATCGGTTCCAGGTAGGGGGCAGGTTTCCTGACCCTTGGACAGATCTGGGTTCTAGCCAGTTTTGTCAGTTAACCAGATCCCGCCCTCAGGTTGCGGCTATAGCTTTAGCGTCAATCTAACCCCCGCCATTGCACCCAGCGGGCCAGGTGAGACCTCAGGGGCGACCTGGGGCGAGCGATTAATCCGAGGTCTGGGGATGCAGTAGCTTGTAGATCAGGGTTGCTAGTTGGTTTAGGCGCACGGGCTTGGCCATGTAGGCGTCGGCTCCGGCGGCAAGGCAGCGTTCCTCATCGTTGATCATGGTGAGGGCGCTGAGGGCGATGATCGGCACATGGGTTAGGGTGGGCATGCGACGGATGTGGTCGATGGCGGTGAAGCCATCCACGTGGGGCATTTGAATATCCATCAAAATGAGGTCGGGTGGGGTGGCCTGGGCTTGATCGATGGCCTGCTGACCGTCGGCGGCAAGGCGCAGGGTATAGCCCTTCGCTTGTAGGTAGCTGCTGATGGTGCTGATGTTCGCTTCGTTGTCCTCCGCCAGCAAGATCACCGGGGATGTGGCCGGATCGCTGGCGGGGGCAGGTCTATGGACAGCGGGCGGCGATCCGGGTTCCGTCAGGGCGAGGTTGGAGAGGCTGAAGGTATCGCAGGGAAGATCGATGCTGAAGCAGCTTCCGATCCCGAGTTCGCTGGTGAGGTTCACCCGACCTCCGTGCAGGTCGGCGATTTGCTTGACGAGGGTGAGTCCTAGCCCGGTGCCCGCATATTGGCGGTTTAGGGCGCTGTCAATCTGAACAAAGGGGCGGAACAGTCGCTGGATATTCTCTGGGGAAATGCCAATGCCTGTATCGGTGACGGCAAACCGTAAAAAGGCGGTGGATCCGGAGGTGATTGCCGGGGCGTCTGGGGCTGGGGGCATGGGGGCCGGGGCAGCGGCAGGAACGGCCCCCCGATCTGGGTCGGCCTCGGACGCCGCCAGGAGGGTGACGGTGAGGGAAATGCGGCCCTGGCTAGGGGTGAATTTGACGGCATTGGTTAAGAGGTTCAGCAGGGCTTGGCGCACTCGCCGTTCATCCACCCACAGATTGGGTAGGGGTGAGGGAATATGGGTTTCTAGGTGAATCTGCTTTTTCAGGGCCTGCTGCTTTACAAAGGCCAGGGTGGAGGAACAGAGGGGGGCAACGGGGACGGAACTGCGATCTAGTTCGATCTGGCCGGATTCGATCTTGGCCACGTCTAGAATGTCGTTAATCAGCGACAGGAGATGGGCGGCGCTGTGTTCTACGGTTTGGAGCGACTTGACCTGACTGGGGGTGACGGGGCCAAACACTTCCTCCTGCATTCCCTCGGTCATCCCCATGATGGCGTTGAGGGGGGTGCGGAGTTCGTGGCTCATATTGGCCAGAAATTCATCCTTGAGACGCGTTGCCCGGGCCAGTTCCTGGTTCGACTCGGCCAGTTCTTGGTTGGCCTGGGTGAGTTGGGCCTGGGCCTGTTGCCGATCCACCAGTTCCCGCTGGAGTTGGTCGTAGAGGGTGGCCTGCTGAATGGCGATGGCCAACTGGGCGGCCAACTGCTGGCCAAGGCCAACGTTGGCGCTGCCCCAATGGCGTCTGTGGCGGCATTGATGGATGCAGAGCAACCCCCACAGTTGATCGCCGCAGATGAGGGGCATGACCAGATTAGCCTTGACCTGGAACTTGGCGAGAATCGCTTGATGGCAATCTTGCAGGACGCTAATGTCGTCTATGGCGCAGTATTGCCCTTGAATATAGTTGGACGCATGCTGTTCCCCAAAGCAGTGATCATGGACGGGGATGGCCAGCACCGAGGAAAAACCCGCCGCCACAGACTCTGCCACAAACATGCCGTCATTGTAGCCAGAGTCTGGATCGAAGCGGAAAATACCGACCCGGTCTGCCTGGAACACCTGGCGAATTTCTTGACAGGCGGTGTCAAAAATCACCTGAAGGTCGAGGGATTGGCGAATATTCTGGGTAATTTCCCACAGCAGGGCTTCCTGGCGCATTTGCTGTTGGATGTGCTGCTCGGCTTGCTTCCGTTCAGTAATGTCTTGGATGACGGCGAGGACGTTGTTGCCCCCCTGGGCATCCACCAACAGGGTGGTGGTAATGGCGACGATGCGGAAGCTGCCATCGCGGTGGCGAATTTCCCATTCCTCCGCCTTTAAATGATCTCCCCGGCGCATCTCCTCCATGCGGTCAATGGCGCTTTGCCGCGTATCCGTATCGGGATAGAGGCTTTGGTACCAACCGAGGTGGTTAATCTCGTGCTGGCTATAGCCGGTGATCACCTCCATTTGGGGGTTCCAGACTGAAAAATGGACGAAGGGAAACCCGAGGCAGGCTTGGCAAACGCAAATTCCCTCCGTGAGGTTGTCCAAAATCAGGCGACGGAAGGTGTTTTCCTGATGAATGGCGTTCTCCGCTAGGCGGCGTTCGGTGATGTTTGTCACCATGGCGAGGAGGCCATCGTACTGTTGCTGTTCGTTGACGACCGGACTGATGGACATCAGTACCCAGATCGTAGATCCGTCGCGGCGGCGTAGGGGCATTTCATCCTGTTCGGCCTGTCCGGCCTGACACCGCTGAATCAACGCCTCCACCTGGGGATGGAAATCAGCCTCAACATAGTCGAGCCAGGAGGTTCCGGCCATGGTTTCGGCGGTTTGGCCCAGCAGGGCTAGCAGGGTGGGGTTGGCCAGCACATGGCGGGCCTCAGCGTCTAAAATCCAAACGCCCTCGCTGGCGGTTTCCACAATTTGCCGATAGCGGGTTTCGCTTTGGTGGAGGGCCAGGGTGCGTTGGGCCACCCGCCGTTCCAAATCTGCGTTCAACTCCGCAAGGGCCATCTCCGTCTGCTTGAGTTCCGTCACATCCTGCACGGTGCCCTGGGAGAGGTAGGGGCTGCCGTTGGGGTTGTAGAGGGTTTCGCACTGCTCCTGGACGTACTTGATGCGGCCATCGGGAAAGAGCAGGCGGTGGGTAATTTTGTAGGGCTGGCGATCCCAGAGGTGGCGGCTGTAGGCGTCGTGGACGGCTCCGCGATCCTCCGGGTGAATGGCCTCTAAAAAGGCTTCGTAGGAGGCTTCAAACTTCTGGGGGTCAATCTCGAAGATGTGAAAGATCTCCTCTGACCAGTGCAGGGTGTTGGTCCACAGATCCATTTCCCAATGGCCAATTTGGGCAATCCGTTGGGCTTCTTGGAGGCGACGACTGGCGAGGATGCGATCCTGCTCGGCCCGCTTACGATTCGTGATTTCCAGCATCACCCCAAACCAGCGCACCCCTCCCTGGGGCAGTGTTTCTGGTTGGCCGTGGGCGCGTATCCATTTTTCTTGGCCCGCCGGGGTCACAATCCGGTACTCATGGCACAAGGGCTGTTGGGTGGCAGCACTGGTCTCTAGGGCGGCCCAATACTCCGCCTGATCCGCTGGGTGGATCGTCTCCACAAACCTTTGTCCATCCTGCCCCATGGCCAAGGCCGATACCCCATAGAGATCCTCCACCTGTGGCCCAAGGTAGGGAAGCCGAATTGACCCGAGGGCGTCCTTCTCCAACACATAGAGGGTCGCGGGAACGGATCTGGCCAGGGTGGCCAGGGGAACGGCAGCGGTTGGAAAAGGGGCGGTGGCCGAGGGGGAAGGCGGGGCCGAGGCCCCTTGGGATGGACTGTAATACAGCCCGATGGGGCCAAGACGGCGGATTAAGTCAGCCTTGGTGAGAACGCCGACCAAGCGGCCTTGGTCATCCACCATGGGCAAGTGGCAAATATGGTGATGGTGCAGCCAGTCTAGGATGGCCCACGGCTGATTCAGCAACGACTGGGGCAGGCTCATCACCGGCTGGCTCATCACCTGACCCACCGTCAACCCTTCCAACGGCTGGCGCTGGGTCAACAGCCGCCCCACATCCCCCAGGGTCAGCACCCCCTCCAGCCGCCCCCGCTTGGCGACCACCACGCAGTCTGCACCATCCGCCGGTGATGGGCTCCCATCGTTGGGGATGTCTGAGATTTCTCCCAGGCTAGCCCGACCGCCCAAACGGGCCATCACGGTGAGTAAGGGTGTCTCTGGGGTGACGATCACCGGCTGGGATAGCCAGGAGAGGGAAGCGTCAGGGGCTGAGGAGGACTGGATGGGTGAGGACATGCCGAAGCCTCTTAAGCCGAAACGAGGTAGAGAAAGAATTGGACAGGATAATGCTAACCTTCTACGGCGAAAATAGAGCCGTGACCGTAGCATGAACTGCTCGGCAGGTCATCAGACTACCAGCCGTTTATAGCCTGTTCACCCTACAATTATAGTCGCTCACGGTAACTTAGCTCTTGAAACGTTAAGGTAACTTCAAGCCCGGGCTTCGAGCGCACTTGAAGATCGGCTTCTAACTGTTCAGATAGTAAACAAATCAATTGCCATCCTAGGCTTTCGGTTTGACGAAAATCAAAGCCATCCGGGAATCCAGGGCCGTCATCTTGAACCGTTAAGGTAATGTTCCCAGCATTGTCCTGGGTTAAGCCAAGGAATAGATTGCCATCTTTATGGCCGCTAAAGGCATGTTCTATGGAATTCAAAATGAGTTCGTTAATAATTAAGCTACAGGGAGTCACCGTTTCAATATTGAGGAGCATAGAGCAGACGGAGAAATGTAGTTGAATTAATTGAAGACTGCTAGAAGATACATCGACAATCTGGGCTACTAAGCTTTTGAAATAATCTCCGAAATCAATGTGAGTTAACTTCGGAGAAAGATAGAGTTTCTCGTGAATTAAAGCAATGGCATTGATCCGCTTTTGACTATCGGATAAAAGCTGCAAAATCTTTGGATCGTCAATCTTTTCTTCCTGCCAGCTTAGTAGGCTAGAAACAATCAGTAAATTGTTCTTAACCCGATGGTGGATTTCCTTGAGTAGAAGCTCTTTATCTTGAATCGAAGATCGTAATTTTTCCTCGACCCGTTTTTGTCTCGTAATGTCGATGTGATAGCCCACCATTCGTAGGGGGTTCCCCTGATCGTCCCAGCTAATGACTAGGCCGATGAAAATGACCCAAACGACAGAACCACTTTGGTGATGGCAGCGAAGTTCTACGTAAAGTGGCTCCTTTCCCTTGCTTTGTACATGGGCCATAAACCCTTGGTAGAACTTGGCTTTATCCTCTGCAAAGATCAGGTTTTTCCAGGTGGTCAGCAGGGTGGAGGATGACTCCTGATCGTCATAGCCAAAGATCCGTTTTAAGGTGGGACTGAGATATTCATTGCCTGTGACTAGGTTCCAGTCCCAGTATCCCGTTAGTGCTGCATCGAGCAGGGTCTCTATGAGCTTTAGCTCCTGCGTCGTCTGTTCAATGCGAGAAAGCTCTAGCTGGGTTTTTTGCAGAGCTAAACTTTGTTTCTCCAACAAAAACTGAGACATTACCTGGTCTTGAATCAGGCGTTGTAGGTCGGTTCGATCTCGAATTGTGAGCACACATCCGGCTTCATTATTATTATCGAACTGTGCCTGAAAATAAGACCAGTGGATTTCTAAGTATCTAAATTCTTCCTGCTTTTGTTTGAAGTAGTAGGTTTGGCTACCCTTGGCATGACTGGCGATGGCTTTTCTAAAGGGATGATCGTCATTGCAGGCTTCTTTATCTTCCGTTAATAGGGGAAAAATCTCAGTGATGACATTCCCTAACACAAGAATATGGGGGCATGACACCAACCGATCAAACGCGATATTGCACCAGACGATCTCTCCTTTGAGATTAGTCCATATAATGGCCTCATCCACGATTCCTAGGACTAATTCTGTTCTGGCTAAGGTCGAACGTAATTCTTTGATGAGGTTCTTTAGTTTGTCTTTTTCTTCATCCATCACTTTCATCAACCTCATTGAACAAAGGACGCAGAAGGGCTGCGAAGCACCATGTTTCACCCTGTTTTTCAGCCATGATGTAATGCTCTGACAGGATTTCTATTCCTTCCTTGGTGATGGCTTTTAGCTTAAGCGGATGATTTAATAGTGTGGCGACTTCTGTGGCCTGAAAGCGGGAAAAGCCTAAATGGTGAGCATCTCGAAAATTTAGGGGTAGGATCACGGTGACATGCTGTCCTCGGATTTCGTCTGCGGTCCAGCCAAACACCTCCTCAAAGGGCGTATTGACCTCCTGAACAATTCCCTCCCGATCCGTAATCACTAGGGGAATTTCGGTTTGTTGCTTGGCTTCGGCAATGGAAAAATGCATACAACCTCTAAAAAAGAAATTAAGGTATTACCCTAGAGACGACTACGGTAGGCTAATTCCGAGAAGGTCACGACCACGCGGGTTCCTGGGGGTGAGACAAGACTTACATTGCCCTCGAGTTGTTCGGTTAATAGGCAGATCAACTGCCAGCCTAAACTCTCTGTCTCCTGATAGTTGAAATGATCGGGAAACCCAACGCCGTCATCGGCGACGACGAGGGTAATCAAGCCTTGCTCATCCTGCTGAAGCGTGACCGTCACGTGACCAGAGTAATCCTTAGGAAACGCATGTTCTAGGACATTCGTCATGAGCTCGTTGACAATCAAACCGCAGGGGGAGGCGGTCTCAATGTTGACGAGAATGCTGGTACAGTCGCAGTGTAGCTGGATGGATTGGTCTTGGGGGCTGAGGGTGGCAAAAATTTGCTGGACTAGACTGGAGATATATTCCCCCAGATCAATATGGGATAGATCGGTAGATCGATAGAGTTTTTCGTGGATGAGGGCAATGGTGGACAGTCGATTTTGGCTATCTTCCAGGAGCTTCAAAACTTCGGTATCTTGGGAAAACTCTCCCTGCCAACTGAGAAGACTGGATACAACTAAGAGATTGTTTTTAACCCGATGGTGAATTTCTTTCAGCAGCGTTTCTTTTTCGTTGAGGGATGTTTTTAGATTGTCTTCGGCTTGCTGTCGTTGTCGATCTAAGCGATATCCCTCAATCAAGCTACTACAGGTGGTTAAGAAAGGCCTGAGCAGGTCAATGACAGTCTGATCATAGCCGTTGGGGCGGTTGGCAACCCCCACGATGCCAATGATTTCTTGGCCGCTAAACAGGGGCAAACCTAAGAAAGAATGGAGGGGAGGATGTCCGTCGGGGGTGCCGCCGCGTCGAGGATCGGTGCTGGGGTGGTTGGCAATGACGGGTTCCTCGGTGGTGATCACGGCCCCAAATAGGGTGTTCATGTTGCTAAATTCCATGCCAGATTGGTAGTTTTCCTCATAGAATTTTTGCGTTTCTTCGTTCCAGGCAACGTTGGTGATGCTATGGGTTTTAATGTAGGGAACGCCTCGAATTTTTAAGAAGACATCTTGGATATCTGCATAACCATCATCCCGAAATAGGACTTCTCCGATAAACCCATACTCACTGTTACTTAATTCTAATAATCCGGTTAGCAAATCCTCGAAGATGGCGAGCCGATTCCCTGTCGTAATAAACTGGGATTGAGCCTGACAAATGGTATCGAGGAGACGGTTGGTTTGAGCGGCTTCCTCGGCTGACTGGATTTGAGATGTCACATCCTGCTGGATGCCGATGTAGTGGGTTAGTTGACCTTGATCGTAGATGGGGGCAATGCTGATTTCGTTCCAAAAGGGAGACCCATCCTTTCGATAGTTGCGTACGGTGACCTTAGCCGCCGATCCCCTTTTGAGGGCACGACGAATGACCTGCAAACCAGGCTGATCATGATCCTCTCCCTGCAAAATTCGACAATTTAGACCGATGACTTCCTGGGCTGTGTATCCGGTCATGGTTTCAAAGGCGCGATTGACAAAAATGGTCGGGTTATCGGGCAAACGAGCATCCACAATAATGATGCCGTTGCTACTTGCCATGATCGCTCGATCCTGAAGCTTCAGGGTTTCCTGCTGGAGCTCTAGGGTTTTGGTTCTGGCGTTTACCCGTTGTTCGAGTTCCTGATTCAGTTTCTTGAGAGCGACATTGGTTTTAAGGCGTGCTTCTCGATCAATGGCTGCCCGTAGACTAACGAGTAGACCCGCTAACCCTATCCCCATCGTGAAGAGGATGATAATGACGTGAAAATTAAAGCTATTTTGAATACTCTCATTCAGTTCACTGAGGGGATAGTTAACCTCTAGAACTCCACGCATATCTCCCACCTGCCAGTCTGTTTTGGGGGAATCGGGGTGGGTATTATGACATTCTACACAGGTAGGCTTCATTCGATCCGCTACGGCATAGCGTAGCGATATTTGCCCCTGATAGGATTCGACTCGGCTAAAGGATTGCTCCGGGTTTTGGGTCAGGTAGGTGATGGCCTCCTGTTCAAAGGTGCCCCTAGGGCCACCCGTTGTTTGCCGCCAGGGAAAGGGATAGCGACTGAAGTAGCGGAAACTCATGGAGGAGTGAATGCCCTCTACACTTTCACTGAGATGGAGTAAGAACGTGGCCGGGAGGGGGATGCCGTGGGGATAGTTTTCGTAGTCGTAGGTGACGGTTACCTCAGACAGATCTTTCACTCGCGAAACCACAGATTCGCTATAGAGATCACGGGCATTAAATACCGTCTGGGCCATGGTTCTAGAGGCCTCCATAGCTTCCTGCTCTACAAAACTACGAGAGGTGGACATCAGACTGAAAACAAATCCCAACATTGACGCCACAAATAAGACTACAATGATGGAGAGTAACCGTCTTTGAAAGAAGGTCTTGAATTGAGCGATTAAAGAAGGAGATCTGAGAACCATCGCTTGTCTCTAGGGAGAGGAAGAATCGGCTACGACGACTTGGTTACGACCGTTCTGCTTAGCCTTATACAGCGCTTCATCGGCGGCTTTAATTAGATTGAGGCTATCGCTAGCCTGTAACGGGAAACTGGCAACACCTAGGGAAATGGTGACAGAATTTAGGTCTTGGTTGGCGAAGTGGAGCTGAAGTGAACTCACTTTTAGACGAAGATTATCGGCAATTTCGGCGGCTTTATTAACGGAACAGTTGGGGAGTAGGACGATGATTTCTTCGCCTCCATAGCGAACAACGAGATCGACTTGACGTACCGAATGTTGGAGCAGATAGCCGACGCTTTTAATCACATAATCTCCCGCGTCATGGCCGTAGGTGTCATTAAATCTTTTGAAGTGATCAATATCAATGAAAATTAAACTGACTGGCCAGTTGTAACGCTCAGCTTGTTGGAAGTGCTGTACTATCGCTTCCTCTAGATAGATGCGGTTAAATAGTCCAGTGAGGCCATCTCGACATCGCTGCCATTCAAGCTGTTCAACTTGCTGGTGCTTGCTAATGGCGATGCGAATCGTTGTCGATAGTTCCTTTACTTTAAAGGGCTTCAATAAATAGCCATAGGCTTGGGATTGCTCTACCCGATTTAGGGTTTCCTCGTCGGCATAGGCGGTTAAGTAAAGGACAGGAAGATGATAGCGTTGGTAGATGATGGATGCCGCATCAATGCCGTCTTTCTCCCCTTTAATCACAATGTCCATTAAGACGATGTCAGGGGCTTCCGCCTCAATGGCATCGAGGGCAGCCTGCGCAGAGGAAACAATTTTTGTGACATGAAAGCCCTGACGCTTCAGGGTCTGGGATAAATCCCGAGCAATTAACAACTCATCTTCGACGATCAGGACTTTAAAAGCTGCCATGACAATACAAATGTACTCCAAAGCCGTGAGTCTCTGCGATTGGTGGGGCCTCAACCCTAGGCTATGATCGCTAGGGCAACATGGCCTAGGGCTGAACGATGACAAAGTGCCATCAGCCTCGCCAGCCGATGCTGAATTTTAGGGCCGTCGCTTGAGGCTCGGGTAGATGGGGATGGAATGCACCGGTAAGAATTATCCCGTAGAACTCTGTTGCGAGTTATTTCGGTAATAACAATTGCAGCATCCCTGTCAATTTGCGTGAACCCTTGAGACACCCTAGGCAATCTTACCCTCAGTAATATCATGCTTTCTGATGTCTTTAGGTGAGCCTTTATCAAATTACATGTCTTTTCTGACCCAATGAGATTCGATCTGTAATGGCGGAGTTGGCAAGGGGCTGAGGTGGATCGCTTGGCGAAATGCAACAGGCTAGAGCATGGTTTTGTATGGGGAAGTTAGGGGGCTTTCCCATGAGATTATCTGCTTCGGTGGGGCGCAACGCGATGATCTAGGGGGATGCACTTTAGTGATGATTATGGCGGCGAGTCTGTTGTGATCCGACGGGTCTTCGGTGCTGATGACGTTCTAGGTCGCGGGATGGTGCCCATGGAGTTTTAGGGCTTTGCTCAATCAAAGTTCACAGTTCTCTCCGTAATTACCCTGAAAATCTGACTCTAGTGCCCAGCGTTGACGAAGGAGATTTGTCTAGTCGGGGGATGACGGGTTTACCCTCTCTGGATCGGGTTTAGTTCTATAGTGGGATCAGGAGAAATCGCGTTTTCCTGAATTCTGAGAGAGGGGTCGAAGGAAGAAATGAGTTGGGAGCCTGTCTAGGATGTCCTTGCTTTGGTGTCTTCTTTCTAAAGATTTCTTGAATGATTGAGTTTAGAAATGGGAGGTTTGCAGAATAGAGATCATGATGGCTTTTCGGAGGGCGGCTAGGGCTGCGTTCCGATGTTCCTGGGCTCAGCCGTGCAGATCGAAAAGAGCAGGGTAGGGCCATCGCTGACCGGCCACGGCCATGACTCAGCCCCCTGTTCTGGGTTAAGGCTGCGTTCTCCTGAGGATGGGGAGGCCGACTGAGGGGTGGTTGTGATCCGCGCTTGGGTTGTGCTGTCGGTCTGGGTTCTTTTCACGTTGTTACCGGGTTTTGTTCTGTACCACTATGGCTTCTGCCTTTTTGACCGATCCCGCCAGTCTTGAGCAGGCAATTGTTCGTAAGCCGCTGATGGTGCCTCCGGAAATGTCGCTGGTGGAGGCGGTTGCGGCGATGACTCAGGCAAGACAGCGCTGTTCTCTGGGTACTGATCCCCTGGCGCTGGTTCCCGAGGCTCGCTGTATTTTGCTGGTGACCCAGGATCGTCTTATCGGTATTATTACGGAGCGCGATCTGGTGCGCCTCAGCGCCGCTGGGGTCTCTCTGGCTGACAAAACGGTGGCAGAGGTGATGATTACTCCCGTCGTGACCCTGGCCGAAAACGAGTTTACCGATGTATTCGTGGCGGCCAACCTCTTTCGCCAGCACCATATTCGTCACCTGCCCCTGGTGGACGAGGCCGAGCAGGTGACGGGGTTGATTACCCACGAAAGCCTTCAGCAGTTGCTGCGGCCCGTGGATTTGCTGCGGCTGCGGCTGGTGTCGGAGGTGATGGTGAGTCCGGTGGTTTGTGTGGCGGCCCAAGCCACGGCGCAGGAGATTGCTACCTGTATGGCCCACCAGCGGATTAGCTCGGTGGTGGTGGTGGATAGGGCCTCTGACGCGACCACCGCTGTGGATGTGCCGATGGGCCTGATCACTGAGCAGGATATTGTGCATCTCTATGCCCTCGGGCTAGCCTTAGACGAAATCCAGGCCCAGACCATCATGGGCCACCTCGTCACCGTGCGCCCCCAGGATAATTTGTGGGATGTGCACACCCACATGCAGCAGCACCAGGCCAGTCGGGTGGTGGCCGTGGATGGGTCGGGGCAGGCGGTGGGCATTGTCACCCAAACCACGCTGCTAGATACCCTTAACCCGATGGAGATCTACCGCTTGGTGGAGGTTCTGGAGGCTAAGGTGGGTCGGCTGGAGGCGGAAAAGGTGGCGCTGCTGGAGGACCGTCGGGAGCAGTTGGAACAGCAGGTGCAGCAGCGTATCCAGGAACTCGAGGCCCAGGCTGGCCGCGAACACCTCGTGCGTGAGATTGCTACGCGGGTGCGGTCGTCTTTACAGCTTGGGGCGACGCTCCAGGCGGCGGTGCAGGAGGTGCGGGCTTTCCTAGGCTGCGATCGCACCGTGGTCTACCGCTTTACCGCCGATGGAGACGGCACCATCATTGCGGAGGCCACCACGGCAGAATGGCCCCCCATTATGGGGCGCACCATCGACGATCCCTGCTTTCGAGAGAAATCGCGGGATCTGTATCAGCAGGGTTTGAAGCGGGCGGTGGATGACATTTTCCAAGCGGGCTACCCCGACTGCTACATCGACATCCTGACCCAGTACCAGGTGCGGGCCAACTTGGTGGTACCCATCCTCGTCCAGGGGACTCTCTGGGGGCTGTTGATTAGCCATCAGTGCAGTGGGCCTCGCCATTGGCACCCCGCCGATCTCGCCATGCTCGATGACATTGGGGTGCAGATTTCCCTGGCCATTCAGCAGGCGGATCTCTATGAACAGGGCCAGCAGGCCTTGACCGCCCTGCAAGACCTCAACCGTGAGCTTGAAGCCCGAGTTGAACAAAGTACGATGGACCTGCGCACCAGCGAAGCGCGTCTGCGGCGGCTGTTTGAGCAAAATCCGGTGGGCATTGCCGTGTCTACCCTCCAGGGGCAGATTACCCGGGTGAACGCCAGCCTGTGGGGGATGCTGGGGTATTCCCAGACGGATCTATTGGATCGGTCGATTTACGATTTGCTCGATGAGACCTCTGAATCCTTAGAACCCTGGCTAGAGGATTTGCAGGAATCGACCCTGTCCATCACCACCCGGGAGGTGACGCTGCGGGCCAAACAACGACCCCAAGGCCCCGATCAGGTGGTGTGGGCCACCATTACCAGCGCCCTCATTTTAGATGCCGTTAACCGTCCCTGCGAGGTGATTCACCTGATCGAGGACATTACCCAGCGGAAGCAGGCCTCGGCGGATCTCACCCGCTATGCCCAGGAGGTGGCGGATCTCTACAACAATGCCCCCTGTGGCTACTATTCCCTCGATGCCCAGGGGCGAGTTCTCCGCATTAACGACACCGCCCTCCAATGGCTGGGCTATGAACACCATGAGGTGCTGGGCCGCCCCATGCAGGACTTTCTCACGCCCCAGTCCCAGGCGTTGTTTGCCGAATCCTATGCCCGGTTCCAGCAGGTGGGCTGGATTAAGGATCTCGATTTTGACATGGTCACGAAGGAGAACCAGGTGTTTCCTGTGTTGCTGGGCTCCGTGGCGGTGCGCGACGATCAGGGGAACTATCTCTGTAGCCGCACCACCATCTTCGATATGCGGGATCGTAAACAGGTGGAATTGGCCCTCCAGGAAAGCGAGGAAAAGTTTCGACAACTGGCCGAAAATATTGCTGGAATCTTC
The DNA here is from genome assembly GCA_035285305.1 of Leptolyngbya sp. GTDB lineage: Bacteria > Cyanobacteriota > Cyanobacteriia > Phormidesmidales > Phormidesmidaceae > Nodosilinea. Next base: position 16,514 of record JAYKHF010000108.1, read on the forward strand.
TGGATGCGGGATTTGAAGGGAAACCTGCTCTACATCAGCCCTGCCTACGAAACCCTATGGCAGCAATCCCGCGATAGCCTCAAGGATCAACCGCTCGCTTGGATGGAGGCGATTCACCCCGAGGACTTGGCCCGAATGCAGAGTAAAGTCACGGACAACCTCGCCTTTGATGAGGAGTACCGGGTGACCTTGCCCAATGGCCAGATGCGCTGGATCCATGACCGGGGCTTTGAGGTGCGCAATGCCCAGGGGGAGGTGTATCGTCTGGCGGGCATTGCCGAGGACGTGACCGAACAGAAGGAAGCGGCCCAAAACCTTCAGGCCACCAATGAACGGCTGATTCTTTCCAATGC
>JAYKHF010000109.1:0-14283 GCA_035285305.1 Leptolyngbya sp.
GGGTTCACTGGAGGTTCCATCATACGAGCGAGGTCGTAGGTGACTTCGCGGGATGCGATGGCGGCCCCCATCCCTTTTTTGATCAGGTCGGCGGCTTCTTGCCAGCCCATGTATTCCAGCATCATCACCCCAGAAAGGATGACAGAACCGGGGTTGATGCGGTCGAGTCCGGCGTGTTTGGGGGCGGTGCCGTGGGTGGCTTCAAAGATGGCGCAGGTGTCGCCGATGTTGGCCCCTGGCCCCATGCCCAAACCACCGACGATGGCCGCTGCCGCATCCGAGAGGTAGTCGCCATTCAGGTTCATGGTGGCGAGGATGGAGTATTCATCCGGGCGGGTTTGGATTTGCTGGAAGATGCTGTCGGCGATGCGGTCGTTGACCATCACCTTGTCCTTCCATTGGCCGTTGCCGTGGCTATCCCAGATGGCGGCGAGAATGCCCTCCACTTCGGCACAAATAGCGGCTTTCTTTTCGGGGGTGAGGGCATCGTAGCCCGGTTCGATTTGGCGGGCGTTGTCTTCGATGGAGAGGTCGGGGTTGGCTTCCTTGTTGCCCAGCACCCAGGATTCCCGTTCCGTCACGCACTCGGCCCGAAACTCGGTGGTGGCCAGTTCATAGCCCCAGTCGCGGAAGGCCCCTTCGGTGTACTTCATGATGTTGCCCTTGTGCACCAGGGTGACTTGCTGCTTGTCCTTGGGCAGGCGCAGGGCATGTTTCATGGCGCGGCGCACTAGGCGCTGGCTACCGGTTTTGCTGATCGGTTTGATGCCAATGCCGGAATCTAGGGGAATCTGCTTTTTGCCGTGCTCCGGCGTGCTGGGGATGAGGTCTTCGTTGAGAATTTGGATCAGCCGATCGCAGATGGGGTTGCCCTGCTTCCACTCAATGCCCAGGTAAATGTCCTCGGTGTTCTCCCGATAGATAATCACATCCAGCTTTTCGGGGCTGCGATGGGGGGAGGGGGTGCCTGCGTAGTATTTGCAGGGGCGCACACAGGCATAGAGGTCGTTGATTTGCCGCAGGGCCACGTTCAGCGACCGAATGCCGCCGCCCACGGGCGTGGTCAACGGCCCCTTGATGGCAACCCCGTATTCCTGAATCGCCTTGAGGGTGTCGTCCGGCAGGTATTGGTAGGTGCCGTACTGATCGCAGGCTTCGTCTCCGGCGTAGATTTTGAACCACTCGATGCTTCGCTGACCACCGTAGGCCGCCGCCACCGCTGCATCAAACACCCGCTGGGCCGCTGGCCAAATGTCTACCCCCGTGCCATCGCCGCGAATGTAGGGAATGATCGGGTTGTCTGGCACGACGGGTTCGCCGTCTTTGAAGGTGATGCGTTCGCCCACGGTGGGGGGGGTAAGCCGTTCGTACATCGCAATTTGCCCAGAATACGACAAGACAAACCACAGTCTAATCTGCTTTTTGCCCCAAAACCGATGGTTTGACAACGATTTGACCGGGCTTAAGACATTTTTCAGACTGTGGTTGCCGAGGGTGGCCCCTTGGGGCTGGGTCGCTCTTGCGGGTTGGAGACGATGCGGAACCGTTGCGGGGGCTGGCCTACTCGGGCACCTCAATGACGACGGTGGCCGTGATGGGTTGGCCGTAATGGGTGAGGGCTTCGTGGCCATTGGCGTTGAGGCTGACGGTAATGGTGTTTGGCCCTGGGGGAAGCTGGGCCAGGTGCAGCCAAGGGCCATAAATGCGCCCCTGTTTTTCGCCGTTGATGTAGAGGTGTCCGTGGCCAAGGCCGGGTTGATTGGCTTGGTTGACGAGCTCTGGGGCAAAGCGGAAATGGGTGGTTTGCAGTTCCAGGTTCCAGCCCTGCACCGCATCTGGATGCACCACCAGAGACACCGTGGGAACGGGCTGATCGACAGGAATCTCTAGGCTGTGGTGGGAATGGTGGTTGCCCTCGGTTGGGGGAAGGTGGGCTGGCTCAGCGGGTGGGGCGGGGGGATCGTCCGAGGTGGAGGCCGGAGAATGGGGCTGGGTGGGGCTGGAATGGGGGGGATGGTCTCCCGGAGAGGCGGCGGCGGGGGGTTGGGCGGGGTGGCCACCGAGGACAACCGCAGACACCAGACAGGCCACGGCGGCGTGGCAGGGGGAAAACCGAAATCCGTGGGACATGGAGAAATCTACCGTAACGTTCAACGAGAGTGCGCGAGCGAACTGGGATGGCCAAACGCCTGCCCACCCCAGGCCCAGTCGCCACCGAGACGACCAAAGCGATTCCCAGGGCTAGGGCCATCGCCGCCGCTGACTCGCCTTGCATTGTCTAGGCCTGGGGGGTCGGAATCAAACGACAGCCTGTCGAGGATTGCAAAGCATGAACACCGGGCTAGTCTGCCTTGGGGGCTGCCGGGGTACTCGGGAATGTGATGGGCTCAGGGCTACTCGCCAACTATCCCCATGGAAATAGGGGGTGATAGTTTCCAAAAATATTGGGCACTTTAGTAAGTGATAATCCGTAAGGCCCATTTTTTGGCTCAGTGTATTTTCTGTCATTGCGGGTGCTATTGCCTTACCCCTAGGGCAGACCTAGGGTTTACCTTTCCATCACAACGGTCTTGTTGGTCGCGTTCCATCTGTGAGTCTACGTCTCCGCCCACGGGTGCATTGAGTTGCGCTGCGTGGTCTCCCGTCGCTTTGCCCATCAAGGAGTAGACCTATGAGAACAATTTTACTGGTTGATGATGACCCCATTTTGCTGGTGGCCCTGTCCCGCCGCTTTCAGGCCGAGAATTATGCGGTGCTGCAAGTTCGGTCGGCGAGAATGGCCCTGGAGGCGGTGGCCACGGAGGCGGTGGATGTGGTGATCTCAGACGTGACGATACCGGGGATGGACGGGCTGGAATTTTGCCAGCGGCTGCGGTCTACCCCCCCGGGGTTAACAATGCCATTTATCTTCCTTTCCAGCCTCAGTAGCCTGAGTGATCGGGTGCAGGGGTATAGGGTAGGGGCCGATGACTATCTGACGAAACCCTTTCACTTCAAAGAACTCTTGGCCAAGGTTCAGGGAGCCCTTGCCCGATCAGAGCGGTTTTGGGGCCTTCAGTCTCCAGCCCATCTTGCCCCCACCGAGGCCGCTACCGAGGCGACCCCACTCCCGCTCACCCCCGCCGAAACCAAGGTGTTCTGGGAGGTGGTGCAGGGCTTTACCAATAAGCAAATTGGCGGTCGTCTCTGCCTGAGCCCCCGCACGATACAAACCCACCTCAGCAATATCCTGGCCAAGCTGGGCCTAGAGAATCGATCTCAATTGGTGCGGTTTGCCTTTGAACAAGGCCATCAGCCACCCCAAGATGTCTCCTGGGAACAACGCCCGAGGGCCATGGCCGTGGGTGGATGAGGGGATTCATCCCCCGCGCTCCAAGCCCCTGGGCTAGGATGGAATCGTTGTGCTAGGTCAATGCGCCATGGTGCCTACCCAGTGGTTTGCCAATCGCCGTCTCGCCTTACCGACGAACCCGGCAGATGTGGAGGATTCGGTTCTGCTGCGGGGGTTGGTGCAAGCCTTGGTGACGGTGGGGATTGCCTCGGTGGCGGTGGCGACCCTGGGGGTCGTGCAAACCTCCCTCTGGAACCTGTTAGCCATTCCCCTCAGTATTGTTGGGGCGACCTATAGCTGGCAGCGGCGACGGCGGCGCAATATTGCCATGAAGTTTGCCATTGCCCTGGGGATGCTGATTGCCCTGGCCGCTTTCTTTTCGCGGCTGATTCAGGAGCCGGGGGATACCCGCATCATTCTGGCAGAGCTTTTGATTCAGTTGCAGGTGCTCCATAGCTTTGATCTCCCCCGCCGTAAGGATCTGGGCTACTCCATGATGATCGGCCTGATTTTGCTGGGCGTGGCGGCCACCATTAGCCAAACCTTGGCCTTTGCGCCGATGCTGCTGCTGTTTTTGGCCCTGGCCTTGCCGGTGCTGGTGTTAGACTACCAATCCCGCCTGGGCTTAAGCCCTGCCCCGTGGCGGCAAATGCGGGTGGGGCCATCCCTGCGGCAGTTGTTGGCGCTGCTGGGGATCACCGTGGCCTTAGGGTTGGTGATCTTTACCTTTTTGCCCCGTCTACCGGGGTACCAAATCCAGAGTTTTCCGGTGAGTTCCACCATCGACATCGATGCAGGCTTTGATGGACAATCCATCATTAATCCCGGCTATATCAATGATGGAGAGGGGGGGAATGGTTCGTCGGGCGGGTCGGACGGTCCGGGCTTTGGGGAAGGGGGCAGCGACATTCAGGGGCAAGGGCAAGCCACCGGGCCAGGAACCGTGGATAACACCTTCTACTATGGTTTCAACCAAACCATGAACCAGAACCTGCGGGGCACCATGACTCCGCAGGTGGTGCTGCGGGTGCGATCCCAGGCCCCCGGTTTCTGGCGGGTGCTGGCCTTCGATCACTATACCGGTCAGGGCTGGGAAATCTCCCGAAATGACGCGGCGCAGACCCTCAGCCGATCCCGCTTTGCCAACCGAACGCTGCTGCCCATCCAGCCCACCCTCAACCGTCATCGAGATGTGGTGCAGACCTATACCGTTGTGAATAACCTGCCGAATCTCATCCCAGCCCTAGCCCAGGCTCAAAATCTTTACTTCCCGACCCGTGAAGTGGCCATCGACCCGGAGGGTAGCCTCCGATCTCCCGTTGGCCTTGAGCAGGGCCTGACCTACACGGTGATCTCGCGGGTGCCGTTTCGGGATCGGACGCTGATCCGCCAAGCCCCCACCGAATACCCCGCCGATATTCGCCAGCACTATCTCCAAGTTCCCGAAGCGATTCGGGATCGGGTGCGTCAACGGACGGAGGATCTGCTGGCCACGTCGCCCACGCCCCTCACCGATCCCTACGAAAAATCCCTGTACCTGGCCCAAGCCCTCAAACAGCGCTATACCATTCAGCCCGATCTACCGTTCTTTGCCGATGATCAGGATTTGGTGGAAACCTTTTTATTTACGACCCAGGGGGGCTATCCCGACCATTTTTCGACGGTGCTCACGGTGATGCTGCGATCCATTGGCATTCCGGCCCGCCTGGTTGCTGGATTTGGTGAGGGCCAGTTCAACCCCTTCACCGGGTTTTACGTGGTGCGAAATGTGGATGCCTACGCGCTCACGGAGGTCTATTTCCCGCAGTATGGCTGGTTTGGCTTTGACCCCATCCCTGGGCATGAACTGCTGCCCCCCAGCCTGCGCGAGTACGAAACCTTCAGCACCGTTCGTCAGGTTTGGAACTGGGTCGCGGGCTGGCTTCCCTCTCCCCTGTTGGGCCTACTGGATGGACTGCGGCAATGGGCCACCGCAGCCTTAGTCATGGTTCTGCGAGCCTTGGGCGGTCTGTTTCGCTTGGGCTGGGTGGGGATTGTGCTGGGCTTGGCGGCCCTCACGGCGGCGGCTTTTGTGGGTTGGCTAGGGTGGATCTGGCTAGCCCAGGGCTGGCGACGCTGGCAACTCCAAAAACTGCCCCCCACCGAGCGACTGTATCAACAAATGCTGACCTGGTTTGCGGATCAGGGGCACCCAAAACGCCCCAGCGAAACCCCACTGGAGTATAGCCAGCGCCTCTACCAAGAAGCCCAGGCCACCCCGGCCCAAGCGGCTGGGGAAATTGCCCATGCCTACGTGCGTTGGCGCTATGGCGGCGAGGCTCAGAATACAGCCTACCTCACCGAAAAACTGGATCTTATCCATCGCAGTCGCCCCGCCCCGAAGCGACTGCTGCGGGTCTAGCCCAATCCCTGGGAGGACGGGCCATTAGGGGGCTTGGGTGAGGAGGGTGACGGCGTGAACGGCAATGCCCTCCTGGCGTCCCACGGGGCCAAGCCCTTCGTTGGTGGTGGCCTTCACCCCCACTTGGCTCGGATCTAGCCCTAAGACCGTCGCTATCTTGGTTCGCATGGCGTCGATGTGGGGCTTCATTTTGGGCTGCTCTGCCACAATCACGGTATCCACATTGGCGATCGCCCAGCCCCGTTCCTGAACCATGCCGTGAACCTGGGCCAGTAATTGAAGGCTATCGGCCCCCGCCCATTGCGGATCCCCGGGGGGAAAGTACAGGCCAATATCCCCCAAACTCAGCGCCCCCAGCAGCGCATCCATAATGGCATGGGTGAGCACATCGGCATCGCTGTGGCCATCCAGCCCTCGGTCGTGGGGAATGGTGATACCCCCTAAAATCAAGGGGCGTCCTGCCACGAGGCGATGGATGTCGTAGCCGTTGCCAATGCGTAACCCTAGGGACGTCATGGTGCTGTGGGATGGAATGGGAGATCTGTAATGGTTGTATCACGAACGGAGCGGCGAGAGGGGATTGATCCGGGTCGGCCCTAACGCCATACTTTGGGAACATCTGGGGAACATCTGGGGAACCTTGCCGTTAAAACCCTGCTCATTTGAGGAATACCGCCGTGGATTTTTGGACGCAATGGGGCTTTACCGCCGACAGTTGGAAAGGGCAACGGGGCGAATATTGGGTGCTGGCGCAGATGCTGCTGTTGGTGATCTATGGGGTGGTGCCCAGCTATCAGCCCTTGGATCCAGCGGCGATCCCCCTCGGGTTGCGCTACGGGATCGTCGGCTTGGCGGGCCTCCTAGCGATCCTAGCTGTGCTGCTGCTGGGGCGGGGCCTGCTGGATCTAGGCCAAAATCTAACGCCCCTGCCCTACCCCCGAGAGGATGGCGAACTGGTGCAAACGGGGGTCTATGGCTGGGTACGCCACAGTTTGTATAGCGGGTTGATTTTAGGCACCTTTGCCCTGGGGCTGTGGCGGTTTAGCCTCAGCCATTTGGCGGTATCCTTGGCCCTCTTTGGGGTGCTCAATGCCAAGGCCAACCAGGAGGAGATCTGGCTGCAAGATCGCTATCCCGAGTACCAAGACTATCGCCAACGGGTGAAAAAGCTGATTCCCTGGGTGTTTTAGGACGGACAATCTAGAGCAGCGGCGTCACATCCTCCCCGCACTCGTCCGCCAGGTAGGATAAGGCCCGAAACCGGAGGCCGACCAATTGGTCGTAGAGCGGGTTGATCTTGCACATGGCCGGGATATGCACCAGCTTTTTCTTAAACAGCACCACATCCCGCTCAAAGGGGCATTGGGACGGAATCAGCTTGCACACAAATCGGGCCAGACGCGGATCATGCACCTCGAGCTGATCTAGCCATTCGCGGGCGGGCTTGAGGGGGTCGATTTTACTATCATGGGTCGGTGGCCTGAGGCCGGGGGGGAGGGCGTCGGCCTCCGATGGGGCGGTGGCTTGGGTGTAGAGGGTAGAGCGTACGGACGCCAGCACCGTATCTTCCAGGTGGAGAGCCTCACAAAATCGTTGAAGCTGTTGGTCTTCCTCTAAGGAATACACCCCATCGGCCAAGGCTACCATCACCGCCATCCGGAGGAAATTTTCGGCAGCCTGGGCATCCTGGCCTAGGGCCGCAGCGAGTTCTTCAGGGGTGACGGGGTCAAAATGGTCGAAATCAGTACAGGGGGCCAATTCATCCTGGGTAATCGCCGTGATCAGATCTTTTTCCTCGTCGTCAAAGTGACCATCGGCCCAGGCCAAGGTTAGCAGTCCCCGCATCCAAACTTTGATTTGCGCTTGGGTATAGGGAGAGGGGGTAAGGGTAGCCATAGCGTGTCCTCACGGGAATAAATCGGGCCTAGGGGGCAATCCAGGGTGGCCCCATTGCCGAGAACACCAAGCCTGGGGGGCGGTGGTATGGATGGTCGTCCGTTTCTAGGGCTAAATCCCCCCACTGACCCAGGCTGGATCGCCCAAAGGATCCGTCCGAGTGACTCAATTCTAACCTCCAAGGCCCCAGAAGACGGTCTTTCCTACGCCGTTTGTTACGCTGGCTATAGCGCTTCCTGACGGCTCTGTTTTCACTTCCTGCCGATTCCTGGCCCCACTCAGCCTGATCTATCCTCGGTTTTTGCCATGGCTTTTGTATTTTCTGCCCCCCGCTGGATCCCCCTCACCCTGCTGGTGATCACCACGACTCCCAGCCTCGCCTTTGCCATACCTCCTGCCATAGCCATTCAATACCGGGACGGAACCGTGGAATTTACCGCCCAACCCCGCCTGGTGGACAGCCACACGACCCGCAACCTGGCCAGCGATAGCGGTGCCACCTACTACCTCACTGTGGACTTTCCAGCGGCGGCTGAGGAGGCGATGGATCGCATCGTCATTCGCTTGGATGAAGGCTGGGACCCGCTGTTTCGCTACCGTTTAGAGGCCACAGAGGCATGGCAAACGGTGGGGGAGGAGAGACGGGCCGTTTCCCTAGGGACGGTCACGGAAGATCGGGATACCCAAACCCTCACCCTTAGCTTCGACCCGCCCCTGCCCCCCGGTGGCATCATCACCCTGGCCCTGCGCCCGGTGCGCAATCCTCGCTTTGCTGGGGTGTATCTCTTTGGGGTCACGGCGTTTCCAGTGGGGGAGACGGTTCAACCGCGATTCATGGGTTTTGCCCGCCTCAGTTTCTATGAGCGCGATCGCCGCCCTTGGCCTTAATCCTTCACCTCAGTCTGGGATCAGCCAACCATCACCCTAGGGCGCACCCTGCTTCCACCTTGCTCCCCCCGCCCCCTGGGAGAGGGGCTGGGGGTGTAGCTGGCTAGGATCAAGGGAATTTCGCCAGGAAATTTCGCCAGGAAATTTCGCCGCTGACCTTACCCCGAACTCAGGTCAAGGTTCAATCCCACAACTTCGGGTTAATCCCGCCGATGGAGGGCCATTTGGGTCTGCCGCAGGCTAGATAGACCGGGCCAAGGACGCCAATCCTCCAGGTTGTGGGGCGACCTCGCCACCCCACAGGGCAATAAGGAAAGGGTGAGGTCGAGGGCAGAGAAGGCCAGTCGCTGGTCTGAGGGATGCACTTGGACGCGCCCATGGGTCAACCCTTGGCAGACGTTGGGAATATTGAGCGTCGCGGTGAGGCCATAGTCCCCTGGGGGGAGGTCAAAGAAGCAGTAGTGGCCGTCGCCGCCGGTCAGCGCTTGGTCAGGGCGGGGCATGACCAACCATTGATGGCGTTCAAAGGTGTCGAAGATCGCTTGGGCCAATTTCAGAGTATCGGCAGAGACCGGTCGATCCGCCATCCATTGCTGATAATGGGCCATCAGGTAAGGGTAGGGAACGAGGGATTCCTCTAGAACCTCTAAAAAAAGCTGGATGCAGGCCAGGGGAGCATGGGTAATGTGCACCACCACCTGGGGCAACCCCTCCTGGGTGGCCGCGTTAATCACGGTTCCGGCGATGGCAACCCGTTGCTGATGATCTGGATGGACTGAGGTCAGCATGGCCGGTTCTCCCTTCTGATGTGGATACGGAACCTGGGGCTTGGCTCGGGCCAAGGTTGGGTTAGGCCGGGATGGCAGATGGCATGGCCCTTTTCTAGGTCATGACGGGCCGACGCCTTGTTCAGGATAGTCGCAACTCCCCTGGGGCTGCCTCGTCTATCAGGACTCGCCCCAGGTAGGATGCCGTGGCTTGGGATGCCGTGCCCCTTCTGCCTGTCGCCACCGCTAGGGCTGCACAGGTTCCCTCACCCTAGGCTTATCCTACTGTGAATCCTCGGGTGGCGGCGGCATCGTTACACGAAGTTCGCATTGGCGCAAGCGTTACTTGACGGGATGTTGTCGATCCGTACCAAGGGCTTAACACCCTGGCCCTTGGTTGGCTGACAAAAGCTTCTGCAACGGGCGCGGAAACCGCGCCCCTACAGCATTCGGGCCATGGAGGGGTCATGTCTCCTGACCCTTTGGCAGATACGGGTTCTAGCCAGTTTTGTCAGTCAAACAGCCCTGGTTCTAGCGTCCCGCCAAATTTGATATAAAAACGCCTGGAGACAAACTCTCCAGGCGTTAGACCAGAATAGATTGAGCTAAGCAGCGAAGCGCAAGCTAGCGCTAGTCATCGACCTAGCTAACCGCCGCACCGCTGCGCCCATAGGTCGCCCAGAAACTGGGGTGAACCTTGCCTTGGATGTGGTTCCAGTAGCGGGCGGCTTCGGCGGGCAAACCCGCTTCGGTGGCCAAGCGAGCCAGCATCGACTGCTGACGGCGCTTCACCGTACGATGACGATTCACCATCATCAGACGGGCTTTGTCTTCGGTGCTGATAGCGGCGGCGGCGGGGGCCGCCACAGGGGCGACTACGGTGCTGGTCGCCGGGGCAGATTCAACCGGGGTACCGGTGCTATAGGCCACACCGCGATACATCAGGTCAACATTGGGCTGCTGCACAGGAGCTTTGGTCACCGTGCGGAAGCGGATGTCCACGCCCCGAAATTTGCCGACTTCGTCAACGGCCTTCAGGGTCACCGTGGGGGGATTGTAGTCGTAGCTAACGCCGCGATAGGTAAGTTTCATGGGGTCGCCTCCAAAAGATCAAGGGATTTGATCCAAACATTTGGGGCGCGTTCCTTCGGGGGGATCAGCCCCTACTTCCGTCTCTCTCTGATCCAAATGAGAAGCGCGAGAGAGATGAACGAATTTCAATTCACTTCTGTATAGTAAGCTACGGTTTCAGAAAAGATCAAGGGGTGATCTGGATTGTAAAAGATCTTTATATAGCCGTTAGCCTTTGTAGGCCAAGGCTTTTGCCGACTTTGCGCTAGGTGACGATATCTTGACATTTTGCTGGAATTGCTCGCATCCTTCCCCCAGGGGGCTGGGCCTCTGGGCGGGGAATAGGGGGGACACCGCAAAGTGGGAACGCCGCAAAACGGAAGGTCACCTTTTACAATGATGGGGATCACCAGGTTCTCCCTATCCATGACCCAAGCCGCTGCTCTGCCTGCCTCTGAAATTGCTAAAGCCGTGGAGCAACGGCGCAATTTTGCCATCATTTCCCACCCCGACGCCGGGAAAACCACCCTCACCGAAAAGCTGCTGCTCTACGGGGGTGCCATCCAGGAGGCGGGGGCCGTGAAGGCCAAGCGAGCCCAGCGCAGCGCCACCTCAGACTGGATGGAACTGGAGCAGCAGCGGGGGATTTCCATTACCTCCACGGTGTTGCAGTTTGCCTACGGCGGCTACACCATTAATCTGCTGGATACCCCCGGCCACCAAGACTTCAGCGAAGACACCTACCGCACCCTGGCAGCGGCGGACAATGCCGTGATGCTGGAGGATGCGGCCAAGGGGCTAGAACCCCAAACCCTGAAGCTGTTTGAGGTGTGCCGGATGCGATCGCTGCCGATTTTTACCTTCTTCAACAAGATGGATCGGCCCGCCCGTGAGCCCCTAGAACTGCTCGATGAAATTGAGCAGCGGCTCGACTTGCAGACCTACGCCGTCAACTGGCCCATCGGCATGGGGGAACGGTTTAAAGGCGTGTTTGACCGCCGCACCCGCCAAATTCACCTGTTTGAGCGCACCGCCCACGGCAGTCGTGCCGCCAAGGACACCGTGATTGACCTCGGCGATCCACGCATTGAGGACTTGCTGGAACAAGACCTTTATTACCAATTTAAAGAAGAACTGGAGGTCATCGAAGAACTGGGGCCAGAACTAGATTTAGAGGCCGTCCACGCCGGACAAATGACCCCGGTCTTCTTCGGCAGCGCCATGACCAACTTTGGTGTTCAGCTCTTTTTAGATGCCTTCTTGGACTACGCCCTCAAACCTACCTCCCGCGATAGCACCATTGGCGAAGTCCCCCCCACCCACGAGGAATTTTCCGGCTTTGTGTTCAAGCTCCAGGCCAATATGGATCCCAAACACCGCGACCGGGTTGCCTTTGTGCGGGTCTGTTCTGGCAAATTCGAGAAGGATATGGTGGTGAACCATGCCCGTTCTGGCAAAACCGTGCGCCTCTCTCACCCCCAAAAACTGTTTGCCCAGGGTCGAGAATCCCTCGAAGAAGCCTATCCCGGTGATGTAATTGGTCTGAATAACCCCGGCGTCTTTGCCATTGGCGACACGATCTACCAGGGGCAGCGTTTGGAATACGAAGGCATTCCCTGCTTTTCCCCGGAAATTTTTGCCTACCTGAAAAACCCCAACCCCTCTAAATACAAGCAGTTCCAAAAGGGCGTGATGGAACTGCGGGAAGAAGGGGCCGTGCAGATCATGTTCTCCGCCGATGAATCCAAGCGCGACCCAATTTTGGCGGCGGTGGGCCAACTTCAGTTTGAGGTGGTGCAGTTCCGCCTCAAAAACGAATACAACGTCGATACGACCCTAGAACTGCTGCCCTACTCCGTGGCTCGCTGGGTGGAGGGCGGCTGGGAAGCCCTGGAAAAAGCGGGGCGGCTGTTCAATACCGTGGTGGTCAAAGATAGCTGGGAACGCCCGGTGCTGCTGTTCCGCAACGAGTGGAACTGTCAACAAATTGCCGCTGATCACCCAGAACTCAAACTCAGCACCATTGCTCCCGTCTTTTCTGGCAAAGATCCGGCCAGTCTTTAGAAGATCGCCGGGTATCAGGCGTTGACATGGAAAACCTGATCGCCCCATGGTTCCGAGGGATGTGAGCGCCCTCGAACCTGAGGTCTCAGCCACCCATGTCGATGGGGGCATCCCCGCAGTGCTAGACTGAGGCCACTATGGGTAAGTGAAGCAAGACCGTTCTTCGATCATGGGTCTGCGTTCAGTCACCGATTTGCGTGATCAACGTCACGACCGATCTCCCTAGGCTGTCACCAATGCCAAGGGTCTCCTTTCTTACCATTGGAAAAAGTGGAGGGTTCCTACTGTGGCTAATCCCTGTAATAAGCCCCTGAAAACCAATCCTTTTATCAGTTTCCGAGATCCGCAAACGGGAGAGTGGCGCGTGGTAAAGATCAACCCCAGGAACCCTCTATAATTCCTGGGGATAAAAACCAGCCGCTCTGCATTTCAGGCCATGACGACCAGCGCTAGAATAGCGCCATCGATTCAAGGACTCTGCCCCGTGGGGAGAGGCCGATGACCTATCCATGGTGTTTTGGTCGCTATGCGTAGTCTGTATCCTCCCATCGAGCCGTACCATAGCTTCAGGCTTCAGGTCTCTCCCCTGCACAACCTCTACATCGAAGAAGTGGGCCATCCCCAGGGAAAGCCCGTTGTGTTTTTGCACGGCGGGCCAGGAGGTGGCACCACCCCAAGCCAGCGCCAGTTTTTTGATCCCCAGCGCTGGCGGATCATCTTATTTGACCAGCGCGGCTGCGGCCAAAGCACCCCCCACGCCGAACTAGAGGACAATACCACCTGGGCCTTGATTCAGGACATTGAAACGATCCGCACAACCCTAGGGATTGACCAATGGACGGTGTTTGGGGGCAGTTGGGGCAGCACCCTGGCCCTGGCCTACGCCCAAACCCACCCCGACCGCTGTAATGGTTTGATCCTGCGGGGCATTTTCACCCTGCGTCAAAAGGAAATTCGCTGGTTTTACCAAGAGGGGGCCAGCTATCTCTACCCCGATGCCTGGGAGCAGTATCTTGCCCCCATTCCCGTCAGCGAGCGGGAGGATCTGCTCTCGGCCTATTATCGACGGCTCACCAGTGAGGATACCAACACCCGCCTGGAAGCCGCCCGCGCCTGGGCCGTTTGGGAAGCCAACACCAGTAAGCTCATCCCCGATGCCAACCTCGTGCAATCCTTTGGCATGGATGCCTTTGCCCTAGCCTTCGCCCGTATTGAGTGTCATTACTTTGTGAATCACGGCTTTTTTGAGGTAGATGACCACCTGCTGCAACGGGTGGATCGGATTCGCCACATTCCCGGGGTAATTGTGCAGGGCCGCTACGATGTGGTGTGCCCAGCAACCACGGCCTGGGATCTGCACCGAGCTTGGCCCGAAGCAGAATTTATTCTGGTGCAAGAAGCTGGCCACTCTGCCCTAGAACCGGGTATTGTGGACGCCCTCGTCACCGCTACCGATGCCTTCGCCAATCGTGCCTAGGACAACCGCTGGGGTTAGGCTGGGTATCCTAGGCACGCTGTTGTGGGAACCGATTGCCCCATCGCCGCCTGTGGTTACAGGTTGCCCTAGTTAACCGAGCAGCTTTCCTGGTCGCAGACCACGGTTCCGGCCACGGCACTTTCGGGCACCACGCTAAAGCCACCGACACTAACGCCCGTGATGCCGTACTGTTCGCGTAGCACTTGGTTAAAGCTGGCGATGATGTTAGGCAATTGTTGCTCCAGCACAGACTTAATCTGACCGGCCTCAGGGGGGGGACTACCCACGCTTTCCACTGCCATAGGGAATACTCGGTAAAGGACTGCCCCCATTGTAGGCGGCGAGGAAACGGCTCCGCCTCCCTCCTTCATGGCTCTATACATGGGCT
>JAYKHF010000110.1:0-48452 GCA_035285305.1 Leptolyngbya sp.
GCCGGAACCTCCTGGGATGCACAACCCTAGCGGATCTCCATCGCGAGACGCCGCCTAAAGCCAATGAAAACCAGGCCCGAAAGGAATGCAGCTAAAGGGTAGGGGTGGCAGGCACATCCTCGGCATAGCTATAGACTTCAATCCCGAGGCGGGGGCCAATGGGCTGGGCCGAGGGATGCACCATCGGCGAAATCACCATTTTGCGGGTTGCCTGCCGCTGGTGGCGTTTTTCATAGAACTCCACTTTCCGCAGGAAGGCGTACAAATCGGGCTTACTGACCGAGGATTTGATCTCACACAGAATTAAATCGCCATTGCGAATGATGAGATCAAGTTCAATTTGTTCAGGGCGGCCAAATACCTCCCCCGCATCGTCGTATTCCACAACGTTCAGCACCTGAACCCCAAAGGTGCCTTCCAGAATAGCTTTGAGGCCATTGCGGAAGGCGGCTTCACTATATAGGCCCCAACGCGCTCCCAGGGCACCAATGGTGCTTTCATGCTTGAGGTTCATGGCCTTAATGTCCGCCAGAATTTCATCCTGACGCCGACCATTTTCTTCCCACTTGCGGTTTTGATCCTCCCACTTGCGATCCATGCGGGCGAGGGTTTCATCCCACTTGCGGTGATGTTCTTCCCACTTGCGGTCGTTTTCTTCCCATTTGCGGCTTTGTTCTTGCCATTTGAGCATTTGGGCTTCGCGATCGCGCCGCAGTTCCGCGAGCACTTGGTCGAAGCGGCTTTCGGTCTCCTGGCGATTGGCAAAGTACTGCTCAACGGTGTGCAGCACCAAGCCCCGAATCTCGTCATCTTGGCGCAGGAGATCGGGCAGTTGCTGCTTAAGCTGGGCCTTGAAGTCAGCGTCAGTCATCGGTAGGGGGCAGAGCCATGGGCATTACTGCAATGATCATAACTCAGTCGCCAGAAAGGCTGGCCCCTCACCAATCTCCATCTGGGGGCGATGGCTTGGAGGCGTTCAATCTGGGTTAAGTTTGGGATCTACTCTGTGTCCTGCAACTTTTCCTTGGGCAATGACGACACCTCCCTCCCCTGGTTTTGCTGACGTTTCCCCCACCCTACCTCCAGCCTTGCAACCCTTGGATGACCATAACCAAGCCCTGCAAGCGGCGGTGCAGCCCCCCAACTGGCAAAATCCTACCCCAGCGCCTTGCTATGACCTCGTGGTGATTGGGGCGGGCACGGCGGGCCTGGTCACGGCGGCGGGCACGGCGGGCCTGGGCCTGGGGCTCAAGGTCGCCCTGGTGGAAAAAAGTCTGATGGGGGGCGATTGTTTGAATGTGGGCTGTGTGCCCTCCAAGGCGGTGCTGCGGTCGTCGCGGGCGGTGGCGGATATCCGGCAAGCGGTTGCCCTGGGCGTGCAGGCGACGGGGGTAACGGTGGATTTTGCCGCCGTGATGGAGCGGATGCGGCGAATTCGGGCCGGGATCAGCCACCATGATTCGGTGGAACGCTTCAGCCATCTCGGGATTGATGTGTTCCTTGGGGCGGGGCAGTTTGTGGATGGCCACACCCTTGAGGTTGCAGGCCAGCGGCTGTCCTTTAAAAAAGCGGTGATTGCCACCGGGGCGAGGGCGCACCATCCCGCTGTGCCCGGTCTGGCAGAGGCGGGCTTTTTGACCAACGAAACCGTCTTTTCTCTGACAGCTTGTCCGCCTCGGTTGCTGGTGGTGGGCGGTGGCCCCATCGGCTGCGAACTGGCCCAGGCCTTTCAGCGGCTGGGCAGTCAGGTGACGCTGATCCAGCGCCAAGAACGTCTGCTACCCCGCGAAGATCCTGAAGCCAGCGCTGTCCTACAACAATGCTTCCAAACCGAGGGCATCACCCTAGCCCTGGGCGCGGTTCTAGATCGGGTGGAGGCCACACCCACGGGTAAGCGGATCTGGTATCGACCGGCAGCGTCAGCCGAATCGAGACCTCAGGACGACGCGGATCTTCAGACCGTCGAGGTGGATGCCATTCTGATTGCCGCAGGGCGGGTGCCTAATGTGGAGGGGCTGGGCCTAGACGCAGCGGGGGTGGCCTATGATCCGCGTCGGGGTGTGATCATCAACGACTATTTGCAAACTAGTCAGCCCCATATCTTTGCCGCTGGCGATGTTTGCATGGACTGGAAATTTACCCATGCCGCCGATGCCGCCGCCCGGTTGGTGATTAAAAACGCCCTGTTTTCCCCCTTGGGCCTGGGTCGCAGTCGCCTTAGGGATCTCGTGATGCCCTGGGTGACCTACACCGATCCGGAGGTGGCCCATGTCGGGATCTCAGCCCAGGAGGCCGAGGCCCAGGGGATCCCTTACCAAACGATTACCATCCCCCTCTCAACGGTGGATCGGGCCTTAACGGATGGCGAAACCGAGGGCTTTTTGTCCCTCCTCTACAAAGTCGGCACTGACCAAATCCTAGGGGCAACCCTGGTGGCGCGCCATGGGGGGGAGATCATCAGCGAACTGACCCTCGCCATCACCACCGGGCAGGGGCTCAGCGCCCTCAGTCGTGTGATTCATCCCTACCCCACCCAGGCTGAGGTCATCAAAAAAGCGGCGGATGCCTATCGCCGCACCCGCCTGACCCCTCGCACCCAGCATTTGCTCAAGTGGTTGGCCCGCCTGAGCTAACCCCAGGTTACTGATCGGGGTTGGCGGCGGCCTCTGTGCTGATTTCTCCGGGTTAAGCCGCCAGATCGGCGGGGGCATCGGTGCGGTCGGCGAGGGGGGAGAGGTTAATGGCTAGGGTATCGGTGGGCTGGGGCTGGAAGGCATCCCATTGGTCTAGATACTGGGCCAGATGATGATCTCCGGCGGCAATGCGTTGGCGCAGCAGGTCTCGCACCCGTTCTTCCTCAATTTTGTGATGTTCGAGGCTGAAGAAACCGGCAAATAGGGCCGTCCGCAGCCACACCAGGTAGGTGGTGAGGGCATCGAAGTGGTTATATTCCACAATGGCCCGCAGGTTTCCCTCCACCCACAAATCCACCACGCTACTGCCGTCGGTGCCCATCTTGCCCGGGATGCCCATCGCCGCCGCCAGTTCATGCAGGGAGGGCGTACCAATGCCCCACCCACTGACCAGGTTTTTGATATCAATATGGGCTTCGGTTTGGCGGGCAAAGTAGTCTACCCCCTCCCAGGGCTTGTCGGGGCGTTGGCAAAAGGCCTGGGCTGAAATCCCCGTGACCATGCCGCGCTGCAACAGAATGGGCAGGTCAGAGGTTTGGGAATTGAACCCCACCAGTTGGGGCTTTTGCTGCCCCACATAGCTTAAAAAGGTGTGAATTAATTCACCCTCTGCCATGGGCTGATCGGCCTGTTTGGGCAGCGCCGTCAGCCGCAGCGTCACCTCGCCGTTGCGGGCCTGATGGCGGATCACCGCCGCCACCGACACCACCCGACAGAGGGCGGTTTTGAGGTAGGGCCGAGGTTTGTCCGCCGTGGCTCCGCCCTGATCCCACATCACCTGAAATACCGCTTCATCGGATAGGGTGTCGGGTAAACGGTAGACCCGCCTACCCGACGAGGCATCGGGAACCCATTCCAAATCAAACGCACATACCCGCTGGCCCACAGATTTGAACAAGGCAACACCCCCCTGGGATAACGGCAACGGTCAAGCATTCAGCCTTGGCCTTTAAGCTGCCCAGGGAATAGAGGCGGGGCACCCAGGGCGGATGAATCTCCGCCGATTGCCGTAGGGGGAGCGGCAACCCAGTCGCGACCCCAGTAGCCAGGGGCTAGGGGGTCATGGGCTTGGCCAGAAAGGGCTTGGCCAGAAAGGGCTTGGCCAGAAAGAAACTGGCGATGGTTTTGGCATCCACCGGTTCCCCGGCCATAATTTCCTGCTCCAATTGATCGGGGGTCATCAACAGCACCTCCATATCCTCATCCTCATCCCCTTCCAGGGCCTCCACCGGTTCTAGGTCGGTGGCCAAGAAGGCGTAGATCAGCTCATCGGAATAGCCCGGGGCCAGGGGAAAGGTGCCGAGGGAGTGCCAAGTGGCGGCGGCATAGCCCGTTTCCTCCTGAATCTCGCGGCGAATGGTCTCCGCCGGGGATTCCCCTGGTTCGATGGTGCCTGCCGGAAATTCGAGCAGTCGCCCAAGCATTGCAAATCGGTACTGACGCAGCAAAACCAGGCGGCCATCTCCGGTGACGGGAACGGCTAAGGCTCCCCCGGGATGGCGCACACATTCCCACTCGCCCTCCGCCCGGTTGGGCAGACGGAGACGGTTGACTTCAAAATTAAATTTGCGGCCTTCGTAGAACAAACGTCGTTTCAGCAGTTGGGGGGGCTCTTGGCCGAGGGACATAGGGGTGCCTAGGGTGGAGGACAGGGAAATTGTACCTGGCTGGTGGTCGGCCCCCGCCGAAACCTGGGGCAAGGGCCGCAATCGCGATACTATCGGTGGGGCCGGGGGTGAAGCCTCTGGGCAGGTTGGACGATTGCATTACCTATGGTCACAGACGGTTTTTTAAACCTGAATAAACCCAGCCAAGTTACCTCCCACGACTGTGTGGCAGCCGTCCGGCGGCTGTTGGGCACCCGCAAGGTGGGTCACGGCGGGACGCTCGATCCCCTGGCGGAGGGGGTCTTGCCCCTGGCGGTGGGGCGAGCAACGCGGCTGTTGCCTTACCTGACATCGGACAAAGCCTACCGGGCGGTGATTCGCTTTGGGTTGACGACGGCCACCGACGATTTGGAGGGGGCGGTGCTAAGCCACTGTCTGGCTACCGACGTAACCCTAGAAACAGTACAGGCCGTCCTGCCAGAATTTTTGGGCACCCTGGCGCAAATTCCCCCGGCCTTTAGCGCCATTCAGGTGGGGGGGAAGCGGTTGTATGATCTGGCCAGACGGGGCCAGGTGGTAACGCCGCCGCCGCGCACGGTGGTCATCCATCGCCTGACGGTGCAGGGTTGGCAGGGCGGAGACTACCCTGAACTCACCCTAGAGATAGACTGTGGCCCCGGCACCTATATCCGCGCCCTCGCCCGAGACCTGGGGCAGCAGGTGGGAACCGGTGCAACCTTGGCCCACCTCACCCGCACCCGCAGCAATGGGTTTACCCTCGACGGCAGTCTCACCCTGGATCAGGTGAAACAGCACCTCGAAGCCCAGACCTTCCGCCTCCAAGCCCCCGAGGCCGCCCTGGAATCCCTGCCGCCCCTGGCCCTAGATCCCGATCTGGCCCGCCGCTGGCAGCAGGGCCAAAAGTTTTCGCCGCCCATGCCCCTAGAGACACACCAGCCCTACCGCATCCTGTCTGCCGATGGCGGCGAATTCCTCGGCATTGGCCAAGTTGAGCTACGCGAGGGGGCACCGATCCTCAAGGCCAAAATGGTCTTCAAACCCGTGACCTAGAAAGGGCAAGCCATGGATATTTTGGAACAACTGCGTCAGGATTATCAGCGCTTCCCCCACCAGCAGAGCTATCACCTCTATGCCGAGGACGTGTACTTTAAGGATCCCCTCAACGAGTTTTCTGGTCTGGGACGCTATCAGCGGATGATTGGCTTTATCGCCCGCTGGTTTCAGGCGATTGATCTCCAACTCCACGCCATCGAATACGTGAGCCCCGGCCAAATCCACACCCGCTGGACGCTGAATTGGGTCGCGCCCCTGCCCTGGCACCCCGCCATGAGCATTTCGGGTCGGAGCGAACTGACCCTGAACGATGGGGGCAAAATTTGCGCCCATGTGGATAGCTGGGACTGCCCACGCTGGGCCGTGCTGCAACAGGTGTTTGGGGTACGGTCAGCCTAGGCCATCGTCCGGTGGAGGGCTGGCCGAGGTGGGGGAGCGGGGGATCACGCCCAGCCAAAGACCAGGGCCGTCTTGGGGAAGGTGGGTTGACCGCCAAAGGACTGCTAGCCTAGTACTGTTCATCTGAAGCTTCCGTCCCCGGTTGTCCATGTCTTCGATTCTCGATCCGCCGATTCCTACCAAGGTTGCCAAGATGAAAGCACGGGTGTGCTGGCAGCATCCGACCCTAGTCGCCCAACGCATCGACCAAACTCGGCTGATCATCGAAGACGGCCAAGCGGCGGACGATGGGTTTTCCTTTTTGGTGATTGGGGATAGTGGTTCTGGCCCCCATCCGGATCACCATCCCCAGCGGCATGTGGCGGAGCAAATGGTTCCCCACCTGGAGGACTGTCGGTTTTTGCTGCACACCGGGGATGTGGTGTACCAGGTGGGCTCCCGCGAACAATATCCCGACAACTTCATCAAGCCCTACCGGGAGTGGCTGGTGGGGGGAGAACAGCCTGACACCATTGCCTACGACCAAATGCTGTTTCGGTTTCCGTTTCTGCCGGTGCCCGGGAACCACGACTATTACAATCTGCCTCGGCTCTATAGCCTGCTGGTGCAAATCAGCAAACCCCTGCGGAAACTGTTGGGCATTGACCTCAACCCCAATGTGGGCTGGCATGGGTCAGGGGTGGGAGATACCTACGCCCGCGCCTTTTTAGATTATTTACAGGGGGTGCCGCCGCACCAGTTGGGGGCACATCTAAAGGCCCACTATGGCCCTTGGGACGATCACACCCAGGGTTTGCGCTATCGACCCGGGGTGTTTACCCGCTTACCCAACCGCTACTACACCTTTCGCTACGGCGGCATTGATTTCTTTGGGCTCGATTCCAGTACCTTTAATGACCCGGCGCTGATGGCCCAGCGGGGAGGGCTGGATCATCGCCAATGGCTGGTGGATCAGCGGCGGCGGGTACTAGAAGATCGACGGTTGGTGGAAGCCGCCGCCCGCCCTCGAAATCCTAGGGATGCCCAGGCCCAGGAAGATCTAGACGACTGGCAGGCCAAGGTGGAGCAGTACGACGAAATGCTGCTCGACCTGGACAAGCAAATCCACGCCAATCCCACGGCCCCCGTCGATACCGAACAACTCCTGTGGCTGCGGGATGGCCTCGTGGCCTCCTGGCAAGACCCGGCGGCGCGGGGGCGAATCGTCTTCTTCCACCACCCCCCCTACGTCACCGAAGCCACCAAGTGGAACCAGGGCCAAACCCTGGTGGTGCGCCATCATCTGCGCTGGGTGCTCGATCAAGTGGCGGCAGCGGTGCCCACCATTCCGCCCCACCGCCCCCCGGTGAACCTCGTGATCAACGGCCATGCCCACTGCTTTGAACACCTCAAAACCCTCGACACCGGCCACGCCGACAGCTACTTAGATTGGATTGTCTGCGGTGGCAGCGGCCTGAGTTTGCGCCGCCAGCGATCGGGTGATCCCACCCTCTGCGAACCGGCCTCTGGCCCGGTGGCGGGCAAGCCCCCCGATGCAGGGCGTCCGGTGGCAGAATCTCAGCTTTTCCTCGGTCGCACCGGCCAAAAGCCCGACCATCGCCGCCCCTACTCGTTTTTGCGGGTCGATGTCAAAGGGGGTCAGGAACCTAAGTTTGTCCTGACCCCCCACGTCTCCGAGTGCTTCCGCCAAGGCTGGAAGGACTATGCGCTAGATTCGATTCATGTTTAGCGCTCCCATCTGGCCCATTGAGCCCGAGGAAACGCCCAGAAGAAACGTTCAAGAAGCAGAAGCGTTCAAGAAGCAGAAACGGTCGAGAAGAGACCTCCCCGACCGTCTTTTTTCGATCCGCCGCGCCTAGAGATTATCGATCTGAGCGCGGAGTTCCTCAAGTTCCGCATCCACCACCGCATCCTGGGGGGCAGCGGCGGGGGCGGCCCCGGCGGGCAGTTGGGATTGATCGACGGTGCCGCCCGACAGTTGGGCCTTCATGGCGGCAAGTTCTAGATCCACATCGCCCCCCGCCTCTAGGGCCATAAACTGGCTTTCGAGATCGGCCCCGGCCAACTCTGCAACGGCCTGGGATTTGGCCTCCATTTGCAGCACCTTTTCCTCCATGCGCTCGAAGGCAGCCATGGCACTACTGGTATTGAGGCTGGCGGTGGTGCTTTGCAGTTGTTCGCTGGCCTTGGCAGCACTGGCGCGGGCCTTGAGCATATCCTTCTTGGTCTTCGCCTCGGCCAGCTTACCCTCAAGGCCAATCAAGTTGCGCTTCAGTTGATCCACCGTGGTGCTTTGGGTATCGAGCTGAGCCTTGAGGGCGGCGGCGGTTTCGGCCTGGGTCTTTTTGCGGACAAGGGCTTGACGGGCTAGTTCTTCGTCACCCTTTTGGAGGGCAAGCTGAGCGCGTTGCTGCCAGGTGTTGGCTTCGCTACTGGCCTTGTTGTACTGCTGCTCGACGCGCTTTTGGCTAGCAATGGCCGTGGCCACCGCTTGGCGCATCTGCACCAGGTCTTCCTGCATATCAACGATGGCCTGATCGAGGATTTTCTCAGGATCCTCCGCTGCGCTAACGGCGGCATTGAGGTTCGAGCGAACCACTCGACTAACCCGATCAAATAAGCCCATGATGTCCTGCTTCCTTAATACGGTGTATCGCAATGTCTTTCTTAGTTTACCCAAAGTGCCCCAAATCGACTGGAGTCTTAGCGGGGGCGGGGGCTAGGATTCGTCATACCAAACGGCCCGCCAAGCTTGCTCAGCTTCGGCAATGGCCAACTCCCGCTGCACTTTTTGGTATTGCTTACCCAGTTTGCGCAGACGCCCCAGGGAAGCGCGTAGTTTGCTGCGCCCTAGGGAACAATGCACGCTGCCAAATTCCAGATCGGCCAGACGCAGGTTTACCGCCGCGAGGTGGGTCATCAGGCCTTCCCTCATATCCTCCTCGTCGGCGTCCTCCTCGTCGGCGTCCTCCTCCTCATAGTCCAGATCGGGGCTATCCAAGGAGTTCCGATCCTCCCTCGGCCCTCGGGGGCCAAAGCGTTCCCGATCCGCCCCTCGATCCTCGTCGGAGGGGGAGTCTTCCGTAGCCCCCTCCATGGATTCAGCCATCGCCACCAAGACGCTGAGCACATTGGGGACGGCTCGCCCTCGCATCGGCCCCACCTCCGTTTCGGAGGCGGCATCCAGAATGGCCTCGGGCAGATTAGGAATCACTTGGGCCGCCTGAAGCCGTTGATTCACCTGTTTAGAAATGTGCTGGAGGACGGTGCGGATTTGCTGCTCTAGGAAAATATGCTGTTTGGCAAGGCGAGTTGGGGTCATGGGTTCCCCGGTAAAGAGGGGATCGCCAAAGGTTTCGGCCATTTCCTCCGCAAGGGCGGCCATCACCATCGACTTCAAAATGGAGGGCAAGGGCACCTCGTCTTCGTCTGGGGTGGTTTCCACCGTCTGGGGATCTAACTCCCATGGCTCCAATGACGACAGGTCTGCATCGGCCTGAGGATCGGCGGGGGGACGGGCCCGGGTGTCCGGATCGGTCAGGTCAGGCTTGCGGGCATCCGAGGCCGGTTCTAGGGGGCTATCGGCGGTTGGATTGGCGGTTGGATCGGCGCTGGCCTCCCCCGGCAAGAACCGCAGCTTGGCTTTGACGCCAGCGGACAGGCTAGGCCGCAGGGGCTGCATAGCCTCGTCGGCAGGCCCGGAAAGGCTGACCGGATCGTCCAAAAGCTGCTGGAGCTTGGCTTGGCCCAATTGACCGAGGCGACGCACCTCCCGCTGAAGGGTTTCTCGCTGGGACACGGAAAGCGCCAAAAAGTTCTCTGGGTACACCTGGGTACAGAGGTGATAGGTGGCCATCACCACCTGCCGACGCACCGCTCCCCCCAGACTTTCGAGGTAATGGACATAGAGGCGGCGGAATTCCGCTGCCAGGGCCGTTGTTGCCGTTGTCAGGCTATCGATATCTTGACGGATGGTTTCTGCCGGCCTAACCACAATCGCTCACCTAACCACAACATCGCTACAACACCATTGTTACCCACGAGAGGATGACACAAGCTAGTCGCAAAATCATGACAAATCGCGAAGGAACGCAACGCAACGTATCAATCTCCGAGGGAACCGCCAGGGAGCCCTAACGGGCAAGGTAGGATAATTCTGCCAAGTTTTCTGCCCCCATCCATGCTGATTATTATCCTTATCTTTGTTATTGGTCTGGCTCCAGCCTGTATCTCGGCTTACCTCAGTGTGCGCAGAGATCGGGCCGAGAAAGCCTATGGCTCGGTGGGATATTCGTCTCCTTTGCCCAGCGTCACTCGTATTTTAGAGGGCAATGACGACCTTCACTACGTGGATGGCCTGGGCTACATGATTGGCGACATTAGCTGCGATCTCAATGCCCGTTCCCCCTACCTACGCTGCGCCATCAACCCCCTCGGGCCTTGCGATGGGTGCGGTTCCTACATGCCCTAGGGGGTTTGGTGGCTGGTTGACCGACCAACGTTGATGCTTGGCACTGATGTTTGGTGTTGATGCTTGGTGTTGATGTTTGGCACTCAAGGGTCTATCGGTCTCTGACCTGGATGCCCCCAATGCAAACGCGGATTACGCCCGAACTGCGGCGG
Organism: Leptolyngbya sp.; assembly: GCA_035285305.1. Classification (GTDB taxonomy): domain Bacteria; phylum Cyanobacteriota; class Cyanobacteriia; order Phormidesmidales; family Phormidesmidaceae; genus Nodosilinea. Next base: position 10,397 of record JAYKHF010000110.1, read on the forward strand.
ATCGCAGATTCAATCTCGTTGCTCCGTTGATAGGGATCTAGATGCGGCTTGAGAATCATCCCCCAGACCGGGGCCGGGGTTGGTCAGATCCATGGGTCGGTGCCATCTGGGCGCACCTGATAGGATGAAAACCGTCCCAAAACCTTTTGATCCTCAACTGTGAGTCCATGCAGGCCCAAAGTTCTTGCCCATCCGCCGCTGATTCCGCCGCTGATTCCGCCGCTAATGCCGCCGCTACCTGGGTGCCCAACCCATCCGAGCAAGCGGTATACCGCATCCTCGACGCCAACCTAGATCGGGCGAGGGAGGGGCTGCGCATCCTGGAAGAATGGTGTCGGTTCGGCTTAAATGACGCAGCCCATACCGAACAGATTAAGCACCTGCGCCAAACCCTGGCCCAGTGGCACACCGCCGACCTCCGCCAAGCCCGCGACACCCCCGGCGATCCGGGCACCACCCTCACCCACGCCCAGGAGGCTAAGCGAGAGACTATTGAGGCGGTGCTTCAGGCCAATCTCTGCCGGGTGCAGGAGGCGCTGCGGGTGCTGGAGGAATACGGCAAGCTCTACCGACCCGACTTTGCCGCCGCCTGCAAAACCATGCGCTACCAGGTCTATACCCTAGAGAGTGAGATCCTGGGGGGGCAACGGCTACAACGGCTGCAACGCTTGCGGCAGGCGTCTGTCTATCTGGTCACCTCCCCCCAGACGGATGTGATCGCCACCGTGGAAGCGGCCCTGAAGGGCGGCATTACCCTGGTGCAGTATCGCGATAAGCAGACCGAAGACGAGGTACGCTTCCAGCGAGCCCAGCAGTTGCGGGATCTCTGTCACCGTTATCGGGCCTTGTTTTTGGTGAATGATCGGGTTGACCTGGCCCTAGCGGTTGGTGCCGATGGCGTGCACCTAGGCCAGACCGATTTGCCCGTGGCCGTCGCTCGGCAACTGCTTGGCCCCCACGCCATCATTGGTCGATCTACAACCAACCCCGAGGAAATGAGCCGCGCCCTCAGGGAAGGGGCGGATTACCTGGGGGTTGGCCCGGTCTATAGCACCCCGACGAAACCCGGAAAAGCCGCCGCCGGATTAGACTACGTGCGCTATGCCGTTGCCCATGCGCCAGTGCCTTGGTTTGCCATCGGCGGCATTGATGCCGATAACCTCAGGGAAGTGCTGCAAGCGGGTGCTCAGCGGGTCGCCGTTGTCCGATCTGTGATGGAAGCCGAAAACCCCACCCAAGCCGCCCAGACCATCCTGGCCCAGATGCCCCTGGCCCACCCCCCCAAGGCTAGCCTTGGGTAATCTCTCGGTGCTGGGGAGACCGTTGACCGTTATCAAGAACACTGTCTTACCCTAGTTGGGCCTTTACAATGCCGCCCATTGCCCTGTTCTATCCATTGCCATGACCACCTTTACCGAACCGCCCTTGTCTCCCAGTCCCCAAGGCCATGAAGACTACCCCCTCAGCCCCGTCCCCCCCTCGGCCCGACGCTCGTTTATTTCCCTGGCTCCCATTTTGGCCGGGTTCACGCTCTATTCCGGCACCCTGTTTGCGGGTGGGCTAATTGGCCCTTCCTTTCAGTTCTGGCCCAACTTAGTGGGCCTGATTATTATCGGTAATTTGATCCTCGGCCTCTATGCCGCCCTCCTGGGCTACATTGCCGGAAACACCGGGCTAACCACGGTGCTGATGGCCCGGTTCAGCTTTGGCAATGTGGGGTCTCGCTGGGTCGATTTCATTCTCGGGTTCACCCAAATTGGCTGGTATGCCTGGGGCTCCGCCCTGATGGCCGAGTTGTTAAACAAGCTGGCCGGAGTGCCAGAGTCCTGGAATGGGCTGATCATTCTATTCTTCACCTACGCCTTTTGCTCCACCGCCTACTTTGGCTACACCGCGATGGACTGGCTCAGCCGTCTTGCGGTTCCGGCCATGGTACTGCTGATGGGCCTCAGCCTCTCCATTGCAACGGGGGATGTGGGCGGCTTTGCGGGGCTGCAAACCCTGGCCGTGGATGATCCTTTGCCCCTCAGTGCCGCCATCACAATTATTGTGGGTACCTTTGTTTCGGGGGGCACCCAAGCCACGAACTGGAGCCGCTTTGCCCGCAATGGCAAGGTGGGTTTCATTGCGACGCTGATCGCCTTTTTCCTGGGCAATGGCTTCTTAATTTTCTCCGGGGCCTTCTGTGCCAAGGTCTACGGTGAGCCGGATATTGTGCAGGTGATGGCCCAGCAGGGCTTGCTGGTGGGCGGCCTAGTGCTCTTTTTCCTGAATATGTGGACGACCCAGGACAACACCATCTATGCCTTTTCCATTGCCGGATCCAACATGTTTCGCACCCACAAGCGCACCCTATTTGTGCTGGGTGGGGCCACGCTGGCGCTGTTCATGGCCTGGGGTGGGATCTACGCCATGCTGGTGAACTACCTGATTTTACTCGGAACCTTCATCCCCCCCATCGGCGGCGTCATCATGGCCGACTACTGGATTCACCGCCAAGGCCAATTCCCTGACCTGGAGATTCCACAGCCCGCCTTTCACTGGCCGGGGATCTTGGCCTATGTCCTCGCCTCGGCCCTAGCCTACGGGTCAAGCCAAATGGGTTGGGGGATCGTCCCTATCAATGGCATCCTGGCCGCCGCCGTGATCTACGTTCTGCTCAGTAAGTTCTGGCCCCGTTCGCCCCTGCCCAAGGACATACAGGAAAACCCCTAGAAGGGAGATCCCAAAATCCGTAATACCTAAGAAGGTTAACCCCCTGGAGGCCGCTAGGCCAAATCCAGGGGGTTTATTTTTGGCCTCGCCCTGAATGGACGAGCTCTTTGGAAAAGGCCAAACCCCTTCTCCATCAACGCTTTCCAGCTTTCCTCCCTTTCTCCTAAAAAAGGACAGGGGGAAATTTACAAAAGTTCATCCTGAGCTCTACGTTTTTCTCCGGATAGCCTCCCTGTGGTGGGTATAGGTAATTACATAGAAAATGGCATGGAGATACTTCGGTATTTACGTAGAACGCCCTATCGGGTTATCTCCAAGCCTCGATTCCCTGTTAGACCGATGGTTTCTGGAGGCCACGATGAATGCTCAGAATTTAAAGGCTTCTCATTTCTTCTTTAGCTCGGCGATTTGGGTGCTCCTGTTGGTGGGCCTGTGGCGGATGGGCTTCTCCCTAGCCGATGTGATCGGCTTCGGTCGGCAAATGTCGGATCATACCCGAGTGACCGATATCCAAGAACTGGTGCAGTATAGCGATGCCCTGAGTAATTAGCCTCAGACTCCCAGGCTTTAATCCGTTCTCATCTCTCCAGCGGTTCCCAGAAGGGGTTCCCAGAAAACTTTTAAGGCCTTTGGGTTGGGGGCCGATTGTTGATTCACATAACATGAGATTCTAGAGTCATCGCCCACCTAGCCCTGAGGACGCCTGTGAAAGCCATCACCCTGCTTGGATCAACCGGGTCGATTGGGACCCAGACCCTAGATATTCTGGAGCACCATCCCGACCAATTTCGCCTAGTCGGGATCGCGGCAGGGAATAACGTGGAGTTGTTGGCCCAGCAGGTTCGTCAGTTTCGGCCCGAAGTCGTTGCTCTCTACAATGCCGACCGGGTGGGCGAACTGAAAGCGGCGCTGACGGGGCTAGATCCCATGCCCCAAATCCTCGCCGGAGAAGAGGGGGTCGTCGAAGTCGCCCGCTACGGAGATGCGGAGGCCGTTGTGACGGGGATCGTGGGCTGTGCCGGATTGCTCCCCACCCTAGCAGCGATTGAGGCTGGCAAGGACATTGCCCTCGCCAACAAGGAAACCCTGATTGCTGGAGGCCCAGCGGTGCTGCCCCTGGTAGACAAGCACGGGGTCAAACTGTTGCCCGCTGATTCAGAACATTCCGCCATTTTCCAGTGCTTGCAGGGGGTTCCCCAGGGGGGCCTGCGGCGGATTTTGCTCACGGCCTCCGGGGGAGCATTCCGGGATTGGCCCGTGGAAAAGCTGGTGCAAGTGACCGTCGCCGATGCCCTAAAGCATCCCAACTGGTCCATGGGGCGTAAGATCACCGTCGATTCGGCCACCCTGATGAATAAGGGCCTAGAGGTGATCGAAGCCCACTATCTCTTTGGTATGGACTACGACCACATCGATATTGTCATCCACCCCCAGAGCATCATCCATTCCTTGATTGAACTGCAAGATACCTCGGTGCTGGCTCAACTGGGCTGGCCGGATATGCGACTGCCCCTGCTTTATGCCCTCTCCTGGCCAGATCGTATTTACACCAACTGGGAGCCGCTGGATTTGGTGAAGGCGGGCAACCTCACCTTCCGCGAACCCGACCATGCCAAATATCCCTGCATGGAACTGGCCTACGCCGCTGGACGGGCCGGAGGCACCATGACCGCCGTTCTCAATGCCGCCAACGAGCAAGCCGTGGCGCTCTTTTTAGACGAAAAAATCCGCTTCCTAGACATTCCCAAGGTGATTGAAGGCGTCTGTGAGCGGCACCAGTCCCACAACATCGCCCAGCCCGTCCTGGCGGATATTCTCAATGCCGACCAATGGGCTCGCGCCGAAGTCCTCAGCGTCAGTCAATCCCTGGCTCGGGTCACCGTTATCTCCCATTAGATCCGCCCATGACGATCATCGTCACTCGCGGCTACCGAGGGGCCAAGCCCCTCGCGGTCTGGGGTGCGTCCCATCTTGACAAGTCCTGAGCAGGTCGGTACGTTGTACCATGCTTGGGCATCGATACCTGGGCATCGATACCAACGACCACCGAGTCCGTCCGCGCCGCCCGAGAGGGCGATCAGGGTCGCGGTAGGCTGTTCCAACTCCCCCTAGATGGGCAGAGGTTGCCGTGTTTTCGTTTTTCACCCAGTTGGACTATCTACTGCGAGAAACGCTACTGGGCCTGCGCCGGGGCGGCTGGATGAATTGGGCGGCGATCAGTACCATTACCGTCCTGCTGTTTTTGTTTGGCATTAGTCTGCAATCGACCTGGCAACTGGAGCGGCTTCTAAACCAGTTTGGTAGTCAGCTTGAGGTATCGGCCTATCTGCACAGTGGGGTGCAGGCCAGCGAATTGCAAGCCACGGTCTCGGCCATTCCCAACGTGGTGGACGTGGCCGCCATTAGTAAGGAAGAAGCCTGGGCTCAGTTGGTTCAAGATTTGGGCGTTTCCGACATCGCTGGGGCCACGGCCCAATTGAAGGGTAATCCGCTGGTGGACGAGCTGAAGGTGAAAGCCCGAGATTCCGAGGCTGTCCCCGCCATTGCTGAACAGCTTGAGCAGCTTGAGGGCGTTGACGAGGTACGCTACATCGACGAAGCCGTCACCCGCCTAGCTCAGTTGAATGAGGGCCTACGATGGACGAGCGCCATTGTCATTGCCATTCTGTCGCTGACGGCCACCGCCGTGATCACGACGACCATTCGGCTGATTGTGCTGGCCCGTCGCCGCGAAATTGAGGTGATGCAGTTGGTAGGGGCCACCCGACTCTGGATCTACCTACCCTTCATTTTGCAGGGAGCCGCCTTTGGCATTGCCGGAGCCACCGTGGCCTGGGGGTTACTGCTCACAATCCAAGCCTTCCTCACCGAAATGGCCGAGCAACAGGCGGACTTTATTCAGTTTGTGGCCGAGGGACTCAGCCTCACCCCCCAGCAAATGATCGTCCTGGCCTCCGCCCTCCTCGGCCTGGGCACCATGGTGGGGTTGATGGGGAGTCTCTTGGCCGTACGCAAGTTTTCCCTCCGCTAGCCCTGGGCCATTGAGCCAGCGGCCCCATCCCCCGACGTATCGCTATAGCCAACGTCGTCAGGGCAATCCGTTCACCCTGAGCTTGTCGAAGGGTGGACTTCGGCGGAACATCGTCAGGACGGTACGTTCACCCTGAGCTTGTCGAAGGGTGGATGCTGCACCAAGCTCACGGCATCGCCTACCGCCAGCCCCAGCAGGGCCTGGGCGCTGCCCTGGTTAACCGCCAGTTCTAAAAAGCCATGGCTTCCCACCAGCGCCAGGGGGGCACTGGGGGCAACCGCATTGTAAGCGCCGACCCCCGGCAGGGTTTGCTGCTGCCAAACAAGGTGCCAGGGGCCATTACCGAGGCGTTCGGCGGGGATCGTGGTGGCGGCATTACCAAAGTGGTCAATGTACTGGAGACAGCCGGTTAGGCCCTGCTCTGTTTCCTGGAGAGGGGGCAACGATAGCCGCACCAGGGAGTCGGCTGCAATAGCGGTGCCGAGGGCGGACAGCGGCACCCCATTGGCCACATGGGCCGCAACGGGGGCAAAAATATCACGCCCCTGAAAGGTGCGGCTGGGCTGGGGTAGCCGCCAGTAGGCCGGGTTGGTCAGCGCTACCGCCTCTAGGACGGGGGTATGCTCTAGCACCCCGCTGAGAATGCCGTTATCTGGCCCCACATAGCACCCGCCCGCCAACCGCACCGCCAAGGCCCGTCGATCCGTGCCCACGCCAGGGTCTACCACGACCACATGTACCGTGCGGGGCGGAAAGTAGGGAAACACGCTCAACAACTGAAACCGCGCCGCCCAGAGATCCTGGGGTGGAATGTCGTGGGTGAGATCCACGATGGGTGTGGTGGGGCAGTGGCTGACAATGACGCCCTTCATCACCCCCACATAGGCATCCTGATGGCCAAAATCAGTCAATAGTGTAATCATGCGCGTCCTGGGCGTTAGCTGAAAAATTGCGAAGATACGCCCTAGCCTACCGTTTGATCCGGCCCCTGCCCTTAGAATAAGCCTTGGTCTCGCCCATGAGCCCCAATCCAAGGGCTGGGGTGCGGGTCATCGTTCCGATCTCCCTGGTCGCCCAGAATTCATCGCGGTCAGGTTGTGGCATGGCCCCATTCAAGGGGCGATTCAAGGGGCGATTCAAGGGGCGATGGACGCACCGATTCAAGTACCGATTCAAGTAGCGGCTGTTCTAGAGCGGGTTTTCCTATGGCAGTAATTGCGGCGCAACCCTACGACTACCCCCTACCCACAGAGACCGGGATTGCCCTGGTGATCATTGATATGCAGCGCGACTTTTTAGAACCAGGGGGGTTCGGGGCGGCTTTGGGCAATGAGGTCAGTCGTCTCCAGGCCATTGTGCCCACGGTGCAGCGCCTCCAGCAGGTCTTTCGAGACCGGGGTTGGCTCATCTTGCAAACCGTGGAAGGCCACCGCCCCGATCTGACCGACTGCCCTCCCAGCAAGCGTCTGCGGGGCAATCCCAGTCTCAAAATTGGTGATCCGGGGCCGATGGGGCGGATTTTAATCCTGGGCGAACCGGGCAACCAAATTATCCCGGAACTCGCCCCCCAGGCCAACGAACCCGTCATCGCCAAGCCGGGGAAAGGGGCTTTTTACAACACCAACCTAGAGTTTCTCTTGAAAACCCACCACATTAGCCATCTGATTGTGGCCGGGGTGACCACCGAGGTCTGCGTCCAAACAACCCTGCGCGAAGCCAATGACCGAGGCTATGACTGCTTGCTGGTGGAAGACGCCACAGAAAGCTATTTTCCTGAATTTAAACAAGCCACCCTGGACATGGTACGCGCCCAGGGTGGCATTGTGGGATGGACGGCAACCGCCAACCAAGTCCTCGCAGGACTCGATCAATGGCAGATGTCATCCAGGTTTTCCAATCCTTTGGCAAAAGCCTAGTGCCACAGAAGCTTCAGATCCGCTTGACGGGCTTCCGCGAACCGTTGCTCATGGTAGTGCAGTTCCTCCAGCCAGGTACGCAGTTCGGCTTCAGACACCAGATGCACCGATTGCCCGGTCACCGGATCGTAGGCATTCCAGGCGGGTTTTCCATCCTGATCAGCCCCCCGCCAGACTCGGGGTTCCTCGGATACATCCAAATGCGCTAGCAGACTTTGCCAAAATCGATTCATCGTTGGCCAATAGGCAGTGTGAACACCCATGATTTACCTCCCCGTATTCTTTTACTAGCCTAATTTTCTGTAGCGGAAACTACAAAAACCCCCGTTTATGGCCAGCATGAGAAAAATCGATACCTCGACGACCCGGGGTATCGCGATAGCCAACGTCGTCAGGACAGTACGTTCGCCCTGAGCTGGTCGAAGGGTGGGCTTCATAGCGATAACCAGCGTCGTCAGGACAGTACGTTTGCCCTGAGCTGGTCGAAGGGTGGGCTTCGGTCTAATACCGGATGCGCGGATCAATATAGGCGTTCAAAATATCGATGGCGATGCTGATGACCGCCACAATCATGCCGAAGAACACCATCAGCCCCTGCACCACAGGGTAATCTCGCTGGGAGATAGCTTCATAGAGGCGATTGGCCAAACCGGGCCAGGAAAACGTCACCTCGGTGAGCACAGCCCCCCCCAGCATGGAGGCAAAGGTAAGTCCTAGGACGGTAATGACCGGAATCAGGGCATTTTTGAGGGCATGAACCAGGATGATTCGCCGTTCGGGAATGCCACGGGCTCGCGCGGCTTCTACATAGTCGGCGGTGAGGGTTTGCTTAAGATTCACCCGCACCATACGCTCAAAGACGCCGCTGATCAGCACTCCCAGGGTGAGGCTGGGCAGGGCCAGGTAGTAAAGCGTGGTGCCAAAGGCCCCCATATTGAAGGTCAACAGACTGTCTAGCAAATAGAGCCCCGTGGGGCCAGCGGGAGGGGTGGCCTGGAGGGGATAGCGGGTACCGATGGGAAACCAGCGCAACTGCACCGCAAAAATGAGCTGCAAAATCATGCCAAACCAATACATCGGGATGGCGTAGGTGATGATGCCAAACAAGCGCCCCCCGGCATCTAGGGGAGAATTAGGCCGAGAGGCGGCGATCACCCCCACCGTCACCCCCACCACGGTGGCCACCACCATCCCACAGAGGGCCAGTTCCACCGTGGCCGGAAAGTGGGCGCGGATGATCGCCCATACGGTTTGCCCCTGGGTGGCGATGGAGGTGCCCAAGTCTAGCCGCAGCAGTTGACCGAGGTAGTCGAGATACTGCGCCCATAGGGGTTGATCCAGCCCCAACTGTGCCCGGAGCTGATCCTTAGCCGCCGCCGGAGCCCGGGCTCCAAGCAGGGCATCCACCGGATCGCCCGGGGTGGCCCGCAGCAACAAAAACACCACCGTGGTAATCGTCCAAATCATCAAGGGGGCCAGCAACAGCCGGGTGAGGACGTAGTAGCGCAGGGCGGCAGAACGGGACATGGAGTAGGGAGTTGAGGGGGCGATAGGGTACAGTCACCGGGTGATGTACCAGGGTGAGGGATTTCCAGACGACCATCGCTGCCCCCAGACCTCTAAGCCGGGAGCCTTGGCCTAGGGGGCGGGGCAACCCACCCTCAGCCCCCTAGGTCTTGATCCTAGGCGACGGTCTTGATCCTAGGCGACGGATCCGCTGCTGATCAGGCTTTCCAATTTGGCCATGAGGTCATCCTTGGCGGCCACCCCTTCAATGGTGGCGACCCGCTCCCCTTGGTTAAAGAAAATCAGGGTCGGGATGGCCATCACATGGTACTGAAGGGCTAGGGCATCTTCGTCGTCTACGTTGAGCTTGGCAATTTTGGCTCGCCCCGCAAAGGTTTCAGCGAGTTCTTCGACAATCGGGTTCATAATGCGGCAAGGGCCACACCAAGCCGCCCAAAAATCTACTAAAACAGGCAAGTCACTCTGGAGCACTTCGGCCTCAAAGTTGTCCGCCGTTAACGTTAGGTACTGGGCCTCGTCTGCCATGGGGAACTCTCTCCTTGAGGATGCCGGGGAACACCCCGTAGGTCGTTTTCTACAGTTTCTACAGTAATGCATTCTTGGCTTTCCCGGGACACCGCCGCTCGCTTTGAGTAGCGTCGAAGGCCTGTCAGACAACGCTTTATTGCGGCATTGTTAAGCCCTAGGAGATCGCCTCCGACCCTTTTTTATAATAAAGACATAGCCTACGGCCCCTGGCTCTGGTTCTCTATCGCTAGTGGTTTACCACTGGTGTCGGCTTGGTTCCATTGCTTTACCTAGGAGCAACTAGAAAAGCGGGCTCACGGAAGCAAAGGAGACTCACCATGTTTAAGACCATTCTTGTGGCTCTAGATAGCTCGTCCCTACGACAAACCGTGTTTGAACAAGCCTTGGATTTAGCCAAAGCGACCCAAGCCAAGCTGATGTTACTGCATGTGCTGTCGGCCTATGAAGAAGGCAGCCCCGGTATCCCCATTCGTTCCTACCAAGCCTACTATCCGGTGCTCGATGATGCCGTTTGGAAGGACTATCAAAAACGTTGGCAAACCTTTGAAGCCAATCGGTTGGCCATGCTGCAACGGGAGGTGGAGCAGGCCCAAGCGGTCGGAGTTGAGGCAGAATTTTCCCAAGCCGCCGGAGATCCCGCCACCACGATCTGTGCCGTTGCCCAATCCTGGGGATCCGATTTGATTGTGGTCGGTAGCCACCGCCGCCGAGGCCTGGGCGAACTCCTGCTGGGCAGCGTCAGCAACCATGTCATGCACCATGCGACCTGCTCGGTGATGGTGGTACATAGCGGCCCAGAGAGCGGGGCCGAAACCCCAGAGACCGCTGCGGCGGCTAGCCATGCCTAGTGGTTCGTCAGGGTTAAGTTTTAAGGGTTGCAGATATCCTCGCCCTCGCCCCATCGGATGCAATCCCAGCGCGGGACAAGCTGGGGCGAGGGCCAGGGGGGCAGGCTAATCCTCCGGTGCGGCCACCCGGTCGGTGAGGGGGGCGGATCGCCTCCATTGGTGGCCTTGTACTAGGGTATGCACCTGCCAATCGGGATCCGCGTTGGGGTAGTCGCTCCGGTAGTGACCACCCCGACTCTCGGTGCGAAAGCGGGCGCTGTTTAAAACCAACCAGCCAATGTCGTAGAGGTTGCGCAATTCTCCCCAGGCCCGCAGCCGGGGGAGGGTGAGATCGGGGGGCAAGGTCTGTTGAGGATTGGGGGCGAGGCCCTGCAAGGTGCGGTATAGATCCTCCCGTTCCGCCTCCTGACGCCAGGTGGCGAGGGTGGCAATGGCGGTTTCAAGGCCAGCTTGGTCGCGGCTAATGGCGGCATAGTCCCACATCAATTGGGTGAGTTGCTGCCGTTTCTGGTTGAGATTCGCCAGATCGGGATCGTCGCTAGTCACCGCTGCCAGCGGGGGCTGGGGGGAAGGGGGATCCGGCGTGACCAATCCCGCTTGCAGGGGCAGATTGGCCAGTTCGGCACCGTAGACGAGGCATTCTAGCAGCGAGTTACTGGCCAGACGATTGGCTCCATGGACGCCGGTGCTAGCATTTTCCCCCACCGCATAGAGGCCGGGGATTTGAGTTTGGCTGTGCAGATCGGTCGGAATGCCGCCCATCCAGTAGTGGGCAGCGGGGGCCACGGGCACGGGTTGGACAACAGGGTCGCATCCCCAGGTGCGGCACACCCGGATGATATTGGGGAAGCGATAGTTCATTCGATCAGCGGGAATAGGCCGCATATCCAGCCACACATGCCGATCCCCCGTCCGTTGTAGGTGATGGAAAATGGCCCGACTGACCACATCCCGGGGGGCTAGCTCGCCGTCGGGGTGGTAGTCGTAGGCAAACCGTCGTCCCTCCCGATCCACGAGGTGCGCCCCCTCCCCCCGCACGGCTTCGCTGATCAAAAACGGCGGTGCCCCCGGCAAGCATAGGGAGGTGGGGTGAAACTGAAAGAACTCAAGATCCCGCAACGGCCCTTCGGCCCGCCACACCATCGCCACGCCGTCCCCGGTGCTGGCGGCGGGGTTGGTGGTTTGGGCATAGACCTGCCCTCCCCCCCCGGTGGCCAAGACGGTGGCCTGGGCAGACAGCCAGCGCAGGCTCTGCCCCTGAACTACGGCAGCCCCTCGGCAGTACCCCTCCACCAGCCACAGATCGAGGACAAAGGCCGACTCATAGACGGTGATATTGGGCCGTTGCAGCACCGCCTCCGCCAAAATCGAGACAATGGCCCGCCCGGTGGTATCGGCGGCATGGAGAACGCGCTTGCGGGAGTGGGCGGCCTCCAGGGTCATGGCCAAGTCGGGGCCGCTGCGGTCAAAGGCCACCCCCAAGTCCACGAGGCGATGGATGCAGGGGGCGGCATGGGTGACTAAATGTTCGACAGCGTCGAGTTCGCACAGTCCGGCCCCAGCCCGCAGGGTATCGGCCACATGGAGGTGGGGGGAATCATCGGGGCCGAGGGCGGCGGCAATGCCCCCCTGCGCCCAATCGCTGGCCGACAGGGACAGGTTATCCTTTGTGATCAACCCCACTCGCCATTGAGGAGGAATGGACAGGGCGGCATAGAGCCCCGCTGCCCCCCCGCCAATCACCAAAACATCAAAGTCCCAGGGCGGGTTCGCCACGGTGGGAGACGGAATACACTGGGCCAAGGCAGACTCCTCAAGATGCGAGAAAGCCCCTGCCAACCAGCCACCCGAGGGCGACGCTTGACAAGGGCTTAGTACTGTAAAACCTGAATGCGATTTACCTATAAACCCCGTTGTTAAACCGATCTGCGCCTTCCACGAGGGCCGGATCAGGCACCGTGACCGTGAATTTATCTAGATTCGCTCGCAGAATGTCGATTTGCTGATCCGTCAACCCGGGCATCTCTAGCACGTCTTCCACGGCCTCAAAGGGGGCGTTTTGGACAATTTTGCCCGCCAGGGTGGGATACAGGCCCGGATATTTGCGGAAGCTTTGAACGTTGGTGTTGTTGAGGTCGAGCTTAGCCCCGTACTCGGTTCTGAGCTTGGCATCGACGGCATTGACAAGGGGGCGCTCGGCCAGCAGGGCAACGGCGCTAGCGTTACCAGCGGCCAGGGCAGGCTGGGCCATGCCAAACCCACCGAACCAACCAACCAGCACTCCAAGGGCAATGAGCAGGCCAACCAGTCGTTTCATAATCCCCTTTTCCTCTCCTACAAAATTTAAAAATGACACAGCGTTTCTAAGAGACTACCATTTTCCACCGCCCTTAGAACGTGCCCTTAGAACGGCCCAGCTTGGGCGTGAAGCCTGGGAACCCCCGTCCCTGGGGGAAGGGCGTGCCGTTGCCCCAGGGAAAGCCTCCCGCAAGGATCAACCAGCGACGGGTTTCCAGCCCTGCCGGGATGGCCCATGCCCCTACCTGGGCCTGGAGAATTCGTCCTACCGCCAAGGGCTCCCCCCGCCTGCGGGTCTGGGGTGATCGGCCAGGACGGCAGAAACCCGCCTTGGGCCACCGGTCGGCCACCGCCTCGCCCATCGCCAGACCTCATCCGTCCCATTTCACCTTGAAGAGGCGGAAGAGTTCGTAATCGCGGTGGGACACCACACGCCCCCCGTTGGCGTTCACCAAGGCTGGCCATTGGTCGAGGGGATCAAGCTGGACTTCTGCCCCCAGGTAGGTCTCCAGAATGGCCCAGTTTTCCGCCAGGGGGGCGTCGGGGTTGATGGCGTCAAACAGGAAATATCCGCCAGGTTTGAGGACTTTTTTCACCTGTTGTAGCACCGTGTCCCAATAGTCCTTGGGGTAGTAGCCACTGACGCCGGTGGCAATCACCAGGTCGAAAAAGTGGGGGTCGTAGTGATCCTGCAAGCGATGGGCGGGGGCTTGCTTCATGCCCTTGAAGAGCTTGGAATTGAGCTGTGGCCCCCGGGCGGTGACGGCCTTGCAGGCAAACTCGCTGATATCGTGGCCGTGGAAGAGGGCCTCCCAATCCCGCCAGGGGTAGACCAGGAAACTAATCCCGCAGCCGATGTCGAGGCAATGATCTTTTTTATGGGGTTTGACGGCCTCCCAAAAGGGCGTCGCGATACGCGGGGTGAGGCGTCCTGAGACCCAGTCCTTGAACAGGGGCATTTCTTCGATTTCCTGGGGCAGATCGAAGGGCTGACCCGAAAATTCTTGGTTATAGCGCTGGGCCACGGCCTGGAGGGTGGCTCCCCAGGGGGAGGGATCGGCGGCAGGTAGGGGCATTGGTGGTTTCCCTAGCCCTTCAGGGCACGGTTAAAGTTTTCGCGGTAGGACTTGCTGAAGGCTAAAAAGAGGGGCCACAGCAGGGTAAATTTCACCTTGCCCTCACTGAAGTTGGTGCGCTTAAAGCCCGACCAAAACTTCCAAGCGCCGCCGCCATAGACGATCATGAGGATGAGTAGTAATGGATCCATGGGTATTCCTCCGATGGGGGATGAGCCCCGGTTTCTATCCAGTACCAACGTTAGCGAATGGTGAGCCGATCGGGAAGGATCGGAAACGTTGATGGAATACAGTCATAGGCGGAGGGATCGAGCTATAACCCTGATAGGTCTCATCGTCAATGGGGTCATTACACAGATAGCCAAAACCCTCCAAGGGCCTCCCCCCCATGGGCCACACCGTTGAGTAGCAAGAAGGAAACCAAATGCGTGCAGTGTTAATGGCTGGCGGTTCCGGGACAAGGTTGCGTCCGCTCACCTGTGATTTGCCAAAGCCAATGGTGCCCATTTTGAATCGCCCCATTGCCGAACACATTGTGAACTTACTGAAGCGCCACGGCATCTCCGAGGTGATCGCCACCCTCCACTACCTGCCCGACATCATGCGCGACTATTTCCAAGACGGGCGAGCATTTGGGGTGCAGATGACCTACGCCGTGGAGGAGGATCAGCCCCTGGGAACGGCGGGCTGCGTCAAAAATATCGCGGATTGGCTAGACGACACCTTTCTGGTGATCAGCGGCGACAGTGTGACCGATTTTGACCTTCAGGCGGCGATTCGCTTCCATCGGCAGCGGCGGTCAAAGGCCACCTTAGTGCTCACCCGCGTGCCCAATCCCATTGAATTTGGCGTAGTCATTACCAACGCCGACGGTCAGATCCAGCGCTTTTTGGAAAAGCCCTCCACCAGCGAAATTTTCTCCGACACGGTCAATACCGGCACCTACATTTTGGAGCCGGAGGTGTTAGATTACCTGCCGCCCCATCAAGAGTGCGATTTTTCCAAGGATCTCTTCCCCCTGCTGCTGGAGAAGGGCGAACCGATCTACGGCTATGTGGCCGAGGGCTATTGGTGCGATGTGGGCCACCTCGAAGCCTATCGCGAGGCTCAGTATGATGCCCTCCATCGCCAAGTGAGGATGGAGTATGCCTACCCGGAGACGGCCCCAGGGATATGGGTGGGGGAAAACACCTACATCGACCCCACCGCCGAACTGCATCCCCCGGTGATGATCGGCAAAAACTGCCGCATTGGGGCGCGAACTGTGCTGGAGTCGGGCACGGTCATCGGCGACAACGTCACCATTGGCAACGACGCCGACCTCAAGCGCCCGATTATCTGGAACGGGGCCATCGTGGGAGACGAGGTACACCTGCGGGCCTGTAGCATTGCCCGGGGGGCCAGGGTCGATCGGCGTTCCCACCTGCTGGAAGGGGTGGTGATTGGGGCACTCTCCACCGTCGGCGAAGAGGCCCAGATTAGCCCTGGGGTGAGGGTTTGGCCCAGCAAGCAAATTGAGTCAGGGGCCATCTTGAAGATCAATTTGATTTGGGGCAATACCGCCCAGCGCAATTTGTTTGGCCAGCGGGGTGTTTCGGGGCTCGCCAACATCGATATCACCCCGGAGTTTGCTGTCAAGCTCGGGGCCGCCTACGGGTCTACCCTCAAGCCCGGATCCCACGTCACCGTCTCGCGGGATCAGCGCAGCATCTCCCGCATGGTGTCTCGGTCGCTGATTGCGGGGCTGATGTCCGTGGGCATCAACGTCCAAAACCTCGAATCCACCGCCATCCCCGTGGCCCGCACGGCCCTCGTGCAGATGGGCGTTGTGGGGGGTCTCCATGTGCGGCTCCACCCCGCCCGCCCCGACCAGGTGCTGATCGAGTTCTTTGACGAACGGGGCATCGATATCGGTAAGGGCAAGGAAAAGAAAATTGAAGGTGCTTACTTCAAGGAAGACCTGCGCCGTTCCGCCATCCATGAAATTGGCACCGTCACCACCCCAGGCCGCCTGGTCTCTACCTACATCACAGCCTTTGAACAACACCTGAATGTGGAGGCCATCACCCACAGTCAGGCCAAGGTGGTGATCGACTATGCCTACGCGGTTTCTGGGGCCGTGCTGCCGCAAATCCTCGCCAAGTTCGCCTGTGATGCCGTGGTGCTCAACGCCAGCCTCCGCCAGTCGCCCCTGTCATCCGACGAGCGCGAGGTGATGCTGGGCCAGTTAGGCCAGGTCGTGCAGGCGATTCGGGCCACCTTTGGGGCGCAGGTCTCCGCCAATGGAGAACAGATCGTCCTGGTGGATGAAATGGGTAGCCAAATTCGCGGCGAAAGCCTCACTGCGCTGATGGCCCACATGATGCTGACCTGCTACCCCCGGGGCACGATTGTTGTTCCCGTCCAGGCCTCTGGGGCCGTGGAACATATCGCCCGTCGCCATGGGGGCCAGGTGATCCGCACCAAGGCCAATCCCACCGCCCTGATGCAAGCCTGTCAAGAAAATCCCAATGTCATTTTGGGCGGCAGCGGCGAGATGGGCTTTATTTTCCCAGAACTGCACCCCGGCTTTGATGCGATGTTCTGCATCGCCAAGCTGATTGAAATGCTGAGCCTGCAAGACTATTCCCTCGGCCAAATTTGGTCGGGCTTGCCCCGCATGGCGCACCGCACCCAAACCCTGCGCTGCCCCTGGACGGTCAAGGGTGCCCTAATGCGCCATTTGGTGGAAGTCACGCCCCAACATCGCCTAGAACTGATCGACGGGGTTAAAATCTTAGGGGATAACCCCGATAATTGGGTGCTGGTGCTGCCCGATGCCGGAGAACCCCTGGTTCATCTCGTGGGCAACAGCCAAAACCGCGATTGGCTGGAGGCCACCCTCACCCAGTACCAGACCCAAGTCCAACAGTTTATTGACCAATCCCAGGGCATGAAGGAGACCACCCGATGAACAACTGTATGCTCCTGGCGGAGATCATCCAAGACCCCCAGCTTCGCTACACCTCCGATACCCAAACCCCCATAGCCGAGTTTGTCGTGCAGTTTCCGGGCCTGAGGGAGGGCGAACCAGCCGGTCAACTGAAGGCCGTGGGCTGGGGCAATCTGGCCCAGGAAATCCAGGGAAACTACCAGGTGGGGCAGCGGGTGCTGCTAGAAGGTCGCCTTGGTATGAACACCGTGGAACGACCCGATGGCTATAAGGAAAAGCAGGCCGAACTCACCGTCCAGCGCATCTACGACGCTGGAACCTTCGCCACCATGCCCATGACCGCTCCCACCCCCCTCACCGCCAGCGCCCCTGCGGCATCCGCCCCCCCGCGCCCCGCCGCCACACCGCGCCCTACCCCTCCAGCCCCCAGCCCCGTAGTTGATGCCGATCCCGGCATCAACTACGACGAAATCCCGTTTTAGGCAAGCGGTGCATGGCGGCCAAAAGATGAATCCAACATTAGAACAGTAGATTCTGGGTCGGGCGCGAAAACCGCGCCCCTACGGCCTTGGTTCCACGTAGGGGCCAGGTTTCCTGACCCTTCGACGGATATGGGTTCTCGCCTATTTTGTTAGTCAACCAGTGTGATCGCCGTCCATCTTTCTGGCCCTAGCGCATGACGGGGGGTTGCCAGTCACTAAAGACCGCTAAGTGGCTCCAGTAGGCCATGTAGCCAACGACGGCCCAAACGAGCGCGGCCAGCAGCAGCACCCCCGCCCCCACGGTGCGCCAGGTCTTGTTGTCGCGCAAATAGACCAGCGTGGGAGCCGCCAATACCCCCCCTACCCCGGTGAGGATAAACCCTAGCCCCGCAATGAGAGGCCGCTGGGTTTGGCCCAGGTCAATGATGCGCACCCCCACGAGGATCGAGGTCAGTCCGGCAAACAAGGCGTAAATCGTGAGGGTTAGCAAATCCCAGCCTTGGGCGATGGCGATGGCTGCGGCTACGTAGAGACCGCCAAAGAGAACCGTGGTTTCGCCAAAGGAAATGTTAAAACTACCCGGCACGGGCCAGGTCCAGATCATATGTAGCCCCGTGGCCAGCGCAATGGATCCCACCAGGCCAAATCCGGGAATCCAGCGTTTTAGGTTGGCTCCATCCAGGCCGCGATAGACAAAATCGGCCAAGAGCACCAGCCCCGCCACCATATTGATCAACATGAGCGTGATGTAGTCGATAAACATCGATAGGTCTCCAAGGGTCTCCAATCATCTATGGGGAATTCCCCTAGCAGCCTAGCATTCGATCCGGGTTTCCCCAGATCCAGGGGCCATTGGCGAGGGGCGATCACCTTGCATCCCTGGGATCAATCAGAGTAGGATGCGGCCACATGGTTCCGATCCGGCTCTGCTGCTATGACTGCAATTCATCCCTCGGTAGACTTTCGTTCCGATACGGTGACTTGGCCCACGGAGGCGATGCGGGCGGCGATGGCCGCTGCCGAGGTGGGCGACGATGTGTATGGTGAGGATCCGACGGTCCTGGCCCTCGAGTCCTTGGCGGCAGAGAGGTTGGGCAAGGAGGCCGGACTGTTTGTCACCAGCGGCACCCAGGGCAATCTCATTGCGGCGCTGAGCCATGCCCAACGGGGTGATGAAGCCATCATGGGCGAGGATGCCCACACCTTTTGCTGGGAGGCAGGCGGCATGGCAGTGCTAGGGGGGATCACCCCGCACCCCCTGCCCACGGATGCCCGAGGACGCATGGATATGACCCGCCTTCGCCATGCCCTGCGGGCGGACGATCCCCACCTGCCCACCAGTCGCCTGATCCTGCTGGAAAATAGCTCGGGGGGCAACCATGGATCCGCCATCGAGCCTGAGTATTTTGAGGCGGTTCACGCCATCGCCCAGGCCCACGGGCTGAAGGTCCATCTGGATGGGGCACGGCTGTTTAATGCCATCACGGCCCTAGGCTGCCCGCCCACGGCCATTACCCAGTGGGTTGATTCGGTGAGCGTTTGCCTCAGTAAGGGGCTGTGTGCGCCCGTGGGGTCGGTGCTGGTGGGATCCGCCGATTTCATCCATACTGCCCGCCGCCAGCGCAAACTGCTGGGGGGCGGGATGCGTCAGGCCGGGGTTCTGGCCGCCGCTGGGCTGATCGCCCTAGACACCATGACCCAGCGCCTCCAGGAGGATCACGACAAGGCCCAGCACCTAGCCCAGGGCCTTGCCACCATTCCGGGTCTCCTCCTCAATCCGGCCCAGGTGGAAACCAACATGGTCTTTTTTGACCTGGCGGAGGATAGCCCCCTCTCGCCCACCGATCTGGTGCGTCGCCTCCAGCAGGACTACGGCCTTTACCTCGGCGGCTACCACCATCGCACCCTGCGAGCCGTCACCCACTACTGGATTACCGGGGAACAGGTAGAGGCCCTGATCACGGCCCTGCGGGCGATTTGTCAAGGCTGAACCCCACCCGACGCTAACCCCTCGCCCCAGGCACGGCCCAGGGGTTAGGCGATGGCGTTGGCCCAGTCCTTCGCCCACTGGAGATGCTGATGCACAGCCTCCAGGGTTTGGGCTTCGCTATAGAGCCGGAGCACGGGCTCGGTGCCGCTGAAGCGAATCAGGATCCAACTCCCGTCGGCCAGGGTGAGCTTGTAGCCGTCGATGGCTAAGATATCGACCACCGCTTTCCCGGCTACCACCTGGGGGGGATCGGTGGCCAGTTGGTGGAGCAGTTTGGCCTGCACATCCATGCTGGCGAGGGGCAGATCAATGCGGTCATACTCAGACCGATAGCCGGTTTTGTCCTGAAGCTGGCGGTAGTAGTCGCTCAAGTCCAAACCGGACATCACCACCGCTTCGAGGACATAGAGCGCCGACATGAGGGCATCCCGTTCTGGAATATGGTGGCCATAGCCGATGCCGCCGGATTCCTCGCCACCGAGGAGCACCTGGGTCTCCTGCATCCGGTCAGCGATGTACTTGTAGCCCACCGGGGTTTGGTGCAGATCGAGCCCATGCAGCTTGGCCACGGCGGGGATCAGGTTCGATCCGCTAATGGTTTTCACAATTTCGCCGCTGTAGTGGCGGCGGGCCTTGAGATGATCGATCAGGATGGGAATGAGGATTTGGGAACTGAGGAACTGGCCCTGGCTATCCACGGCGGCAATGCGATCGCTATCCCCATCGAACACCAGGCCCACCTTCAGACCGCCCTCGGGAACCTGATCTTCTCTGACCGTTTCCAGCAGATCCCCCAGGTATTTGGGCAGGGGTTCCGGAGGATTGCCCCCAAACAGCGGGTCGGCATGGCTATGCAGTTCGTGGACGCTGGCTTCACCGAGGAGGCGGGGTAGCCCACCGGAGGCCGACCCATACATGACATCGGCGAACACCGTCAGTTTGCCGCTGGCAATGGCGGCCTGAATGGCAGCAATATCCACCGCCGCTTGGAGGGCGGCACAGTAGTCGGGCCAGGGATCGAAGCTCGTAATTGGCCCCTTGGGGCCAATGGGGGCGGGGGGATGGGGCAAGAGCGCCTCCACCTGCTGGGTCACATCGGGGGACACCGAACCGCCAAAGGCTCCCTTGATTTTAAGGCCCGAGTAGGCGGGGGGATTGTGGCTGGCGGTAATCACAATGGCCCCGAGTAGGTTGTGGTGCTTGGCGGCAAAGCTAAAGGCTGGGGTGGGGGCAAAGTCTTGGGAAAGACGCACCTCAAACCCCTGGGAGGCGATGGCTTCGGCGGCGGTATGGGCAAACTCAGCGGCCAGAAAGCGCCGGTCATAGCCCACGGCCACGGTACGGCTGCCCGTGGTTGGGCCAAAGCGCTGCTGCAACACATGGGCGGCCACCGCCGCAACCTGGGCCACCCGCTCGAAGGTAAAATCGGCGGCGATGATGCCGCGCCAACCGTCGGTACCAAACTGAATGGGCTTCGGGGTCGCTGCAATGGGGCCGGAGGACGCTGCCATAACCTATGCTCTCAATGACAATGGGGTCGAAAAAATCCGTGCGTTGATGGTCTGAGTGTACCCACTGCCCCGCTGCGGTGAATAGCCCCCTAGGCGGTTCGGTCAACGGTGTGACCGCCCAGCCTACTGCCCCGACTCCAGCCCTTGGAGCACATGGCGGATGGTGAGGAGGGCATTGAGGCCCACAAAGCCCTGGCAGCGCCCTTGCTGGGTGGTCATCCCGAGGGCCATGGCCGACGCCTGGGACGGGTTGCGGATGAAGCGAGGGGAGGTGTTGATATAGACCACCGCACTGCTCACCAAGCGCGGAAATTGCACCGTTTCAGAGTAGGTATCGCTGACGAGGACATTGGCATGGCCGCTGCTGTGGCGGTTGATCCAATCGGCGGCTTGGGCGAGGTTATCGATCCGTTTCAGCAAGACACGTTTGGACAAGAGGGGCTGGTGCCAGTCGTTCTGATCGGCGAGGGGGAGGTCAGGCATCTCCTGCTGCATGGCGGCATCCCCCGCCACCTTCACGCCACTCTCCCCTAACATGCGGCAAAGCTGGCCAATGGCAGCGGTACTACAGCCCGGATGAATCAACACCTTTTCCACCGCGTTGACGGCATCCGGTTCCCCCCGGTGGCTATCGATGACGAGGGTGGCTACGGCGGCGGCATTCCCAGAGGCCGACCAGTATAGATAGCAGTTGCCCATGGCCGTGGGCAACACCGGTACAGCGGCCTGACGCATCACCTGCTTCACGAGGCTGGGTCGTCCGTAGGGAATCACCAAATTCACGCCGGGGTCTTGCACAAGCCAGCATCGGGCCGCTTCGCCCGTGTCATCGACTAAGGGCAGCAGCGTGGTTGGGGGGATGTTGTGTTGGTCGAGGGCGCGGTGCAGCGCCTGCATAATGGCCTGGTTCGTTTGACTGGCCTCGTTGCCGCCCTTCAGCACCAAGCCGTTGCCCGTGCGCACACAAAACCCCGCCATGATCGCGGCCAGTTCTGGGAAGGCCTCATACACAAAGGCGACGACCCCCACCGGCACCACCTGACTGTAGCCCGTGGCTTCCTTGGCCCAACGACTGGTGGGCAGGGCATTCAGCCAGCGGGGATCCCCTAGAACGGCCAGCCGACGGAGAATTTTACTGGCGACATGGAGCCGTTCTGGGGTGAGTTTGAGCCAGTCCAACACCAGGTCTGGTACCGCCATTTCTAGGCTGGCCTCTAGGTCGAGGGTGTTGGCCTCCAGAATATCGTTCTGGGCCACCTCAAGCTGGTGGGCCATGGCTTCTAGCAAGCGACCTTGAACCTCAACGCCAGCCAGCCATAGCCCATAGCCCGCCTGGGCCACTTCCCCCACCGCCCCCCTGAGTTCCTCTTGGGATCCTGGGATAATCATGGCGCTAAGGGCGAGAGGCCAACCAGAAGACCACCCCCAGGGGAGCTAAGGTGGCCAGGGTCATCAACAGGGAAGTCATGGTTCTCGCGTTTTGGGGGGACTGAAAGGCGGCCAAGATCAGGAAAAAGGCCATGACCACGAAGGCGGTCATCACCAGCAGGGAGGGATAGCTCAAGCGGAGGGCGGATCGATCTAGCCGCCATTGCTGCCCCGTCCATCGCCAGGCTCGTTTGTAGGGGTACTGGGTGGAGAGTTGCTCCATAACGTAACCGTCCTCTTGGAGAACGAAGATATGTTGGCAGCGATCACACCCAAACGCCTCGGTGAGGGCGATGGGCTGTAGGTAGCCACTGCGGCGACAGGGGCAAGGGTAAGGAGACTGGGGATCAATCTTCTGGCTCTTGTCGGTGCGCACAATCCCTAAGATGCTTAGCTCAGAATGCTGGGCTGAAACAGAATTCAAGATAACCGGTTCTATTTTGACATAGGCCCTTGGGATACATTAACCAACTCGCCCCAGGAAGACAACCAAGCCAACCGATCCCCACCACAGAGGCCCATGACCGACGGCCCGTTTGCCCTCGCAGGCGATCAGCCAAAGGCGCTCTGTACCTAGCGGTTCGGTCTTCCCTCCTGTAAAATAGTGCGATTCTGATGCAATTCTGTTTAACATAGTCATTCAAGACGACCCTAGCTCTCCCTAGAAACGCCTAGTTTTTGGAAACCCCTAGTTTTTGCCTTCCCGTTCCCCTAAGTGCCCTAGCCTCTCGGCAAACGAGATAAACCTGACATGACCCTAGACAAATACCGTCTCCGATCTGACTTCCTGGGCACCCAGGTGATCACCCGCAACTCTGGCCAGCGCCTTGGCATTGTCAGTCAGGTTTGGGTCGATGTCGATCAGCGGGAAGTGGTCGCCGTCGGGCTGCGAGACAACCTCATGTCGAGTCTGGTGTCTGCACCGCTGCAAATCATGCCCCTCAGCAGCATCCGCCAAATTGGGGATGTCATCCTGGTCGATGACGACACGGTGCTGGATGACGAGGTCAACCTAGCTCCCTACAGCACCCTGGTCAATTGCGAAGTCATCACCGAAACCGGAGAACCCCTGGGGCGGGTGCGGGGCTTTAAGTTTGATGTCACCAATGGTCGCCTAGAGACTATCGTCGTGGCCTCCTTTGGGTTGCCCCAAATCCCGGATCAGGTCATCAGCACCTACGAACTCCCCATGGATGAAGTGGTCAGTAGCGGCCCTGATCGGCTGATCGTGTTTGAGGGAGCCGAGGAGAAAATGGTGCAGCTCAGCGTTGGCCTGCTAGAGCGCCTGGGCATTGGCAGTGCCCCCTGGGAACGCACCAGCGATGGCGAGTACATCATGCCCGTTTCCACCGCCAACCAACTGCCCTCCGGGGTTCAGGCTCCGGCAGAGTTTACCAAGGCCCGCACCCCCGCCACCACCGAGGAACGGTGGAGCGATGATGACTGGGGCGAGCCAGAACTGGTGGAGGAGCCCGTAGCTCGCGCCCAAGCCGCCGAACCCTACCGCACCGCCAGCCTAGAAGCGAACTGGGACGAATCCGCTTCGTCGCCCCAATCCCCCCCGTACGATGTGCGCGATGCTGACTATCAAGCGGTGACGGAGGAATCCTGGTCTGAGGAGACCGATGAGGAACCCTACACCCCTACACCCATCAACATTCCCCAGAAGAAAAAGGTGACGGAGTACGAGGAAGAACTCGACTATTAAGCCACCTCATCTAAGCCGCCTCATTTAAGCCGCCTCATTTCCCCAGGGTCACGCGTTCCGGTGATAGCGCTCCTTTGTATCTTATTGTTCAGTCTCTACGGAGCCAGCCCCGGGCAGGCGATCACCGTTCATTGTCAGGCCCCAGGCCCCTCCTCCCCCGTGGCCCACTGCCAGGTCGATCAGGGGCGGCGGCTGGTGGGTCTACCGGCCCAACACCGCGACCTCACCTGGGCGACGTTCACCCTCACCTCAACCCTTTGTGACAACACCCCCCAGGGCGGGGTGCGGTTTTGCCATCGCCTTACCCTCCTGGGCACTCCTCCTCTAGTACTGCCAGAGTGGCGTACCCCCCTCACGGCGGCGGCGGTGTCCCAGCGGCTAAGGCAGTTTTTGGCTGGCCAGGGGCCAGACACCCTCACCTGGATCACCCCTCGCCCTCCGCTGGAGCCCCTCCAGACCGTCCTCCTGGCCCTGCTGCTGACGGTGACGACCTGGGGCCTCACCCCTAGCCCCCGGCGGCCCCCATCTCTCTCCCTTGAGGATAGTGACGCTAACCCCTAAGGCTCTCTCCTGGGGCCGTATTCCTAACATCACGGCTACGGTCGGTGGGGTTGCCCTACCCACTGGCATGAGGGTCGGCTAAGCAGATTAAGGATGATGGGATTGAAAAAATATGTCCTCCCTGGAGGATCACGGTTGTCAAGCCCCCTAGACGGAAAACGTTGCAAAAGTTTTTATTGGGACTCACTTTCCCCAGGACTTTCCCCAACCTTTCCACAGAATTAGCAGGGTTATCCACAGGAAATCACGAATTTCTGGGCTTTAATGGCATCCTGTGGAAAAACCAAGCTGATGGCCAACGGGACGACTATTTTGCCGAGCAGGAGGATGGCCGCTGCCCCCCGATCTACCAAACCCTGATTACTTCGTTCCCGTCGGTTTTTGTTAGCGCAAGTCCGGCGGATAGGCAAGATTGACAGGGCTGGGGGAGTTGGGCAGAATGATGCGACTGGAAACATGACGCGCCCAGCACAGTGGTCATCCCCGGGCTATGACTGACGCCGAAGGGGATGGTAAGCGAGGCCCAAACGCTGGTGTAGCGCAGCTTTGCTGTGCCTTAGAGTCATCGAGTCGAAGGCCCCTGCCCAAGAACCGGAGGCGACCCGCCCCGAGGCTAAGGAGGTGGGCGATCTGGCTCAGCCCATGTTTCCGTCCCCCGTTCGCCACAGATCATCGTCCCTGAGGAGGAACCGCCTGTGATCCCCAACTCTGCCACCGAAACCCGCGTTAGCCTACTTGCCGAAATCCCCGAAGAACTCCATGATGCCCTGCAAACCTACCTCGCTAGTCATGCCAACTGGAGCCAGCACCGGGTCTTCTGTGCGGCCCTGTCGCTCTTTCTCATGCAAAATGGCCACTGCGGTCGTGAGGTGAATCGCATCTACCTCGATTCCCTCTTTGACTACGCCAGCTAAGGGCTGGAGCGGATGGCCTTTTGAGTCTTCCATCTAGCCCATACATCCATTCCATGCAAACCCCACCTGCCCTCATGTGACGGCAGGTGGGGTTTCTCTTTGCTTCGGATTGGTAGACCGCAAAGCCGATCTTTTGCTGGGATTGAGACCGCTGGAGGGTCGAGGGCCGCGCCGCTAGTCTACCCAGCCGATGTCGGCATCCGTCAGCATTGGGTTAGGTTGCTCAGCCTGGGGGCTGTAGGTCGGAACCCCACGCACATAGCCCGGACTGGCGGGCTTAGGGAGGGGCTGACGGGGGACAATGTCTCCTCCCGATCGACGCGGGGTCGCCAGCCGGGGATCCGCTTTTTCGGCGGGGGCCGAAAGTTTCAGGATGGTGGCCTTGGCCTCGGCTAGGGCCTCTTCCGTGGTGTGCAGCGCTTGGGTCTTGGCCTCCAGTTCGGCCTTCACCTGATCCAAGCGATCAGTTAGCTCAAACAGCCGACTTTGCTGGGCTTCGAGGTCTTGCTGGAGCCCCTGCACGATTTTCTCGAGGTTGGCCTTTTCCTGCTGAACGGCGGCTAGGGCGGCGTCTACTGCCGCCGCCGTCGTTTCGGGGAGGGGAGTCGTAATCGGAGACGCCTCGGCGCTTCCTGCCGCTGGGGTGATCGTCGCCGGGGGATCACTGGACGGAACAGCCGCCTGAGATGGAGTCTTAGGCTGAGCCTTAGATTGATCCGCCGTCCTTTTCGCGGGCGTCCCTTTGGGCGTCTTGGCGCGACTGCTGGTGGTCTTACGACGGCCCTGGATGGGCTGACGATCCCCCTCACCCCCTGGGGTTAGAGGGGGGGCGCTAGATGAATCCGATGGCCCAGGCACCTCCCCCGGCATGTCGGCCTTGCTGGCTTCTTCTTTCAAGAGGTCGGAGAGGCTTTTCTTGGTCATAGTCTTTTCCAGGGGGTTACTTCCAGTCTCGCTGTATTTCTTCGGCCACTCGGTGGTAGTCTGAGCGGGCTTCTTGGGCATTTTTGCCCCGCCACTGCACCACGGGAACTCCATCTAGAGCGGCGCGTTCGTGGGCCTTGTAGGTGCGGATAAAGGCGTTGCAGGCCGGAATATTCAGTTCCAGCAGCGTATTTTGGGCCTCCAGGGCTTCCGCTAAACTGCGGGAGTCTACTTTTGTCAACAATACTCGATGGGCTACCCCCCTAGGGGCCACTGCTTCATTGACTGTAGTAATTAGGGCCGCTAAGTCCATGGGGGCGGGAGGGGTGGGCAACAGCACGTAGTTGGCGATCGGAATCACCGCCGCTAGGGCCGTGGAGTGCAGGGCGGGCGGTGTATCCACAATCACCAGATCGTGTCGCCCCAGATCGGGCAGGGCGCTTAAGTGGGCTGGATCGTCAGCCCGCATGATCTCAAAGTTCAGGGCCTTGGGGCTCCGGCCCGTCCACCATAGGGCCGAACCCTGGGGATCGGCATCCACTAGCAGCACCGACTGGGTTTCGGCGTAGATTGCGGCCAAATTCACCGCCGTTGTGGTTTTGCCGACGCCCCCCTTGCCATTCAAAACCACCAGAATAATTGAGCGTTTTAGGGATTTGGCCTTGGCCAATGGGGTGTCCTCCTGGAGCGGCGTCTAAGGAACAAACTGGATGAAATAGTAGTCCATAGGGGGATTTTCGGCTAGGGGATCCAAGCACAAATTCTGAGGATGTGAATGAAGGACTTCGACGGCAAGATCCAGCGCCCTTAAAAACAACTAAAGAGTGACCGCCATGGCCACTCTTTGTTAGAGGTTTATTTAGCGAAAAACAACGGTTAGCTTGTCCGTGTTTTCGGTTGAATCACTTATCTAGGTCAACAAGTAATACGAAACCAAACCGAAGGATGACAAACGTAGAGAGTGAGTAAACCTTGATTGTTCGATGTCTTGACCGACATAAAGGGCGAGATATATAACTCAGAAAATTCTTAAGTTAGTGTCTCTAAATGAACTACACAAGGTTGATTTTGGGTTTAGCGAACCTGTCACCAGCTTGCTTTTTCTACATTGAAAGCTTAGAAAGGAAGCGAAGCTTGTATGGATATTCAGTTGTCTTTCGATGAAATTAATCTAGCATGTCTCCTGGCTAAAAAATAGGGTATTTACGCTTCTTAATGCCATGAAAGACTCTGTTTACTTCTGATAAGAAACACCATGATCCCGAGAGTGCTCCTCTACAGGCCGCACTGGGTCCGTTGGCGGTCTAGGGTTTGCTGAAGGTGGGGCGTTAGGCCAAGCTGGGCGTCGTCGTAGAGGCGCTCGAATTCTCGCTGGAAGTGGGCAGCTACGGTGGCGTTGCGGATGACTAGCAGGTTTTCGTCATTGGTGGTGTTGGCGGCGTGGCTCCAGTTGTGGGAACCCACCATCACCACTTGGTTATCCACCACGGCGAATTTGTGGTGCAGCTTGTCCCCCTCGGCCAGGGTGGGAACGCCGACGCTGGTGATGGGGGTGGGCCAGGGTTGGTTGTTGCTGTCCAGCTTGCAGCGGTGGTCGGGCAGGGTGAGGCCCATCATGTCGAGCCCTTCGCTGTAGCTGCGGTAGGCAAAGCCGGGGTCAATCAGGGCGCGGATGGGCACCCCCCGCTGGGAGACCGTCCAAAGCTGGTTGCTGATGGGCTGTTCGGAAAAGACGAACAGCGCCAGGTTGACCTGCTGGGTGGCTTGGCCCAGGGTTTTGGCGATCAGGCCATTGACACTGTTGGCCCAGGGACGGGTGGGGGAGGTGGGGGAAAACTGCACTTCCACCACGGAACCGGGCACCGAGGCAAGGCGGGCCGGACGGGGCGGCTTTTGCAGGCCAAACTGGCTGTCGGGCTGGCCACCGGGGCCATCGCCCCACATCAGGGCAAATTCTGCGCCAAAGGTTTGGGCCAAACTAGGACTCTCCATCACCAGCAGGGCGTTGGCATTGCCCCGGCTTTCCTCCACCCCCAGGTCGCCGTGGATGTCGCTCATCGTCCAGTTGGCCGACCCCACCACCACCTGCCGTCCGTCGATCACCATAAATTTGTGGTGCATCAGGCCGCTGCCCCTGCTGCCGTCGGCGGTGTCGTCTAGGCGGGGCACCTGGGCCTGGTCGAGGATGGTGAGGGCGTCCCGCTGGGCAATTTCGTCGGGGCTGAGGGTGCCGTCCTGGTTGAGGTCTACGAATTGATACAGTTCATTGGCCTTGTTGCGGTCGTGCTCATCCAAAAAGGAAAAATCGTTGGGGCGGCGCTGGGCCATGGGGGTGCTGTAGTTGTTTTCGAGGATCACCCGCACCCGCACCCCCTGGGCTTGGCGTTGGGCCAGGGCGGCGGCCAAATGTGGCAGGGTAAATTCCTGCACGGCGATGTCAATGGAGGTTTGGGCGCTCTGGATGGCGTCGATCATCACCTGCTCCAGATCGTCGCCGTAGCGGCTGATGCGGCGGTAGGGGTCGGCATATACCGAAGCCTGACTGTGGTTAAAGTAGGCCTGAATATAGGGATCCTGGGGCAGGGGCGCGAGGGTGGGCAGCTTGGCGTCGCTGCGGAATTGGCTGCTGATGCCGCCAAACAGCAAGAGTCCTAGGCCAAACAAGCCCCAGCGCCAGCGGGAAGAGTTGAGTCGCTGCACGGTAGTGGGTTGAAATCGTCTGTCCTTAGCCATCCCCCCTTGGCCCCAGACCGATCCCATCCGCCCCAAAGATCCGCCAAACGGCCCCCCACCCAAGGGCGATAAGATGAAAACAGCTTGTCTGAGCCGTTACGTTGACCGACATGTCCTTGTCTGCGCCGCCTGATCCCGCTGATCCCGTCTTTGCCTGGGCGAAGGCCTTGGCCCATCCAGCCACGGAATTTGCGGCCACGCCCCTCCCCCCTTTGGCAGGTGAGATCCCGGCGGGGCTGCGGGGCACCCTCTACCGCAACGGCCCTGCTCGGCTAGAACGGGGTGGCTTGCCCGTGGGCCATTGGTTTGATGGTGATGGAGCGATTTTGCGGGTGCAGTTTGCCGAGGGCGGGGCCGAGGCCACCTACCGCTATGTGCAGTCCGCCGGATTCCAAGACGAGGAAGCCGCCGACCAGTATCTCTACCGTGGCTACGGCAGCTTTGCGCCCGGTTCCCGGTGGCAGCGGTGGCAAAGCCAGGTTAAAAACGCCGCCAATACCTCGGTGCTGGCCCTGCCCGATCGGCTGTTGGCCCTGTGGGAAGGGGGGCTACCCCACGGGCTAGATTTAGACACCCTGGACACCCACGGCATCGATACCCTGGGCAGCTTGCGCCCCAACGATGCCTTTTCCGCCCATCCCAAGCGCCACCCCCGCACCGGGGAGATTTTCAACGTCGGGGTCATCGCTGGCGGACGCCCCGTGTTGCAAATTTATCGCTGTGCCCCCGATGGTCAGGTGAAGCAAACCCAGCGCATCGACCTCAACGGCATTCCCCTGATCCACGACTTTGCCCTGGCCGACCGCTACCTGGTGTTTTGCATCGCTCCGGTGCGGCTGAATCCGCTGCCAGCGGTGTTTGGTCTGCAAACCTTCAGCGAGGCCCTGCAATGGCAGCCGAAGTGGGGCACCCAAATCATCGTGGTGGAGGCCGACAGCCTAGAAGTCCTGGCCTGGGAGCAGGCGGAACCCTGGTATCAGTGGCACTTTGGCCATAGCGTCCTCCACAGTGACGACACTGTTGGCCTAGACCTGGTGCGCTACGCCGACTTTGCCACCAACCAACAGCTCAAGGAAGTGGCCCAGGGCCAAATCCTCACCCCCGCCGAAGCCCAGCTTTGGCACTACCGCATCGACCCCCACAGCGGCCAAATTCTAGAGCAGCACTGTGCCGTAGATCGCCACTGCGAATTTCCCGTTGCCTACGCTCCCGCCGATGGCCCTGCCCTCACCTACCTCAACGTCCACCGCACCACGCCCACGCCCCTGGGGGAATTTTTCGACGCCGTGGCCCAGTTCAACCCCCACACCAACACCCTCACCCTCGCCGACCCCGAACCGGGCTACTATCCCTCCGAGGCCATCCCCGTGCCGGATCGCCAGAACCCCCATCAGCACTGGGTGATCTCCGTGGTCTACAACAGCCACGATCACCGCAGCGAAGTCTGGATCTACGACGGCAACGCCTTTGGAACTGATCCCATCGCCCAATTGGCCCTGCCCGGAGTGATTCCCCACAGCTTCCACGGCACCTGGCAGGGGTAGCCCCTCACCCCCAGTCCCTCTCCGTCGCAGGGTGAGGAGACCTGACCCCTACGGGGAACCAATGCCGTAGGGGCGCGGTTTTCGCGCCCGACCCAGAATCTTTGTCAGTCATCCAGCCCTCTCCCAATGTGGGAGAGGGCTTTAGGGTGAGGGCTTTAGGGTGAGGGCCAAAACAGGGGAATCGAGCAAGTTTGGGATCTACTGAGACTGCAAAAAGGCCTCAAACTCTCGCAGAGCCACGCTGGAACCTGCTGTCCAGGCTCGTTCTACGTACTGGGGCAGCAGCGTTTTGGTCTCTAGATCAGGAAAGGTTGGGCTGGTTAAACGGTCTTCGTAGCCTGCGTCGGTTAAGACGTAAATGGACAGACTGGCCTGACGATAAATCCACACCTCCGGCACCCGCAAAATTTCGTAAACGGAGAGATCGGTGTAGGATGTCCAGTCCATTTCAATCACCAGATCCGGGGGCGGATCTTGGCTTAAATCCAGGCGATCTTTCCCCAGAACTGCCTGCCAATTTTGAATATAAAAGCAGGCGTCCGGTTCCGCCCCGGCCTCGTCAAGTTGTTTGAGGGTAATGGGGTGAGAACTGTCCCAATTCTGCCCCTGGTGGCGCAGGAGTGCCTTAACTAAGTCAACCAAACTATCAATTCGTCTGCCGTGGGCGGGAAGGGGGGCCATGATCCGGAGTTCTTGGGTATGGGCGTTGTAGCGGATTTTGACCGCTGCATTATCGTGGCGGCTGGCCAACAGCGCCTCATAGTCCGCCCAGGTTTGGTAGCGCAGGGTGGCCTCGCTGCCGGGGGGAATGTCAATACAAGCTGGGCTGATTGTGAAAACCATAGCGCTAGCCCCAAGACTGTTTTTATCGTTCTATCATCGCTGATGTTTTGCCAGCCAGCGATGTTTCAGGTAGGTGAGGGCACCTCCCAGGAGGGGAATTAGGGCCATCAGCAACAGCCATAGGGGGGAGGGCGGCGGCGGCGGCTGGGCCACCACTAGGGGGGTAAAGGTAAGGGTTTCAACCGTGAGACTGGGAAGGGCGGCGAGAATTTGCTGGGGTTCTAGGCGCAGCAGAAGACGTTGCCAGGTTTCCACCCCGGCGATGCCGTTGGCGGGGAGCCCCTGTTCGGCTTGAAACGCTTTCACGGCTTGAGTTGTAGCGTTGCCGTAGAGTCCGTCAATTTCCTCTAGGTACCACCCCCCCTGGGTGAGGGCCGTTTGAAGCTGCTGCACAAGGTCTCCCTCATCCCCTGGGGCGAGGGGCGGCGGATTGAGCCAAAGGGATGGGGCGGGCGGACGATCTTCAGGCATAGACGCACAAACGGCAGGGGTAAGGAGGGGAGGGTGGGTCGTCGGGTCGGTTGGCGCGGACAGGGCACCGAGCGATGACCCAGCCCCTAGGCGGGGGGAAAACTCCACAACCATAGGGGCAAGGTTAATAGTAGCCCGACCGAACTCAGTCCCACACAGGTGACGGAGAGTTCTCGGTCGAGATCATAGGCTTCGGCCAGCACCAGATTAGCAAAGGCACTGGGCATTCCAGCCTGGAGCACCATGACCAGGCGCGGCGGGCCATCAATGCCCAACGCCGTTAGCCCTAGGCCCACCGCCAAGGGAACCAGCAGCAGTTTGATGGCCACCGCCACCCCGGCCCGGGACAGATGTTGCCAAGATTGAAGCTGCTGAATGCGTAGCCCCATCAGCAGTAGCGACAACATCACCACACCCCAGGCGATGGCGTAGAGCAGGTCATCCAGCCAAGGGGGCAGGGGCAGGGGCTTGAGCATGATCCCCGCACCAAAGGCCAGAATGATGGGATTTCGTAGGATTTCCAGGGGCCAGCTCACCCAGGCCGGACGGGCGAACACCTGGGCACGACCGCCACATGCCGCCGCCAGGATGGATCCCAGGCCGTAGGAACCCAGCAGCGTCCCTAGGGCATCGTAGAACAGCGCCCAGCTAAACACACTCACCCCCAACTGAGGCAGCAACAGCACCACCGGATAGCCAATGTAGCCTGTGTTGCCCAGCATCGCCGCCAGGGAAAAGCTGCCCTGGGTGGGCCGAGGCCAGGGTTGCCCGAAGGCCCCAATCCACAGGCGACTACACAATAGCCCCAGCAGCATCGCCCCCCAGGCCACCGCTGGCGCAAGATACACCGGCCCCGACAGATCCGCCCGCCGGGTAAAGCCAATAATGCTGAGGGGAATACCCACCCAAAACAAAAACTTGCCCAGGGCCAGGGGAACCCGCTGGTGCAACCGTTGGCTGGCCTCCTCTTCGGGCTGGAGGTAGGCCAACAGGTGCCCCAACCCCAACCCCATGAACACCCCCGCCGCAATGGGCAGGTATAGCCGTAGTAAAACCCCAAATGGTGGCATCCGTTCCCAATCCCCCAGCGATATCCTGTTTTCCAACGGTATCGTTACGGTATCCTTAACGATGCGGTCTGGCTATGGTGTGGCGCTAGAGCTGGGCGGCATGGGGGCGAGTTGTCATTGCGCCCAGGCCTCAGGTAATCAACGATATCGAATTCTGAACGAGCCCTATGCTGCCCCTGGATGATCTCCCAGAAGCCACCCGTGACCAACCCCTAGGGTATCGCAGCACCCCGGGCAAAAATCCTTGGCGCACCCTGCCTCGGTGGGTGCGGTGGGCCATTGTGACCGCCATTGCAGCCCTATCCGTCCTGGTGGTGGCCAGTTGGGCCACCCGTTGGTCGCCCCAATCCGCCCAGCCCATCCAGGGCATTGTCGCCCAGTCGGGCCTGATTTCCGCCGCACCCACCACGGGAGACGCCAACGCTGACCGCACCCCGCCGTCCTCCGCCATCGGTCGCACCCTGCTCGGCCATCGGCCCTACGACGAAGCCCCCGAAGATGACCTCGTCGCCCTGTCGATGGATCGCCGGATTCGGCTCCGGCCCCAGGCGGCGGCACAGTTTGAGGCTATGGTGCGAGCCGCTGAGCGCGAGGGTGTGCAGATCGTGCCCCTCTCCGGCTACCGATCCCGGAGCGAACAGGAGGCGATCTTCTTCAACATCCGGGCCGACCGAGGCCAGGACGCCCAAACCCGCGCCGAGGTCAGCGCCCCTCCCGGCTATAGCGAGCATCACACGGGCTACGCCATCGACATTGGGGATGCCACCCAAACAGACACCCATCTAGAACAATCCTTTGAGGACACCGCCGCCTACCGCTGGATGGCAAACAACGCCAGCCGCTATGGGTTTGAGCTGTCCTTTCCCCGCAACAGCTTCCAGCAAATTGCCTTTGAACCGTGGCATTGGCGGTTTACGGGAGACATCGACAGCCTCGAAACCTTCTACCAAGAATAAGCGATCCTCCGCCCATCGGCCCTGGGCGGGATGGCCCTGGGTATGCCCCAACCTGGGGAGGGAAGACGCGAGCCCCCTCAATTTTGGAGACAACCGTGCCATGGCTTCCCGAGAAATGCTACTATGGTTCAGCCTAAGGGCATGTAGCTCAGTGGATAGAGCACTAGATTCCGGTTCTAGGTGTCGCAGGTTCGAATCCTGCCATGCTCGTTAACTCATCACTTAACCTCAATGGGCTTCCCCATCGCCGTCTCGATGGGGCTGATCAACGCTTGCTGGCGATGGTGATAAAAGGCTTCAAAATCATCGGACGATCAAGGGCCGACGGAGGCCAATACCCTAGCGGATGGCCCCGAGGGTATTTTTCCAGCTCAGTTCCTTGCCTAGCACTTGCAGGGCCTTTTGTTCGGCGTCGCTGAAGAGTTGGCTGGCGACCAAATCGGCGAGAACCTGCTGGGCCAACTGGGCGGCAAACAGCCCGCCGGATCGCAGCAAATGGCTGTAGTAGCTAAATTGGGACTGCCCTTCAGCATTTCGGTGAAATTGATAGATTTCGGTCTCGGTCATTTTGTAGACGGCGGTGTTGGCAGGCACCACAACCCGAGGGATGCCGTGGATGCCGTAGCGTGGGTCGCCCTCGGCCAGATACCCGACTAGCACAATCCCCAGCAGGGTTCGGGTTTCCTGCACCAGGTCGGGGGTGAAGAGGGGGTCGGGTTCGCTGGAGAGGCGGGGGCCGTTGTTGAGGAAGAGGGGGTTGAACAACTGGGAGTTGTAGGCTAGCCCCACGGCCCAGTGGCGGTGGTCATTATCAAAGCTGACGAATTGGCCGAAGCCGCAATCCTCTGGGCTGGGCGGATTGACGACATCCTGGGCGTCGTCTACCTGCACCACATAGTCACAGTGGGAGTTTGATTTGACCACCTTGCCAATGCGGCAGCGGGGGGGCTGGGAGAAGAGATCCATAGGCTGAGGGATGGGCCACAGGGTTATGGGCTGAGGGATGGGCCACAGGGGTGATTTGCCCTAGTTGACTTGCCGCAATTACTTGCCGCAGTCGCGGTTTTCGATGGCTCCATCGGGCATGATGGTGTTGCAGAAGCGCACCATACTACGGTTGACGCCGCGCAGGTTGGCCCCGGTCAAGTTGGCGTTTTCCATATTGGCCGATCCTAGGGTCACACTCAGCATCACGGCATTGGAGAGGTTGGCCCCGGACAAATCGGCGTCTTCCAGGTTGGCCTGGGTCATTTCCACGCCGGACAGATCCGCCCCAGCCAGGGTGGTGTGTAGTAGGTTGGCTCCATTCATGCGGGCATTGGCTAGGTTGGCTCCTGTCAGGTTGGCGTCTTCCAGGTCGCTCAGCATCAGGTTGGCCTCGCTGAGGTCGGCCTCTACGAGGTTGGCCTTGACGAGGACGGCAATTTTGAGGTTAGCGTTGGCCAACTTGGCCCCGGGCAGGTCGGCTTCATTGAGGATGCAAACGGGACATTCGTTGGTGTCGAGCAGTTTTTGGACATCCTCTGGGATGGCGGCGGCGGCGGGGTTGGCCCCCATTCCCCACAGGAGGACAACCATGCACAGGAGGGCAAAGAGACGTTTCATGACCGTTATCAATGGGGTTAGGAATATGGCTATTGTCCCACCCAACGACCAGCCTGGATCGCTGGGGTGAGGCTGAATGTTGACTAGGGGGTGGTCTTCCAGGGCTAGGATGCGGCTGTCCATTGTCCGGTCGCCCAAAAGTGATCGGCCTGGGGGTTGGGTTGGCAGGGGGGCCAATAGGGCAATAAGCCGCGCTGAAGACTATCGCTGGGGGGTAGGGGCAAATCCTGGGCTAGGCAGAGGATGGTAAGACTACGCAAGAATTCAGGGCCGTGGCCGGTCTCCCGGGCGGTGGCATGGGCCAGTTCGTGGGCAACCAGGTGTGGCCAGTCGGTGGGCGCAATGCGGCTGGGATCGACGATCAGCGTGATGGGCTGGGTGTGGAGGTTACAGCAGCCATCGATGCCGACCTTGAGGGCCAAGGGGGCCGCCACAATCTGTAGGGAGGGCCGCGCCTCTGGGCGTAATCCGGTCAGTAAGTCGAGCAAAATTTGGCGCAGCCGCTGGTTGAGGGAATGAATCTCCTGACCTAGGGCCGTGAGCACCGCCAAATGCTGATCCTCAGGCATGGTGAGGGCAATCCACTCGGCCTGGAGTGACCGCTGACGCACCCAGCGCAGGTATTCATTGGCCCGAACAACGGGGTCAACTCCGGGCTCCGGTGCCGTTAACCACGGGTGTGGCATGTCCCAAGATGTCATCGAAACCTCAACCCCGGTCATCGGCATTACTCACTCGTTCTGAGTTTTGCCAAAGATTTACGGTATTCTGCCGCTTCAGCAACTTTAGTGATCCGAACCTCTGACGTGCAAACGGAAGATTCTTGATCAATTTCTTGAACAGCAGCAACAATTTCATCTAGCGATACCTTAAAAAATTCTTTTCGAGAGTTGACACTATTGATCCGTCTATTGTCAAAGAATTTGTGCAGCCTTGACTCAAGCTCTGGAGCATTACTGCATGAAATCATGGCATGTATGTCAAAGGGAAATGGAACAGATGCATTGCTGAGTTCAGAAATTCTGTCTTCTGGGTTTAGCCTTCTTGTCATACCGATCTTATAGACATCCTCTCCAAAAGAGCCGATATTTGAGATGATGTAGACATAACCACTCTTTGTAAGCTGCGCTTGAGAGATGGCCCGCCGACGATTCGCCTCAGCATCGTCAACTCTTTTCTGAAGTTCTTGTATTTTTAATAATAACTTTTCTTGAGCGGCACCACTAGCATTTTCAGCTTCTTTGCGGGCTTGCTCTAAGGCTTCTTGATATCGCTTTTCTTCTTTTTCTGCTTCTATCCTTGCTTTTTCGATTTCTTTTGCAGCTTTCTCCTCTTCGCGCATCTGCTCTCGAATTAAGCGCTGCTCCTCTTGCTCTTGCTGCCTTTTTTCTTGATACTCATGAACCAGATGAAGCTCGTCCAACTTCAATTTCAAATAGTGTTCTGTGATTTCACAGTGGGTAGTCTC
Organism: Leptolyngbya sp.; assembly: GCA_035285305.1. Classification (GTDB taxonomy): domain Bacteria; phylum Cyanobacteriota; class Cyanobacteriia; order Phormidesmidales; family Phormidesmidaceae; genus Nodosilinea. The sequence continues at coordinate 47,476 of JAYKHF010000110.1, forward strand.
AGAAAGCTTATTCAATGTTTCATAGGCTTTCGAGATACGATTCTCCATCGTCTGAATATTGTTGTACTTAACCTTTCCTATGGCTGCGTCGCACTCGCCATTGAAGGCACGTAAAACTAGGCGCAAGAAGCCATCGACCATTTTTTGACCTTGCTTCCTACTTCCAGCAACCGTCCATTCTGTGTTGCAAATAGCAGCCTCCTTATTTTTTAAACAATTCTTCTGCTGGCTGCGTATTTCATCTAGTCTTTCTTTGTATTCCGATGCACTGCCGAAATCATATTTCGATTCATAAAAGCCAAAATCCTCGACAAAGTCTTTTTCTTCGAGTTCTTCCAGCTTCTTGCTTAAAATATCAATTCTATGATTAATTTCTTGTTCTTTGAGATTGGCCTGTTGTTGTATTTCCTTTAGCCGATCTCTAGTGATTATGATCTGGTTGTCTAGCTTTTGTGCAGCTTGGGCCTTCGATATAATGTCGCCATATTTTTCTTTGAATGCCTGAAGCTGATCAAGGGATTCTTTGGCTTTTTGTTGTTCAATACGCTGCTCATTTTGAAGCGATTGAAGCTTTTGGTAGAAAATTGCGGCTACAGTTGCCGACCCTAGCGCTAGTAAAAGTAATAGAAAAGACATGACTAAATTTGAAAGCTTACTCTTTTAGGATGCCCAATTCTCCAAGAGGATGCCATGATCTTTAACTAAGTTTTCGTAAAAAATAATTCCTGTGATGCACAAAAGTTTACTCAGATGCATCACAGGAGGTTACTGGCGTTGTGTTTTAGCTTGCCTTACCTAATCATCAAAATGCTTGATGATAGCTTCGGCAAATTCAGAGCACTTCAGCGGCGGGTTCACTGGAGGTTCCATCATACGAGCGAGGTCGTAGGTGACTTCGCGGGATGCGATGGCGGCCCCCATCCCTTTTTTGATCAGGTCGGCGGCTTCTTGCCAGCCCATGTATTCCAGCATCATCA
>JAYKHF010000111.1:0-18060 GCA_035285305.1 Leptolyngbya sp.
TTGGGGGCGCAATTCCATCTCCCTTTGATTGTTGGTTGACCCTGAGGGGACTATCCACCTTGGCCCTGCGAGTGCAGGCCCAAAGTCAATCGGCACTCACCATCGCCCAATGGCTACAGCAGCACCCTGCCATTGAGCGTGTTCTCTACCCAGGGTTACCCGATCATCCCGGCTATGACATTGCCCAGCAGCAAATGCAGGGGGGCTATGGCGGGGTGCTTTCGATTTTGGTGCGCGGTGGACAAGAGGCGGCCTTAGCCCTGACGACGAAGACTCAGATCTTCACCCGCGCCACCAGCTTTGGTGGCCCCCACAGCACCCTAGAACATCGAGCTTCCATTGAGGCTCCGGGTAGCCAAACTCCCGGAAATTTGCTGCGCCTATCCATTGGCTTAGAGCATCCCCAGGACTTAATCGCTGATCTAGACCAAGCCCTACAAACCCTGACCTGAGGCTGAGGCTTAGGTCAGGGTTTCCGTGGATATGATCCTTTGTGGACGTAGATCCTTGTCCCTAGGGCTCAGCGGATCGCAACGCCCTTAACTCCGACTCTAGGCCCTCAATACGTTCGAGAAGTTGCTGGTTGGTTTGCATTAGTTCCTGGGCACGGCTGCTGAGGTAGGGGTCGGTTTCCCACCAGTTGATGCCAATTTCGCGGGCCTTGTCCACCGAGGAAATGAGTAGCCGAATGCGAATGCTCAGTAGTTCCGTCGAACCTACTGAAATAGAAATATCACCCGCAATGACGATGCCCTTATCTAACACCCGCTCTAGCACATCAGCGAGGGACGAACTTTGGGTGGCGGTGGTGATGGCGTTGCGGCTGGTTTGGGGACGAGGGGCAGAGGTAGTCACAGGAGTTCTTGGTATTCAGCACGGATTTGATATACCGACGGTCGTTGACCATCGGCCCCTTTCTCAATCAAGCCCTGGTCAAGCATGGATTTGAGGGCATTGACCACTTGAAATCGGGTCAGCCCAAGGTCGGTTTCGATGCGAGAAAAGGAGGCTGAGCCGATGGCATCTAAAAAGTCGAAAATACGCTCTTCAGTATCTTCTTCGGTCAGGGCAATCGGAGGTGTGCCCCTGGAAGGAGCGGAGACAGCCGTGGCCTGTCCGTTCTTTTCGGTCGCGGTCAACACGGCGGAATTTGGACGTGATTCCTGACGGAACCTATCCGCTGAGGATGAGGGGATCACGCTTTCCTCGGGGGGAGCGGAGCCTACCTCAGAGAGCCTGGAGTGGGTTTCCTCGGGGATCGGGGGCTCACCATAGCGGTTAGTCTCTCCCATAAATCCTGGGGCTTCCTGCGCAGCCTCTTCCCAGAGGACTTCTTCGTCAAATCTAGGATCGTCCGCTAGATGATCGTCTAGAAAGGCCTCTTCTTCAAAGGCAGGAAACTCCTGGGTGGTTTCTGCTAGAAAAGCGTCCTCAGCAAAGTGCTCTGCTTCAGGCGGGATCTCGTCAACCAGAGCGGTGGCTTCAGGATCGTCCTCATCCAGGGACTCTTCGTCTTCCAGGGACTCTTCGTCTTCCAGGGTTGCCTCTGCCAGTTGTAACGCTGTCAGGTTCGGGGCATTGGCGTCTCCGTTCGTCTCTGCCAGGGGAGCCAGAGGAGTTGGGTCTTCAGGAATGAGATCGGCACCGGGGGTCTCCACCCTCTCCAACTCTACTGGAGGGGCTGGCTCATCTGGCGCGGCAACGTCAGGGGCTATTGCTTCAGGGAGATTCTCCTCAACGGGGGCCATCGTTGCCAGAGAGAGGGGTTCGAGTTCGACGTCTTCCGCCGCCGGATCAATTACCGCCTCCTCAGTCTTAGGGTTTTCCAGGGCCGTTCCAGGCGCATTGGATGTCTCTGCAATGGATGGTTCAGGAGGAGTCAGTGCACTCGGATTGTCTTCAGCTAAAGCATCATCTTCACCCAAAGGGTTGACCAGGGGAGGCTCTACAGAGAACTCCGCTGAGACCGTTTCTTCTACATCAGGTTCTGCCAAGACAGATGCGGTGGCTGTCGCTTCCTCAAGGATCGGTTCTTCAAGGGTTGCGGGTTCCTCAAAGATCGGTTCTTCAATGGCTGCGGGTTCCTCGAGGGTCGGTTCTTCAATGGCTGCGGGTTCCACCAGATCGATGACTACGGTTGGGGCCGATGGTGTGGCGGTGGCTAGGGCGGCGGAATCGGCACTGTCGTCATCTTCGCCGTGGAGGCGGGCGGTGCGTTGAGCCTCGCTACCTTTGAGTTGCTCAGCGATGCCCGCCTGGGAAATGACGAATTGGTTAAACAAATCCCACAGGCGACGGGTGGCCTCCGGCAGGGGATGCTTGGATCGATCCAGTAGGATATCGCTACAAACATCTCGAAAATCCGAGTTTTCCGCCAGGGGAATGATGCCGTGGTCGTTACAAATGGTGGCAATCATCAAACTGGGGCGCAGGCTAGAGATCATGTCTGGGGCCGCATCAGCCTGGAACGCCTTCACTAGACGCACAATTTGGAGTGCCGCTGAGGGATCAATACCCACCTTTTGCGCCAGAATTTGCTGCTGGGCCAGTTCGTCGGGCTCCGGCATATTAATGGTGATCAGGCGATCCTGTAGGGCATCCTGGGTGCCGTGGACGCCACAATATTCCTCCGGGTTTGAGGTGAAAATGGCGCGAAAATGGGGGCTAACCCGGATATATTCTGAGCGGTTTTGGGTGGGGGGCAATACCAGGAGCTTTTCCTCTAGGGCCGACAACAGAACGTTATTGACCTCTGGGCGGGAGCGGTTGAACTCGTCATAGACCAGGGTAAAGCCCTCCCGGCAGGCTAGGGTGAGGCGGGCGTCAATCCAGTTGTGGCGCAGTTCGTCCTCGACCTTCATGACGCTATGGATAAAGTTATCCACGACTTTTTTGCGGGTATAGCCCGACTGACTGCCGATCAGGTCAGAGGTTTTGAACTCGTCATCCCCAAACAGCAGCATGATGGGACGACCGAGAAGATCGGCTAGGTGCAGAGCCAGCGTGGTTTTACCGGTTCCCGCTGGCCCTTTGAGGTGGACTGAATACCCTGACTTGAGATAGCGCAGGGCACGAAAGGCGGTTCGTTCTAGGGTGGGGGTCGAAACAAAATTCCGGGGGCGGGCTTGTAGGACGGTGTTCACAGAACGGCTTCCTCTTTCGCGAGATAGGTACGATCTTCCTTCGTAATGAGGCCTTTTTGAATCAAGGCATGGAGGGCATCCACGGCTTGAAAGCGGGTAATGCCAAGCTCGGTTTCAATTTCGCTAATCCGGGCACCCTTGGCGAGATACAGATAGTTGTAGACGACTTCCTCCAGAGGACGAGGGGGCGTTTCGGGCTGTTCCGCTGAGGGCACTACCACTGCCACCGACGGGGAGGCCACATCCACCGCTGAATCTACGGGGGACAGCACCGTGGCTACGGGTTCCGCTGGGGATGGGGCCGCGACAGCGCTGGGAACGGGGCTGGGCACCGCCGCCTTGGGCGCAGGGGTGCTCTTAGCTGTCGTCACAGGACGGGCGGCAGGGGCGGGGCGGGTGGAACGGGGGGCGGCGGGCTTCGCAAAGCCTAGGGGGGCGGCCTTAGGCGCAGGCTTGGGCGCAGGCTTGGGTGCAGGTTTAGGGGAGGTTCTGGGGGCGGTTTGTTGTACCTTTGGGGGCGTATAACGCGCTGTACCCTGCCCCCAGACCTGCGCGGTGATGGCGGCTCGTTGCTCGGCTAGGTGTTGACGAAACCCGGCCAATTCATCAAACATGGCCTCCACCCGATCCGCGAGGTCTTGGCGATCCTGGTGGCGCTTTTCCTGCTGCTGGGCTTCTAAATTTTGACGGTCGGCCTTGAGATCATCCAACGTTTGGCTAACATCGGCCTTGAGGTTAGTCACATAGTCGGCCAAGTCTGGCAGCAGTTCTGCCCGCAGCATGGCTTGATCCTGACGATAGCCCGCTAGATCGATCGCGGCTTGTTTTTGAATCGTTTCGACCTGCTGTTGAATGTGGCGCAAATCCTGGGCAATATCGAGGCGTAGTTCGTCCACCGTGTCGCTGAGATCTTGGCGATCCTGGGCGAGCTGCTGGCGAGTCAGGGCGGCACTGAGTTCACGATCCGCCTGGTAGTCCGCTAACATGGCCTGGGTTTCGGTCTGAAGTTCTTCGGTGTAGCGCCGGAGGGCCTCACGGAGTGGGGGAATTTGGGCCAGCCGGTCTTCGCTCGTTTGGCTCAGCCATTGGGTGGTCTCGATGCGCAGGGTTTCGGCCATGGCCGAGAGGTGCTGATGCAGTTCAGTGGCCTGGGTGAGGCGATCATTTTGCCAAGCCTCCAACTCGACCTGCACCTGCTCCCGCCGCTCGACCACCTCTTGTTGGCGAAGGACGCGAGCATTTTGCCATTGTTCGTAAAGTGCTGCCACAGGACTGCTCTCCCTTGGATAAACATTCAAAAACAGACCTCGGCAACCCGGTGGGGTTGAGGGAGCCGACGCCTGAGAAGACAATAAATTTCTGTCCCCTCACGGCAGAAATTAGCAAACAGGGATAGGTTAGTGGCCTTCAACCCTAGCCTTTCTCCCCACGGGAGAAGGGGGACGAACTGTCTTTTAAAGCCCTTCTCCCTACGGAAGCGGGATTGAGGGTGAGAGCTAGATAGGGGTTTGAGCGACCGGGTATCCCTGTTGCCTGATGGGACGGGTTAGGTCGTAGAACGACTAACCTATGCAGCGGGGACGGCGGCCTGGGCGGTGAGGCCAACGGCTTCAGCGTACTTCAGATAGGTATCAACGGAAGCGATCACCACACGGGCTTCAATGGCGAGCAGTTCAATGCCGACCAGAGAAACACGAACCCAAGCGTCAACCACGATCCCTTTGTCCAGGATGCGATCAACAACTTCAGCCAAGCTAGAGGAAGAGTTTACTTTTTCAACAGCCATGGTTTGAACCCTTAAACAATGAAGTGTGTTCAGTGAAATGAATACGGACGGCAATACGCCCATGGGTGTGCCCGTTGGCAAGGATAAGACAAAGTCAGCGGGCTATCTGTGAGGGGTATAAACCCTGCACATTTGTAGTGTGCCCACTTGCGCCATCGGACTCACACCCTCAGCATAATAGTTTATTTATCGTTACCTAACGTTTGACGCTATCTTGACCAGGGCCAGAAATAGACAAAATATGTTACGTTTGATGCCCTCCTGAGTACCATAGGGGCTTGAGTGATGTGAGCTGCACGACGCTATGGATTTCCCCACCATTGACCGCTTGCTGGAAGCCCTAAAAGCCTCCGACCCCCAGTACCGGGAGGCGGCTACCGAGGAACTTTGGCAACTGTGGTTCAACCAAAAGGGGGCGCAGGGGTTTCAGTCCCTCCGCCAAAGCCAAGTCCTGATGGACAACGGCTATCTCAAAGACGCCGAGGCATTACTTTCCCAGGTGATCGCCGACTTGCCCGACTTTGCGGAAGCATGGAACCGTCGAGCGGTACTCTACTATATGCAAGACCGTTACCTCGAGGCGATGGCCGACTGCCAGCGGGTGATTGAACTCATTCCCTACCACTTTGGTGCCCTGCATGGGCTCGGGCTTTGCCATGCGGCCCTAGGGCAATATTCCCAGGCCATTCAAGCCTTCCGTCAAGCCCTGGTGGTACAGCCCTACGCTATTACTAACCAGCGTCTCCTGCTGGAATGCACCGCCCGACTGAGCTAGGTTTCCCTCCTTTGGATCTTCCCCGCCTCCATCATCTCCTCCAGCAGCCCCCCCATCATCTCGGGGTGTTGCCCGAGTGGTCAGGGTTGCGCCCGCGCTTTGACATCCAGTGGGTGGAAAAGACTGCCTCCACAAACCAAGCGCTGATGGCGCAAATGATTCAGGGATCCGCAGCGGGAACGGTGCTGATTGCGGCGACCCAGCAGGCCGGACGGGGCCAGTGGGGGCGGCAATGGCAGTCTCCCTTGGGGGGGCTGTATCTCTCCCTGGGGCTGCGACCCGAGATGGCGGTGCAGCGTAGCCTGTATCTCACCTTGGCCAGTGCTTGGGGGGTGGCCACGAGCTTGGGAAACTTGGGTTTCCCAGTTCAGGTGAAATGGCCTAATGATCTCGTGGTGGAGGGACGTAAGCTGGGGGGGATCTTGGTGGATAGCCGGGTGCAGGGTGATCAGGTGCAGGCCACCGTCGTGGGATTAGGGCTCAATGTTGATAATCCCGTACCACCCCCAGGGATTGCTTTAGGGCCTTATTTCAATGGACTGGAAGCCGCCCCTGAACCCCTGAATACCCTGGAGGGTGTGGCGGCGGTGGTACTCTATGGGCTAATGCAGGGCTATCATGTTTGGCAAGCCCAGGGAGACTCGGCCTTTCTAGCGCACTACCAACGGCGGATGGCTAACCTGGGGCAGGCGGTGGTGGTCAATCACCGGACGACTACCGTGGTGGGGATTGCCCCCTCCGGAAACCTGTTGGTGCGGTTGGCGGTACCGGTGGACGGTACGCCTGTGGAGATGGAGGTGAAGCCCGGTGAAGTCACTTTAGGCTACAATGCGTAGCGGTTGATGCATGGTGAATTCTATCGCCGATTCCGTGCCAGTGCCCTGGTATCCTCGCTGTTCTGGGATAGAGCCCTCAGGCCCGTTTTCGAGGCTGAGGCCGACCCCGGGATTGGTGCTGGTGGGTGGTTTAGGCTTAGTCAGTGGCGGGATGGCTAGGGCTGAGGCCTCGGTGCCTAGGGTCGAACCCCAGGGTGGAATCGCCGCTGACCAGATTTACCCCTCCCTCCCCCGTCAATTCCCTCGCCCCGTCGCGTCGGTGACGCTGTCGATGTCGGCGACTCCCCCTCGGCTTTCCCCGACCCCACCGTCGCCCGCTCCCCAACCCGCTCCCCTTCACCTAAGCCAAGCCATGCAACCCCCGGTTCCCCCTCCCCCCGCAGCGGCCATTGTTGTCCCTGAGACGGCGGCTACCCCGACGATGGCCGAGAGTTTGCTCCAAGCGCCCCCTAATCTCCCGGTCGCCACCTCAGCCTCCAACCCGGATCTGCCCAGGGCGGCGGATTTGGTGGTGCCTGACAGCATCGCTGCCGAAGAGTCTGTGCCAGCGGGCTATAACAGCGTTTTTATCGATCCCACGACCTACGATGTGGGGGCTACGTCAGCCCCTGAGGCCCCTAGCGTGGTGTTTTCAGACCGGTCTACGGGGTGTCAGATGACCGTCGCTGAAGGACAACCCCTCTCCCTCTGTGACGGCAATGCTAGCCCGATGCCTAGGGCGGGGATGGCAACGACGACAGGTGGAGCATTAGTCGCCACGGATCAGTCCTTGGTGGGTGGATCCCGGATCCCCAGTGGATCTGTGACCGTTAGCCCCCGTGGGGTTAGCCTTGACGGTACGGTGATTAGCCGTGCGGCCCTGAATGACCGCATTCGGCCTCTGGCTATTCTGCGGCGCGGCAATGAGCCCTTTGTCTTTCCGCTCTCTATCCCGGCTCCCATTTCCTCCGTTTTTGGCTGGCGAATGCACCCGATCCAGCAATCGTGGCGGTTTCACTCTGGCACCGATCTTGCTGCTCCCACGGGCACTCCGGTACTCGCGACCCAGGCCGGCAGGGTGGCGGTGGCGGATTTCCTGGGGGGCTATGGCCTAACGGTGATTCTGCGCCATGGGGACGGCAACTTAGAATCACGCTACGCCCACCTTTCCCAGGTTGCGGTGCGTTCTGGAGAGTGGATTGATCAAGGGGAGGTGATTGGTCTGGTGGGTAGCACAGGCACCTCGACTGGCCCCCACCTGCACTTTGAGGTGCGCCAACTGACCGGAGAGGGATGGGTTGCGATGGATCCCAGCGAAGTCCTGGAATATGGTATTGCCAACCTGATGAACCTCATCAATAATCCCATGGCCGCGCTAGGAACGCCCTCATCTGACCCCTCTGAGGATGGGAGTGCAGCCCAGAATGATTCGTTGACCTACCCCTACCGTCCGGCCCAGCCCAACGCTAGCTAGGTTCCCCTCACCTCATGTGCCATGACCTTTAGCCGCCGTTATCCCGTTCGGTTTCGCGATACCGATGCAGCGGGCGTGGTCTACTTTGCCCATGGCTTGGCGCTGTGCCATGCGGCCTACGAGGATTCGCTCCAGGCAACGGGCCTAGACCTCCAGGGTTTTTTCAGCCCTGCGGCTCCCTTGGTCTACCCGATAATCCATGCCAGCATGGATTATCGACGGCCCCTCCATTGTGGTCAGTGGGTGGTGATTACCCTGCGCCCTAAGCGTCTGGATGAAGCCAGCTTTGAGATTGCCTATGGTCTGTCCCTGGCGGCGGATCCACCTTGCATTGCCGCTGAAGCCCTAACCCGCCATGTCTGTATCGAGGCCCAGACCCGTCGCCGCCATCCCCTCGCGAACGAGATGGAACAGTGGCTCCAGATCTGGGAAACTGCTGGGGAAAGTGCGTTTGGGGAAAGTGCGTTCGAGTAGGCGCAGCCTAGTGATCGCCATCCAGTGGACATCCGTTAACTTGACCTGACCGCCATCGCGGTCGGGACGTTTTACCGGGCCATGTTTTGGGGCAGAGTGGCAAGTTGGCGAGGGTGAGATAACAGATGGCGACTACCGGCTTGGATCAGTTCCTGTCGGGATCCGTAGCCCCAGAGTACGCCCACGGGCAAAACCTGATGGCGGCGGGCACCGAGGATGTCGTACTGGCGATCGCCAATCATCACCGTGTCGGCAGCGGCTAGGCCAGATTGAACTAGGACGTGGGCAATCAGCTCACCCTTGTCGGAACGGGTGCCGTCCAGTTCGCTGCCGTAGATGACCTGAAAGTAGGCTGCGAGCCCAAAATGGGCCACGATTCGTTCCGCAAAGATCCGTGGCTTCGAGGTGACAACAAAGAGATCGCCGTGGGCCACAAGGGTGGCGAGGGCGGCAGGGATGCCGTCGTAGAGCTGATTCTCGAACAATCCGACGGTGGCGAACCGATCTCGGTAGGCGGCAATGGCGGCATCCACCAGGGGATCTTCTGGGGGGCAGTGCAGAATTTGGCTAAATCCCTGGCGCAGGGGTGGCCCAATCAAGGCCGTGAGGACGTCGGTGGCGGGGATGGGCTGGTCTACGACGGTCAAGGCGTGCTGAAGACAGGCCACAATCCCGGTGTGGGGATCCGTCAGGGTGCCGTCGAGATCAAATAAAAAGTTCATGCTGGATTGAGGATAGGCGCTATGACGGGCTTGAGGCCAAGCTCGATCACAGACGTGATCAATCGTGGATAGAGCCGTCGGGCATGATGGCTCCCGTCAGGATGGTGCCCGTGAGCTTGACCATGGTGCGTCCACCCACCGCGACCTTAGCCCCACTGAGGTCGGCCCCACTGAGGTCGGCCCCACTGAAATCGGCCCCAATCAGGTCGGCTTCCCGTAGGTTGGCATGGCTCAGATCAGCCTGGAGTAGGTTGGCCCGGAATAGGCGAGCTTTGCTGAGGTTGGCCCGGTTCAGGTTCACTTTGTGCAAAAAGGCATCGCTGAGGTCGGCTCCACTGAGGTCGGCCCCACTGAGGTTGCGGTTGGCAAAGTCTTTTTCACGCAGGTTGGCTCCCCGCAGGTCTTTGCCACTGAGGTCGGGCCGTTGGCGATCTCGGTGGGCACTACTGGCCGCGTTGCGCGTGTGGGCATTGTAGGTGTTGTAGCCCGGATCCATCGCTGGCCCCTTGGGTTGGGTTGGGGCAGAACCGTTTTGCCCAGAGGCGCTAGCCTTGGAGCCATGACCTGCCCCTGAATCCTCCTGGGGGGATCCCGGTGCGGCGGCTGAGTTGGGTTCAGCGGGGTAGGGGCTCCTGACCCCAGCGGCGGCATCTCGGCGCTGGCGGTAGGTTTGGTGGGATTGGGCATCGGGAGCGGGTGACCCTGGTGATCCTGGATGGGAGGCTGGGCTCGGGTTAGGCGGAGATTTCACCTCCTCCTTCGGGGTCGATCCAGCGCCCTGGGGATGGCCGTTGGCATGGTTTGTGCCGCCCGTGCCGTGACTTCCCGCTGCATAGGCTGAGGCTCCGGCATGGCCACTGCCCCCCCTAGGATAGCGATAGTATCGACTCTGATAGGCTGAGCTAGAGTAGCCGGAGCCCGCATCCCCTGGTCGATCTCCGTGACTGGTATTTCCCTGATTTGAGGCGCTCCCGTTGGCAGAATTTGACGCGGAATTGGGCTCGTAGGGGCGTCGATAGCCGCTGCCATAGCCATAGGGGGGGCGATAGTTGTTGCCGTAGTAGCGACGGTCGCTGCCCTCACTGGAGGCTTGAGACGCGGAATAGTAGCTGGAGGAGGAACGGCTGGTGCTGCCATAGCGCTGGGCGGTTGAACCGCTGCCCTGGCCATGGCGGCTGTGGGTGCGGAGCACATCCCGGGCTTGGTTGAGGGCCTTGATTTTATCCTGGGCTTTCTGGTAGAGCCGCTCGTTATCCTGGGGAATGCGGTCGGGATGCCAGACAAACACCAAATCCTTATAGGCCTGGTTGATTTCCTCCAGGGAGGCACCAGGCTCTAGCTCTAGCATTCGGTAGGCGTTATCCAGCTCTCGCATAGGGAGGTGTGCTCGTACCCTAGGGTGAGGTTTCCAATTCCTAACATTTTAGGCGGGTTCTCCCTCCCGCGTAAGGACTCGGCTCGAATCTACGGCCTAGCTTAAGGCGAATCTCGCTGAACCCGCTGATTCTTAAAGCAAATTTCGGGGATCGCCACGGCTTAATATAGGAACACATATCCAGTTCTGTGCAGAGATGACCTGAACTCAGTCGATGCCGGTAGATCCGCTCAGCCTGAATTGGATCAGCGTTACTCAGTGGTTGGGAGGTAAGGATGCGGATTTTAGTCATGGGCGGGACCCGGTTTATCGGGGTCTACTTGACCAAGCGCTTGGTGGCCCAGGGCCATGAGGTGGTGCTGTTCAACCGAGGCAAGAAGCCCGCCCCGGTTGCCGGATTGCAAACCATTGTGGGGGATCGCACCGATGCCGAAACCCTGAAACACAAACTGGCCGGGGAATCCTTCGACGCCATTTTTGACAACAACGGTCGGGAACTCTCCGATACCCAGCCCCTTATCGAACTCTTTGGCAATCAGGTCAAGCATTTTGTCTACGTGAGTTCCGCTGGGGTGTACCTCAAGTCCGACCAAATGCCCCACATTGAGGGGGACGCCGTCGATCCGAAAAGCCGCCACAAGGGCAAGTTTGAAACCGAAACCTACCTCCAAGCCCAGGGCGTGCCCTTTACCTCGGTGCGTCCGGTCTATATCTATGGCCCCCAAAACTATAACCCCCTCGAAGCCTGGTTCTTTGACCGGATTGTCCGCAATCGTCCGATTCCCATCCCCGGCAATGGGATGCATCTGACCCAGTTGGGGCATGGGCAGGATTTGGCGGAGGCGATGGTTGCCGTCCTCGGCAATGACACGGCCATTGGCCAGATCTACAACATCTCCGGCGAAAAAGCCGTTACCTTTGATGGCCTAGCCCGCGCCTGCGCCCAAGCCGCCGGAAAAGATCCCGCCGACCTGGAGATTGTTCACTACGATCCCAAGGCCTTCGATTTCGGTAAAGCCAAAGCCTTCCCCATGCGGGTGCAGCACTTCTTCACCGCCATCGACAAAGCCCAGGCCGAACTAGGCTGGGCTCCGAAGTTTGACCTCGTCACTGGGCTGAAGGACTCCTTCCAGCACGACTATTTGGCCACAGGCAAGGATAAGGCCGAGGTCGATTTCAGCTTGGATGATCAGATTCTCGGCTAGATACCGGGTGGGGAGGACATGGCTCATCCGGCACTCCCCACCTGATCCCAGGTGGTCTAAATGCCAGCGCCGTCGAAGAATTCGTCGATGGTGCGATCTTGGAGGCGGCAGACCACCCGATCTCCACGGTTTGCGGCGACCACGGTGGCCAGTTCGTGCTCTAGGGTCGGCGCAGCGGCCTGGTTGATTGCCTGCACCTCCCGCTCTAGGGCTTCAATGCGGTCTACGAGGGCGCGGATAACCTGGGCTTCGGAATCGGGGAGACGCCCGTGATCCAGGGGTTCTACCCGCTCGCCGGAGCGATAAACCACGCGACCAGGCACCCCCACCACGGTGCAATCGGAGGGGACTTCCCGTAACACCACGGACCCGGCCCCAATTCGCACATTGTTGCCAATCTGGATATTGCCCAGCACCTTGGCCCCAGCCCCAACGACCACGTTTTCCCCGAGGGTGGGATGACGCTTGCCGCTTTCTTTGCCGGTGCCCCCCAGGGTCACCCCTTGGTAGATGAGGGCGTAATCGCCAACGATGGCGGTCTCGCCAATGACGACACCCATGCCGTGATCAATAAACACCCCTCGGCCAATGGTGGCCCCAGGATGAATTTCAATCCCTGTGAGGAAGCGCGCTAGGTGAGAGAGCAGCCGAGGAATCACCGGAATGCCGAGGGTCCACAGCCAGTGGCTAAACCGATGCATCGCTAGGGCGTGGAAGCCGGGATAGGAGGTGATCACCTCTAGCCAGTTGCGGGCAGCGGGATCGCGATCAAAGACGACACGAAAATCTGCAACCAGAGTTTTAAGCACAGGGTTTCAGAAAAATCAGCAAGGGCACTAATATCCTAGCGTGGGATTGATGATCCTCGATAGGGTGCAAAGGGCTAAGGGCCAACGCTGAGGGAATAGTTGATTCGTTGCCCTTGGACGTGGGAACCGACCCAGAGGCGATAGGTGCCCGCCGGTAGATTTTGGGCCTGAATTTGGGCATCGAGGTTCCGACGGCTGGTATCTTCGCCACAGTGAACCAGGTCGTCGGTGGGGCCTTGCAGCAACAGGGTGGTGTCGTTGCCGCCGCTGTTGACCTGAATCGTAAGCTGGGACATGGCATCCTGAAGGGTCAGGATGTGGCTCGGACTGGTATCGGCAAACCCGACACAGATTACCCCCTGCTGATCGCGCATGGCGGTGTTTGTCATGGAAAAGATGGCCGCTGTCGTGCCGGTGGTGGTGGCCCTGGGCTGATGGCTCGATAGCAGGAGGGGGGAAAAGTTAGCGGTCTGGGCGATCGCGGCTGTTGACCCCAGCACCCCTAACCCCGAGATCACCAGGGCTATCATGCCATTGCGTTGAAGTTGGATACCCACGGCTACCACCTTTCCTGTTGAGAGTTTTGCGGCGACAAGTGTTGTATCGCCCGTGCTGTCGTATCGGGTAACGATATCTCTAAAGCGATATCTCTAAGATGCTGGTCGGCGATGGCCTTTAGCCGCTTGAATAGACAGAACCTCAACTGGCTGAGATCGATCTCCTGAAGGGCTGGGAGGCACCGCGTAGAATAATTAAAGATACCTAAAAATGAAGGTAAAGCAACCCTTTCCCTGTCTGGGATCGGGCTGGTAAAAACCTCGAATCCACAGATCTGGAGGGAAATAGCCCCGAGTTAGGGGGATGAAACTGGCTGTTGCTTGAGATGAGATAGGTCGCATGAAATCTTTGGTTCAACCTTTTGTTAAATCCTTATAAATCCTTTAAATCCTTTGAATGAGCCCCCGCATCAGTACCCGAATTAGCCTCTGAGGAGTTCCCCCCTTGCTATGGCGCAGTTGCAGCCCCCAGAATCCCGCCATGACCAACAAATGATCGCCCTAGCCCGGATCCTGAGGGCGCTTCGGATGGCACCCACCGTCGCCGATGCCCTCACCCTGGCGCTGAATCATTTGCACCAGATCCTGGCCTTTGAGGTGGTCTGGATGGGGCGCTACGAGGCTGGATCCCACCGGGTGACGACCCATGGCTACCATTGCCCAGAGGCGATGCCGCCTATCCGGACCACCCTGCCGATCACCCCAGGCGATCTGATGGAGCAGACTATAATCCAGAAGCGTCCGGTGATGGTGGCTAATTTGCAGGCCGAGCCTCGGGCCGGGGAGTGGGGCCGCATCGCCCAGCCGTTTGCCCTCCAAAGCGCCGTGGTATACCCCATTAAGCGGCAGGAAACCTGCTTTGGACTGTTGGTGATGGCCTCCCAGCGCTGGGGAGTGACCCTATCCACAGGGGAACTCTCCTATCTGGCCATTGTGAACGGATCCTTGGCAGAGGTCTTGCACCAGTTTGCCGCCGAACAACAGCGGCAACAGGTCAAACGTATTGATCAACCCCTGATCGCGACCCTGGGGCGGCTGAGGGAGTTGGCGGATCTCGACAGCCAACTCCAAGAGGTGGTGCGGGAAACCCAGCGATTCCTAGGGGCGACTCGTACCCGCGTGTTTTGGCTAGAACCTAAGGGAAACTACTTTTGGCAGCGCCATGCTTCCCCGGCTACGGCCTCCCAGGGGCGGCATCCCGGCCTGAAACTCCCTGTGGCCGACCTCCGCAGTCTATACCAAGCGCTGTGCCACGATTCCTTGGTGGTGGTGGGGGAGAGCCAAGGTACGCTCCATGCGGTGATTCCCCAGCGTCTGATGCAGCAACTTCAGGCCCAGGCGGTGATGGTCGCCCCCATTACTCGGGGGACGGAAGTGGTCGGGTTTGTGTGGGTGGAGGAAAGCCGCCCTCGCCTATGGCAGGAGACCGACAAGCAGCTTTTAATGGCGATGGCGGGCCTACTGAGCTTAGTGGTCCCTGGGGCCACCAGCCAGGAAACGGATCGCCATAGCCAAATTGAACAGGACTTAGCGGCCAAGGCGATGCAGGGGATTCGCCATGATCGAGACTGGCACCAAGCCCTACAAACCTGTTTCACGAAGCTGCGAGATCACCTGGGCATTCAGCAACTGTTTGTGTTGCGGCTGAACGCCGAGGGACAGGCCTACGATCTGTGCTTTCACGGGCAATCCCAGCGTCCCGCACCGATCCTGGCCCTGTGGCCAAAACTCGACGATGTGGACAAGCAAATGCTGGAGCATCGTACCCTGCCCGTTGTGATCGATAGCTTGCCCCAAGACCTGAAACTGATGGCGTGGCGACCCCATCTGCTAGACCTGGGTGCCCAGGCGGTGATGGCCTGTAGTGTGGCACCAGGCCATGCCCTAGAGGGGATTGTGATAGTTAGCGATCAGACGCCGCGCCAGTGGACGGCTGCCGAGCAAACCCTCATGATGGCCGTGGGGCGGCAGATTGGAGTGATGTTGCACCAGTGGCAGATTCAGCGCCAGATGGCTCAACAGCAGGACACCTATGAAGCCCTAGAGTGGGGCCTGCAAACGTTGCACCAAAGCTTAGAGGTCAACCGTCTGGAACAGACCACCCTAGAATATGTGCTGCAATGGCTGCGTGGGTCGGTGGCCCTGTTGGTGGCTTGGTTGCCGGGGGAGTCCCAGGCTAAGGTGTCCCAGGTGGTGAGTGGGGATGGCCGTGCCTGGGTGCAGATGGCGGTTCCCATTCCCACCGACGATGCCCTGATCCATTGGGCCTGTCAGGCGGAGGATCTCCTCACGCTGCCCGCCCATGAACTGACCCCGGCTACCCAAGCTTGGCTGTTGGCCCCAACGGGGAGTCGCCTGTTGGTGAAGGCCCTGCGCACCCACCCCCGCCATGCCATCACCGCAGTCCTGGTGGTGGTTGCCCCTGCCGCCTCATCCTGGAATCAGCATCAGCTCACCATTGTGAATCTCCTGATCAACCAACTGGCTTGGTCCCGACGCTATCTCCACCTGGGGGCCATGTTGACCCAGCAACGACAGGATCTCGAACATCTCAACTGGTACAAACACCAACACCTAGAGTCGTTCCATCGCCAGGTCACGAAGCTCCTAGCCGACCTGAATAGTCATACCCCGGATCTGCGCCAGTTTCAGCAGCGCCTTGGGGCTGTCGCCGATGTGATTGATCGGGAGCGTTGGCAGATGGTCTATCGATCCCAGACCATTCCCCTCGTCAGCTTGCTCCATCGGCTGGTGGAGCGCATGACCCCCGTTCTGGAAAGCCGCCAACTGTGGTCTCAAGTCCATAACGAAACGGATCGGGGCACCCTGGTTGCCGGAGACAGCACCAAGCTCGAGATGGTGATCTACGAGGTGTTAAGAACCGCCTGCCAGCGTGCCCCCGTCGGCAGCCGCATTGATCTCTGGTGCCGCACGATCACCCTGAACTGGCTGGAAATTTCCATCACTGACCATGGTGACTGTAGTCCTGCCCTGCTGGAGGAACTCAAGGCGAGTGGCACCGCCGATGCCCTAGCCCCATCCCAGTTGGATGATCCCCCTGGACTGCACCTCGCCATCTGCAAAACCCTCCTCGACCAATTGGGCGGCGAGTTTTCTTGCTCCCAGATGGAGGATGGCCGCATCCATAGCCGCTTGCTGCTGCCCCTGGATCCCCCGAGTCCAGCGGCTATCCCGTAGCGGCACCTTCCGGGCAAAACCCTGAAAAACGAGCCTCTGGTTGGCCCTGGGGGCGGCCCAGATAGCCTCCCTAGGGTGGCGTGGTCATTGGCGTGGCTGGAATGATTCGCTTGGGAAAATGTGCGCTAATATCCACTTGGCCAGGGTGTAGGGAAGCCAGCCTAATCCTGTCCTGCGTGATGTTTGTGATGGGTAGGAGTGGTGATCATGATGCAGCGTTACTCCCGGTTGGTTCAAGGAAGCCGTCGGTTTAGCCCGATGGCCCCCCCGTCCGTTGGTGTCTGCGGTGTCGGCCTCGGGCTGTTGTCGGCGATGGTCTTCGTCGCTGGAGTGGGTCATGGTGCCGCCCAGGCCCAGGGCTATGACATTGTGCCGCCCATTCCCGCTGGGGTGGTGCCGGTGCCCAGCAGCCCCGTGCCCCAGGTTTCGACCAGCAGCCAGCCCAGTGGTCAACAGTTTGTGGTGTTTGTGAATGACGCCAGCGATGCGACCCTATACCAAGTACAAATGGTGGAACCCACCGCCTTTCGGACCACCTTCCAGGGCCAACCCGTCATTCAGGCAGGGCGATTTAACCATGCCGCGAATGCCCAGGCTCGGGTTAACGATCTGAGCAGTCGAGGGATTCCTGCCCAGATGAGCGCTGCCCCTGCTGCCCAGCCGATTTTTGCCCAAACCCTAGATGTCCCTGGCAACGTCTACGCGGCCTCTGGCACCCTACCGCCCCTCCCTGGGGGAACCGCCTCACCGCTGCCGAGCCCGATGCCCCCGGGCAGTGCGTCCGGATCTAGCCATGTGGAATTTGGTCAACAGTTGTCCTATACGGCCCCGGCGAGCCCCGCGAATAGCTACCCCGTCACCATGCCGTCCCCTGGCGACAGCGCGGCGATGGCCTCCCCGGTGGCCCCCGCCGTTGCGCCGACCAACCCCAACGCTCCCTACTATGTGGTGATTCCCACCTCGGCAAACAACCTTCAGTCCCTCGGTGCCCAGGTGGTGCAGTTGGGCACTCCGGCGGATCGGGTGCAGATGCGGACGGAGCCCCGTGGCCCCCATGTGGCCGTTGGCCCCTTTGCCGACCGAGGCTTGGCCAACCAGTGGAACAACTTTTTCCGAGATGCGGGCTTGGCCAGCAGCCGGGTCTTCTTTCAGCGCTAGGCGAGGGTTTCTAGGGTAACGTGGCTGGCTATGGGGTTTTCCTCCGCCTCGGTTGATTGTTATGCCGCCGGATCGCCCGATTGGGTGGTCACGGCGGCCACCATGCGGGCCATCGAAACCGCCCTGTTTGAGGCAGGGATGCCCGTGGCGGCGCTGATGGAAAAGGTTGTCCAGCGGATTGTAGCCTGGGTCATAGCGGCCTACCCCAGGGCCACCTACCCCCAGGTGGTGGTGCTGGTTGGCCCTGGGCACAACGGTGGTGATGCCCTGGGGGTGGCGCGGGAAATGGCCCAGCGGGGCTATGCCGTGGGGGTGGTGGATCCCACCGAGCGCCACAAGGATCTGACCGCCAGTCACCGGCGCTATGTCCGTGCCCTGGGGGTGCCCATTTCCCCAACCTTGCCCCATGGCCAGGATCTTGAGGCCGTGGATCTCTGGATAGATGGCCTGTTTGGCTTTGGCCTAGAACGCCCCCTAGAAGGAGGACTGGCGGACATCGTAGCGGCGGTGAATGCCCACCCGGCCCCCGTGGTGAGCCTGGATGTTCCCTCCGGTCTGCATAGCGACAC